>NZ_JAPDCM010000001.1:0-428707 GCF_027706125.1 Aeromonas sp. Y318-1
ATGTTATTCACGCTGGCCAACCTGTTTCGGGCGGACCAAATGATACGTCAGTGGGAGAGATCTCACTAAAAACTGGGGATAACGCCTTAAATGGCGAAGAAACGGTCTAAATAGGCTGATTCAAGGCATTTACGGGAGAAAAAATCGGCTCAAACATGAAGAAATGAAATGACTGAGTCAGCCGAGAAGAATTTCCCCGCTTATTCGCACCTTCCCTAGGATCCGGCACCGTTGATATGTGGCCAGCATTGGTACTCTTATTTAATTTGTTGATCTTGCTCAGGAAACTGCCGTCTCACTCTTTTTCTTCTCTGCCTTGCTCGTTAGTATATCCGTCTGGATATGGCCTCTTTGTAGTCACCAATGAATCAGATCAGAGATATTTTGTGGATCAAAAGATGCAAACTGGAGGCTGTCTGGTGGTAGCTTGGCTGTTATTCTGGAACCGTGTGAGCAAGCCGCATCAGTGGGCGTCACTGTGAATGGAAGCGTAGTTTTGTTGCGTTTTCCATAGCTGACTCCTCAACTGTTTTTTATATAGTGGTATTGGTAGGAAAAATAAGAAGTCAAGCGAATACGTTCAGATATTAGTGATGATGTGAAATTTAATGATTTAAAATTATTTTTAGGTAGTTATGAGGATACCGCAGAGTTATACGGCCTGCTGTTGGATTAGTACCACCTTCTATTTCTAATCACTGCTAGTATTCACCAGAGATGTCGTACATATGCGATCAGAATTGAATAAATTTATGCAGCAATTGCAGCATGAGCTATCTTCTGAATACAAAAGAATCTCAGCACGAAGCAAAGAAGACCCTGGCACTGCAGGTGATGAAGGTGAAGAAAATTGGGCTGCACTACTAAGAAATTGGCTCCCGTCTAACTACCATATCGTAACGAAAGGTAGAATTTTAAGCCATGATGGAGAAGCAAGTCCTCAGGTTGACATACTGGTTCTTCACCCTGCCTACCCTAAACATCTTATTAATAAAAAGTACTATTTAGCAGGCGCTGTATTAGCGGTGTTTGAGTGCAAACTGACATTGAGAAAACGACACTTAAAGAAAATAATAAGTACAGCATCCACCATAAAAAATTAGTTCCAGAACGTACGGGGTCACCATATAAAGAATTGAATCAGCCAATTGTCACTGGAGTATTGGCTCATTCTCATGAGTGGAATAAGGAAAATGAGCATTACGCATTCGATATTATGGAGTGTTTCCAAAATCTTCAGTTTAAGGGGGTTGACCATCCACGGGAAATGCTAGATGTTGTGTGTATTGCTGACGCAGCAATTTTCCGGATATTTAAATCAATTCTCATTGGGCCGAATGTTTCCAAGGAGGAGTTTACAGAGGGTTCATTGTCTGGAGAAACAAAAGAAGGTATCTCCGTGGGATTTAACTGCACTTGGCACCAAGAGAAAGAAGATCCTTTTGATACCATGCTGGGTACGCTAATTGGTGATTTATTTACTCGCTTAGCTTACCAAGACCCTTCTATACGCCCTATGGCTGAATACTATACTCTCGGTAGTTTAGACACTGGGGGAATATCCATGCCCTACCTATGTGATTCAGAATACTTGTCTGAAGGTGTCTTACAAGAGCTTCGGAAAACTGGCACTGTAGAAGGGACATGGTCTGAGTGGAAAGAGTGGCAATGAGGAGCACTAACAAATAAATCAACTTCGCGCCTACGGCGCCGGACGCAGCAAAACTGCGCCGGTTATTGAGGTGTTAGCCGCTATGAGTTAATTGAGAGGTGTCATGACAAAGTTTAAAAAATAGATTAATTGGGATAATTCGTGATAGACCTCGAATTCTGACTAGAACTATATTTTGGAAGTGCCGTAGGGTGCAATGAAATTGCACCTCTACTTTTTTTGCACAAAAGCCCCGTTGCAAGCGGTGCAATGCGCTGCGCTTATTGTACCCTACTTGCTTCGTCAATCCGCTGGGGTGGTGTGGCTAGGCACCATGTCTTGCCAAAGCAATAAAAAGGGGCGATCTGCGCCCCGATTCTTCAGGTCTCCCCGCTTTATATCGCCGCACGCTGTCGGGCGCTGCCTGATGGTCTGCTGACTCACTACCAAGATTCCTGTTTTCCTCATCAGGCCGGACAGAAAAAAGCCACGTTCACTCATACCTCGCCGCTTCCCAGGCGTGTATCGCCTGTTTGCGGGTTTCGCCCCAGTGATAGCCGCCAAGCTTGCCGTTTTGCTGGATGACCCGGTGGCAGGGGATCATCAAGGCGACGGGGTTGGCGCCCACCGCCAGCCCCACGGCGCGGGCGGCCTTGGGGTTGCCGACGGCGCTCGCCACCTGGGCGTAGCTCACCACCTTGGCTGGCGGGATCTGCAGCAGCGCCCGCCAGACGCTGATCTGAAAGTTGGTGCCGCTTACGTGTAAGGAGATGGGGCGATCCGGCGCCTTGCTGCCATCGAACATGGTGTGGATGACCCCCATGGTGCGTGACGGCTCCTCCCTAAGTTCTGCCTCTGGCCAGCTCTGGGCGAGGGCGGTCAGCGGTGTCTGTGGGGCCTGGTCATCGAGAAACGAGAAGTTGCATATCCCCCGCGGGGTGAGGGCGACGAACGCCTGGCCGAAGGGGGTGTCGTGCACCCCGTGATCGATAACCAGCCCGGCCCCGCGCTGTTTGTACTCGCCCGGTGTCACCGCTTCTAGCTGCACGAAGTGATCGTAGAGCCGCGAGCCGCTGCTCAGGCCCAGGGTATCGGCCACCTCCAGTAGCGGGCGCGACTCCTGCAGCAGTGCCTTGGCCCGCTCCAGAGTCAGCACCTGCAGATAGCGTTTGGGCGTCACCCCGGCCCAGCGGCTGAACAGTCGCTGGAAGTGAAAGGGGCTTAAGTGAACGTGCGCCGCTATCTCGTCCAGGGTGGGCTGGCGCGCCACCTGGCTTGCGATAAAACGGATGGCATCGGCGATGCGGGCGTAATCAGACATAAGGCGCTCTCACGATAGGTTTGCAGCCGCAGTATCTTGGGTGCGACAAGGTCATGTGCGACAAATAGATACCCCACCATCGGCCAGCAGAGCAATGCCGGTGGTAAAGCTGGATGCATCGGACGCGAGATAGAGGGCCGAGCGGGCGATCTCCTCCGGTTGGGCCAGCCGTTTGAGGGCATGCATATTCTGCACAAAGGCGAGGCTCTCCGGGGTATCGGTGAAGGCCTGCCCCATGGGGGTGTCGGTGCCCCCCGGCAGCAGGGCGTTGATCCGCACCCCTTGTGCCCCATATTCGGCGGCCAGCACCTGGGTCAGGCCGATGAGGCCCGCCTTGCTTGCGGCATAGGCCGCCATGCCGGGCAGCCCCAGGGTATGGCCGACGAAGGTGGAGGTAAAGATCAGCGAGCCGCCCCCGCGTGCCTGCATGGCGGGGATCTGGTACTTGGCCCCCACAAAGGCGCTGGTGAGGTTGGTATCCAGGGTCTCCTGCCACTGTGCCAGTTCAAGCGCCGGCACGCTGCCCGGTGTCCCCGTGATGCCGGCGTTGTTGAAGGCGATATCGAGCCCGCCGAAACGGGTCAGCGCAAGATCCACCAGGGCGCGGGCATAGGTTTCGCTTTTCACGTCTCCCGCCAGGCTCACCGCCTGGCCCCCTTCATGGCGGATCTCCTCCACCAGCAGATCCAGCTCGGGCTGGCGGCGGGCGCCGACGACGACGCTGGCCCCTTCCCGGGCAAACAGGATGGCGCTGGCGCGGCCGATGCCGGAGCTGGCGCCGGTGATGATGGCGACCTTGTTGGACAGTAATGACATGGCAGTTCCCTCGCAGGTGTGTTGTGCGCCAGCTAAGTGGCGCACAGGGTTGGCAGTAGATTGGAACCTCAATGGGTTCGACCCACTCTGGTTCGGCTCCACTATGGCAACCAGCCCTCGCAGACACGACCCGGATCTTGCTCTCTTTGCCCCCATGCCGCTTTGCTGCGCGTTGATACCGGCTCTTGCGGCAACAAAACAGGGGATCTTCGGCCGTCATTCTCTATAATGCCCCCTCTTTTTTGACTGCCGGGCCAACCACCGGCAGCACCGTGGGCCGCGAGCCGGCCACCCCGATAGAGACGATGTCATGCATACCCTGGAACAGCTGCGCGCAGGTGAACTCTGCGGCGCCCGCCACCTCAAGCTCGCCGAAAACCTGACGGAGTTCCCGCCCGAAATCTTGAGTCTCAAAGAGACGCTGGAGGTGCTGGATCTCACCGGCAACCAGCTGAGTCGGCTGCCTGATGAGCTGGCCGAGTTCAGCAAGCTGCGCATCATTTTCTGCTCCGAGAACCGCTTTACCGAGCTGCCCGAGGTGCTGGGGCGCTGCCCGGCGCTCACCATGGTGGGCTTCAAGGCCAACCAGATCGCCACTGTGCCCGCTGCGTCGCTGCCGGCGGGGCTGCGCTGGTTGATCCTGACCGACAACGCTATCGAGCAGTTGCCCGATGAGATGGGTCAGTGCGAGGCCCTGCAAAAGCTGATGCTCTCGGGCAATCGCCTGTGCGAGCTGCCGGCAAGCCTTGCCAACTGCCAGCGTCTGGAGCTGGTGCGCATCGCCGCCAACCGGCTCGACGCGCTCCCGGATTGGCTGGCGAGGCTGCCACGCCTCGCCTGGCTGGCGTATGCAGGCAACCCCTTCAGCGACAAGCAGGAGCAGCGGCTGGGCCAGTGCGCCTCGGTGGCCTACATTCCGTGGGCTTCACTTAAGGTGGGCGAGCTGCTGGGGCAGGGGGCATCCGGTGTCATCCATCGCGCCGAGCTGGCAACACCGACGGGACCGCGGGCGGTGGCGGTCAAGTGCTTCAAGGGGGCCGTGACCAGCGATGGGCTGCCCCGCTGCGAGCTGGCGGTGTCGCTGGCGGCTGGCCGTCATCCCCATCTGGTCGGGGTCGAGGGGAGGGTGGGCGATCATCCCTCCGGCATTCCGGCGCTGGTGATGGCGCTGATAGATCCTGATTTTATCAACCTGGCGGGACCGCCGAGCCTGGACTCCTGCACTCGCGATATCTATCAAGCCGATGCCCGCTTTACTCCGGCCGCACTGCTGGCCATGGCGCAGGGGGTGGCGAGCGCCGCGCTGCATCTGCATGGGCGCGGCATCCTGCACGGCGATCTCTACGCCCACAACATGCTGCACGCCTCACAAGGGGAGGGGCGGCTGCTGCTCGGGGATTTCGGCGCCGCCTCCTGTTATGAGCGAACCGACGGTGAGCTGGCCGGCTTGCTGGAGCGACTGGAAGTGAGAGCCTTCGGCTGTCTGCTGGAAGAGCTGCTGGCCCGCTGTGCCCCCTGTGATGACAGGCTGGATGCCCTGCATGCGCTAGTGGATGACTGTCTTGCCGAGGTGGTGGCGGTGCGTCCCGACTTTGCCGAGATCGCCGCAAGGCTTGCTGCGGTGGCGGCGGTCATCTGCGCCGAGCCAGTTTTGCTCTGATCCGGCTCGCCCTGCCGTTGCTGTAGTAGCAGGCGCAAAGCAGGCGAAAAAGAGCAGGAGTGGATGACAAAAAGATGTCAAAAGGGGGCCTTCGGGCCCTTTTTTGTTTTGTTCCGCTTTTTTGGGCAAAAGTTGCGGCTGCCGCCTTGTTGGTGCTTGCGTGCAGCGGGCTAAGTTGTGATATTGAGGCATCTTTACATGACAGGGGTGACTGGATGGAAGCGGCTTTTTGGCATCAGCGTTGGGAAGAGAACCGGATCGGCTTTCATCAGGCGGATTTCAATCGCTGGCTGCAATCCTGGTGGTCGGCCCAGCAGCAGGGCGAGCCCGTGCTGGTGCCCCTGTGCGGCAAGTCCCGCGACATGCTCTGGCTGAGCGGGCAGGGCCATCCGGTCGACGGGTTCGAGCTCTCGTCCGTCGCCATCAACAGCTTTTTCAGCGAGAACACGCTGAGCGACACTGTGAGTGCCGAGGGGCCCTATCAGTGCCATCAGCACGACAGCCTGCGCATCTATGAAGGGGATTTTTTCGCCGCCCCCGAACTTGGCCGCCGCTATCGGCTGGCCTACGACAGGGCAGCCCTCATCGCGTTGCCGACCGCCATGCGCCGTCAATATGCCGAGCTGATGAGCCGGCTTATCGAGGCGGGTGGTCAGATCCTGCTGGTGACTCTGGAATATCAGCCGGAGCAGCAGCGCCAGCCGCCGTTCTCGGTGGGGGAGATGGAAGTGCGCACCCTGTTCGAGCGCCACTTCCAGGTCGAGGTGCTGGGGCGAGCGGCCGAGCTCGATCACCCCAGGGTGCTGTCGGGCCAGCTCTCCTACTTCGACGAGGTGGCCTACCGGCTGGTGCGCCGTCCAGAGGCTTGACCAAAAGCGTGAGCTGAGGCGATAAAACTGGCCATAAAGCTGCAGCTGGTTGACTCTTTATTACCTCCTTTGACATAGATCAACGTGACAAGGGAGGGGAGTGCCTAAGATGAGCCTGTTTCTCAATCACTGTTGTCATCGGCAGGCGCGCTCTGGTTTGGGACTGCCCGCCGACCATCAACTCAGTGTCTGATTTTCACGCTCATGTTCACTTTTGGCGGCTCTGGTCGCAATTGATTATGGTTTTTCCAGCCGACCCCACGGGGTCGGCTTTTTATTGGCTGCAAGAAGGAAAACAGGCGGTTTGATCAGGCCTCGAAGGTGGCGGCATTGAGCCGGAACGCACGCGGGTCGTCGATGAACTGGCCGGTGATGCGCTCGTCGTGCTCGTGGCCCTGGCCATAGCTGCAGAGGATCAGTCGATCCGATGTTCTCGATCTCAGCTGGGTGATAAAGCGCACCAGATCGGCGCGGCTCAGGTTGCCCACCTCCTCGCACACCCTTTCGCGCTGATCAAAGCCCAGATCCTTGTTGCCGATGCTGACCCACAGCCGCTGGCCGCGGCTGCGCAGGTTGGCATCCCGCTCGCTCAGCTGGGCCTGCAGGCCCGCCTTGCTGTCCTGCCACTGCCGGGCGGTGAGCTCGAGCATGGCCAGCGGAAACAGGTCGATGAACTCCTCCACCGCATCCAGCAGGATCTGCGGCCCGGCCACCGGCGACTGGATATAGAAGATGAGGCCAGGATGGCGGTTGAGGGGCAGGTTGCCGGCCCCCACCACGTAGCCGAGCTGCTGACGGGTGCGCAGTTCGTGAAAGAAGGTGGAGGACATGATGTGGTTGGCCAGGGTGAAGCAGGCCAGATCCCGCGCCCGGGTGGTGCGCGACTGGTAGTAGACCAGCAGGGCCGAGTCTTCATGCTCGCAGCCCTGTTCGCGAATGAGGGTGCCCCTGTCCTGAATGGAGATGAGCGGGCGGCGGGTCTCGGCACTGGGCTGGCTGTTGACGCCAAGGTGGCGCTCCAGCAAGGCGGCGAGCTCGAGGGCCTCGGCGGCGGTCCAGTCGCCGTGCACCAGGGTCTCTACGTGCACCTCGGCAAAGAGGCTTGCCACGAAGGCAGGCATCTCGCTCAGCTCGACGCTGCGCAGGTGGCGCAGCAACTGCTCGAACGGCGGGTTGTTGGGCTGCAGCAGGCTGGTGAGCTGGTTGAACAGCTGGGAGATGGGGCGCGCCTTGGACTGATTGTCCCAGTTGCGAATGAGCTGCTCTTTGATTTCGGCAAAGCGGGCCGGATCCGGGTAACCCAGGGTGCGGTTGCCGAGGATCATGTCGAGCAACAGCGGCTGCTTGTCGGCAAAGCCGCTCAGGTTGATGGTAAAGCCGCCCTGGTGGGCATAGATCTGATAACCGAGCCCCGCCAGCTCCGCCGGGTAGGTGAGGGCGTTGAGGTGGTCGGTGAGCAGCTCTACCGCGAGGCGTGCCATGGCGATGTGGCGCGGGCTCTTGACCGCATGCTCGCTGTCGATGGAGATGTAGAGGTTGCCCTTGGGCACGCTGAACTGATGCTCGTGCAGGTGCCAGAGCCGAAAGCCGGGCCGATCAATCAGGCAGGCGGGCATGTCGGCGGTGAGCTCGGGCGTGCGCACGTCGAGCCGGTTGCTGATGAAGGGGTTGGGCAGCGGCAGGGCCAGCGCCGGATCCGGTTCGCTCTGCTGCCAGCGGATCTTCTCCGCCTCGGTGATGGTGGTCACGCTGTAGGGGGTCTGATACCAGCGGGCCAGCCGGTCCGTGCTGAGCTCCGGCGCCGTGATGGTCAGGCGCAGGTTGTGGGGGGTGAGCTTGGCGAGCAGGCGGCGAATGAGCGGCTCATCGTATGCGCGCATCATGTAGTCGCCGTAGAGCAGGTCATCGGGGGCGTAGCTGAACAGGTTCAACACCAGCCCGGAGACGGTGTCGAGCGCTCGGCCCCGCTCCTGAAAGCGGAAGGCGGATTCAAGCACGGTGCGCTTCTCGTCATAGCGCCAGGCTTCCACCCCGCCGCGCTCGATGAGCTTCAAGTAACCGAACAGGGCCGCCACTATCTCGTTAACGTGTTCAAGCCCAAGCGGGGTCAGCCCGAAGTTGACGCCAAAATCCTTGAAGTTGGCGCCGCTGATACCGCCGCCGGCGGAGAGCTGGTTGACCCAGCCCTTCGCTTTCAGCAGAGAGAGCAGGCTGCCGTCCCCTTCGTAGCCGATGAGGTGGCTCAGGAAGGTGAGGGGTTTCTTGTCGTAATACTCATCCACGTTGGGCAACGGGAAGGTGAGTGCGAGTTTGCGGGTCTCCTTGACCGGGTTGATCTGGATGCGAATGCCCAGGTCATCGAGCCGGTAGAGGGGCATCTCGAGGGTCGGCGTTCCCAAATTGCGATTCAAAATGGGAGCGAAAAAGCGATCGCACCAGCCGAGCTGGGTCTCGATGGTGGCTGGCGAGATCATCACCAGCGCCATGCGATCCGCGCTGTAGTGGGTTTCGTAAAACCGGATGAGGTCGGAGCGGAGATCCCGGCCGGGCAGATCGGCCAGGGTATCCAGGTTGCCCACCGAGAATTTGGCGAAGGGGTGAGCGGGATTGACCGTCTCCTTATGCACCTGGTAGCTGCGGCGCACGTCGTCCTGCAGCTTGAGGCGGTATTCGGAGTCGACCGCGTTGCGCTCCTTGTCCACCCACTCGGGATCGAAGGTGGGGCAGATGAAGAACTGGGAGAAGCGATCCAGCCCGGCCTCGAAGAAGCCGTTGTCGATCTCGAAGAAGAAGTTGGTGAACTCGGTGCCGGTCCAGGCGTTGTTGCTGCCGCCATGACGGCTCATAAATTGCTGGTATTCACCAGGTTTGGGATAGGTGCAGGTGCCAAGGAACAGCATATGCTCAAGGAAATGAGCCATCCCCTGCCGGTCCGCCGGATCGTCGAAGTGGCCGGTGTTGACGGCCAGGGAGGCGGCAGACTTGTCGGTGTCGGGATCGCAGATCAACAAGACCCTGAGCCGGTTTGCCAGCTCCAGATAGTGGTACTGCCGATGGTCGTTGGGACTGGCATATGGGCTCATTGGCGCGTGACTCTTGTTGGATTTATTTGAATTTAAACATGATTATCGACCCCGCTACCCGGTGAGGCAAACCCTTTTCTGAGAGGTAGCGCAATTGTTTCCCCCGGCATGGCGGGGTAAGATCCCCCCGCTATCAAAACAGGCCCGTTGGGCGAGGTTGTAATGAAAATCTACATCATGCGTCATGGCCAGGCTGGCATGAATGCGAAAACAGATGAACAGCGTCCACTGACCGAGCAGGGAATCGAAGAGTCCATCCACATGGCCCGCTGGCTGGCCCCCCTGCTTGGCGACAAGCTGGATCGGGTGATCCACAGCAACTATCTGCGCGCCAAACAAACCTGGCAGAGCATATGCAGTGAATTACCCAAGGCAGGGGCCGTCGAAGAGAGTGGTGACATCACCCCCTATGGCGATCCGGCCTTCGTGGCGAGCTACCTCACTTCGCTTGCGGCCAAGCACGACAGCATTCTGATGGTGAGCCACCTGCCGCTGGTGGGCTATCTGGTGCAGAGCCTCTGTCCGGCGGCCGGTGCCCCCATGTTTGCCACCTCAGGTCTGGCCTGTATCGAGTGGCAAGATGGCAAGGGGGTCTTGCTCTGGTTGGAAGGACCACATACAATACGCTAAAAGTTAATAAAAAGTTATAGTTTGGTTTTTTGGGGAAGAGAGTCGCGATTTTTCCGGATTTTTATACAGAATTTACGGAATTATTTCGCAGAAGCTGCTGTCATACGGATACAACTGCAAGAGGTTGCAAACGATGAGAGTGTTCAAGAAGTACCTGCCGCTGATGGTGGCAAAACATGTCAAAACCTTCTTCAAGGGGCGGATTTACATCCACGGCAGAGGACGCTTTGACTTCCAGTCCGGCCTGCTGATGATGCCCACGTCGGCGGACATTCCCCACCGCCAGACCGTGGTCGAGGTCAACGAGTTGATCTCGAGACTGCACATGGATGCGGCGTGATTGCTTCGTCACCTCGCTGATCCGCGTCATGCCCGCCACCGTGCGGGCATGACTGTTTTTGGGCTCCCTCCGGCCTCTTCAGCGCTGTTCGAACCCCCTTTATGTCAGCCAATTCTGCCCTGGCGGCGCGGCGCTTGCTAATCCTGTTGACCCCCCTATACTGCCGCCAGAAATACCCGCTGCTTTTTTCTGGATATAGCGATGCCACTTGCCTTCTTGTTTCCCTTCTCCTGCATGGCCATCTGGGCCGGCAATGCCATCGTCAGCAAACTGGCGGTGGGCGTGCTCTCGCCGGCGGCGCTGGCCTGGTCGCGCTGGATGGTGGCTGCCATCATCTTGACGCCGTTCCTTGCGCACCGGGCCTGGCGGGATCGCGCCAAGCTGCGCGCCGGCTTCTATCAGCTGGCGGCGCTGGCCCTGCTCGGCATGGTGCTCAACCAGACCTTCGGCTATTACGCTGCGCAGACCCTGGGGGCCACCGAGATTGGCCTGATGATGGGGCTTACCCCCTTGATGACGGTGTTGCTCAGCATCTGGTTGCTGCGCGAGCGTCCCACTTGGGGGGCACTGCTTGGCGGCGTCATCTCCATTCTGGGGCTGGCGATTTTGTTGGGGCAGGGGGATCCCGCCCGCCTCTTTACCCAGGGCATCCACATCGGCTCCGTCTACATGCTGCTGTCGGCGGGCACCTATGCGCTCTACAGCGTGTTGCTCAAGAAGTGGGATCTGGGGCTCGACAACTGGTCCATGCTCTACGGCCAGGTGCTCTGCAGCCTGCTGTTTCTCACTCCGTTCTATCTGCTGGTGGATGGGCAATGGCCGGACGGCCGGGCGCTCTGGTTGATCCTCTATGCGGGGATCCCGACCTCGGCCCTGTCGCCCTGGCTGTGGATGCAGGGCATCGCCCTGCTCGGGGCAAGCCGCACTGCCATCTTCATGAACCTGCTGCCGGTGATGACTGCCGGTCTGGCCATCAGCTGGCTCGGCGAGAGATTGACCAGTTATCATCTGATCGGCGGCGGCATGACCCTGTTTGGGGTGCTGCTGGCCCAGTTGCTGGTGCAGCCTGTGGTGCTGCGCCGGCGCAGGGTGGCACTGGCCGCCTGCCGGGACGAGTGAGAAAAAAGACCGCCGAAAGGCGGTCTTTTTGTCTGCAGGGTAGCGAACCTTATTGCGCGGTCAGATAGAGGTCTTTCGAGTAGACCAGATCCTGCGGGTTCTGATAGGGGTAGCCCTTGATGTTGGGTTTGAGCAGGCGTGATTTGACGTAGAAATAGACCGGGGCGATGGGCGCTTCTGCATCGATCAGGGCCTCGGCCTGCTGATAGAGCTGGTTGCGTTCGGCCGGATCCCTGGCGTCATGGGCCTTGGCCAGCAGGGCGTCATACTGCTTGTTGAACCACTTGCCGCTGTTGGCGCTGCTGCTGGAGGTCATGATGTCGAGGAAGGTGGAGGCATCGTTGTAATCCCCGTTCCAGGCGTAGCGGCTGACCCCGAAGTCCC
The DNA here is from genome assembly GCF_027706125.1 of Aeromonas sp. Y318-1. Taxonomy (NCBI): domain Bacteria; kingdom Pseudomonadati; phylum Pseudomonadota; class Gammaproteobacteria; order Aeromonadales; family Aeromonadaceae; genus Aeromonas; species Aeromonas sp. Y318-1. The sequence goes on from NZ_JAPDCM010000001.1 coordinate 11,874, forward strand.
CTTCGTTGAGGGCCGACACCATGGTCTTCCACTCCATGTTGTTGAGCTTGGCCTGCACCCCCAGGTTGTGCTTCCACATGGAGGAGATGGCCAAGGCTATCTTCTTGTGCCCCTCATTGGTGTTGTAGAGGATGTCCACAGCCAGCGGCTTGCCAGGGCCATAACCCGCTTCGGCGAGCAGCGCCTTGGCCTGCTTGATCCGCTCCTCCTTGCTCATCTGCTCGCTGGCCGGTCGCTTGAGCTCGAAGCCGTCCACTATGGGCGGCGTCAGGCTGAAGGCAGAGATCTGGCCCTGCCCCAGGATTTTCTCGGTGATGGTGTCCCGGTCGATGGCCAGGGAGAGCGCCTTGCGCACCTTGGGGTTGTCGAACGGTTTGCGCTGGGTGTTGAACACGTAGTAGTAGGTGGCCAGGGTCGGCACGCTCACCAGCTCCTGCGGGCTCTGCTGCTTGAGCTGCTTGTACTGCTCGAGCGGATAGCTGGTGTAGTGCAGCTCGCCGGCGCGATAGCGGTTGTAGGCGGCGGTGTCGGAGACGATCTCCAGATAGAACACCTTGTTCAGCACCGTATGCTGGTTGTCCCAGTAATGGGGGTTGCGCTCGGAGATGAGACGCTCGTTGGGGGTCCACTCCTTGAGCACGAAGGCCCCGTTGGAGACGATGTTGCCCGGCTTGACCCACTCATGACCGAACTTCTCGATGGTCGCCCTCGGTGCCGGGAAGGTGGTGTAGTGGGAGAGGGTCTTCAGGAAGAAGGGCACCGGGTTTTTCAAGGTGATCTGCAGGGTATGGGCATCGAGCGCCTTGATGCCCAGCGTATCCGGGCTCTGCTTGCCCTGAATGACCTCGGCGGCATTGGTGACGCCGGTCAGCTCGATGAACCAGGCGTAGTTGGAGGCATTCTTGGGATCCGCCGCCCGCTGCCAGCCATAGACATAATCGGCCGCCGTCACCGGCTCGCCGTTGGACCATTTGGCATCGGGTCTGAGCTTGAAGGTGTAGACGGTGCCCGTGGGATCGAGCTCGTAGCCAAGGGCGCCGGCAAGCTGCAGTTTGCCGTCCCCGTCCAGGGTGTAGAGTCCCTCGAACAGGTCGTTGACGATTTCGCTGCCCGCTGTCTCTTCCACCATCTGGGGATCGATGGAGGCGGGTTCGGTACCTATGTTGCGGATGAAGGTTTGCTGTTCTGCCGGCAGCAACTTGGTACCGGCCGGTACCTGGGCTGCCAGGGCGGGGAGTGCGAACAGGGCGGCAACCGTGCCGGCAATGAGTGTCCTTTTCATTGAATATCCTTATGTTTTTTTGCTTCCAAAGCCGGGCCAGTGTGCGGGATTGATGGCGAGATCTCAAGAGGCAGACAGGTCCCCCATGGCATGCGTCCCAGATAGGGGGCATGGCGGGGATCTTGCCATCCTCATGGCGACATCTTCGTGAGTTTTTGCCACGAATTAACATCTAAAAAGTTACCGATTGAAACCAGTTTTAGGGCGGTTTCGGGCGAAAAAGGTGGGGGAGATGTGCGTTTATTCAGCGGCTTAATTCGCTGCAAAAACAAAAAACAGGCGTTACATTAGGTTACAAAACAAGGCTGCCGAGGATCGGCACTTTTTTTGTCTATGCGTGCAAACGTTTTCAAAGCCAACGGAAACGATCTTAAAGGAACAATAATGCGAAACATGATCACCATGGGCGAGTTCATCGTCAAAAAGCAGGCGGATTATCCCACCGCGACCGGCGAGCTGACCTCGCTGCTCAGCTCCATCCGCCTGGCCGCCAAGGTGGTGAACCGGGAGATCAACAAGGCGGGGCTGGCGGACATCATCGGCTCCATGGGCGCTGAAAACGTGCAGGGCGAGGTGCAGCAGAAGCTGGACGTCTACGCCAATGAGCGCTTCAAGGCGGCGCTGGAAGCCCGTGGCGAAGTGTGCGGTATGGCCTCCGAAGAGGAGGAGGATTTCGTCTCCTTCGATTCCGAGCTCTCCCGTCACTCCAAGTACGTGGTATTGATCGACCCCCTCGATGGCTCCTCCAACATCGACGTCAACGTCTCCGTCGGCACCATCTTCTCCATCTACCGCCGGGTCAGTAAGCCGGGCGCTGGCGTCACTCTGGAAGACTTCCTGCAGCCGGGCAACCGCCAGGTCGCCGCCGGTTACGTGGTCTACGGCTCCTCGACCATGCTGGTCTACACCACCGGCTTTGGCGTCAACGGCTTTACCTACGACCCCTCCATCGGCTGCTTCTGCCTCTCCCACGAGAACATCCGCATTCCGGAGGAGGGCAAGATCTACTCCATCAACGAGGGCAACTACATCAAGTTCCCGGACGGGGTGAAAAAGTACCTCAAATATTGTCAGGAGCGGGACGAGGCGACCCACCGTCCTTACACCTCCCGTTACATCGGCTCCTTGGTCTCCGATTTTCACCGCAACCTGCTCAAGGGCGGCATCTACATCTATCCGTCCGGCACCAACTCGCCGAACGGCAAACTGCGTCTGCTCTATGAGTGCAACCCCATGGCGTTCCTGGTGGAGCAGGCCGGTGGCAAGGCATCAGACGGCTTTGGCCGCATCATGGACATCCAGCCCACCGCGTTGCACCAGCGTACCCCCTATTTCGTGGGTTCCACCAAGATGGTGGATCGGGCCGAGGCCTTTATGCGCGAGTTCTCTTCCCATGAGGATCCGGCTAATCAGGCGTGACGGCCAGCGTCACGGGATAAAAAACGGGAGCCATCAAGGCTCCCGTTTTATTTGGGCGAGCGGCTCGTCGTCCCATCATTCCCCTCAGGGGCTGGCGTGACTGGCGAGATCCGCCAGCAGGCCGTCCACCAGCTTGAGGCGCATGGCCCTGTCCTGGGTCGGTACCTGGAAGCGCAGCCGGGTCGGCCCGTCCATCTTGTAGATGCGCGGCTGCTCGGAGAGCAGCTTGACCAGATAGGCAGGGTTGACCCTGGTCTCCTGGGTAAAGTCCAGATAGCCGCCGCGCTCGCTCATCTCCACCCGGCGAATGCCCAGCGCCGTAGCGCGCTGGCGGAAGGCCGCCAGCTCCAGCAGGGTTTTGGTCGGCTCCGGCAACAGGCCGAAGCGGTCGATCAGCTCCACTTTCAGTTCGCGCAGCTCCTGCTCGTCCGCCGCACTGGCGATCCGTTTGTACATGGAGAGCCGCATGTTGACGTCCGGGATGTAGTCGTCCGGCAACAGCGCCGGCAGGCGCAGCTCCACTTCGGTGTGCTGGCTCATGAGCTGTTCGAGCGACGGCTCCTTGCCCGATTTCAGCGCCTCGACCGCCTGCTCCAGCATCTCCATGTAGAGGGTAAAGCCGACCGATTCAATCTGGCCGCTCTGATCGTCACCGAGCAGTTCGCCGGCGCCGCGGATCTCCAGATCGTGGGTGGCCAGCGCAAAGCCGGCGCCGAGATCTTCAAGGGACGCAATGGCCTCCAGCCGCTTGGCCGCATCCTTGGTCATCAGCTTGGGATGGGGGGTGAGCAGGTAGGCATAGGCCTGGTGGTGGGAGCGGCCAACCCTGCCCCGCAGCTGGTGCAACTGGGCCAGACCGAGGTGATCTGCCCGATCCATGATGATGGTGTTGGCGCTCGGCACGTCGATGCCGGTCTCGATGATGGTGGTGCAGACCAGCAGGTTGAAGCGCTGGTGGTAGAAGTCCGACATCACCCGCTCGAGCTCACGCTCGCGCATCTGGCCGTGGGCGATGCCGATGCGCGCCTCCGGCACCAGCTCGGCAAGATCCGCCGCGCACTTCTCGATGCTCTCCACGTCGTTGTGCAGGTAGTAGACTTGGCCGCCGCGCTTCAATTCCCGCAGCACTGCCTCGCGGGTGACCGCCGGCTCCTGCTGGCGCACGAAGGTCTTGATGGCCAGCCGCTTGGCGGGCGGGGTGGCGATGATGGAGAGATCCCGCATGCCCGACATCGCCATGTTGAGGGTGCGCGGAATGGGGGTGGCGGTGAGGGTGAGGATGTCCACGTCGGCCCGCAGCGCCTTGATCTTCTCCTTCTGGCGCACCCCGAAGCGATGCTCCTCGTCGACGATGAGCAGCCCCAGATCCTTGAAGGTGAGCTCGGCTCCCAGCAGCTTGTGGGTGCCGATGATGATGTCGACCTTGCCTTCGGCGAGCTCTTTCATCACCGCGGTCTGCTCCTTGGCGGAGCGGAAGCGGCTCAGCACCTCGACCCGCACCGGCCAGTTGGCGAAGCGGTCGCGGAAGTTGTCGTAGTGCTGCTGGGCGAGCAGGGTGGTGGGCACCAGCACGGCCACCTGCTTGCCGCCATGTACTGCCACAAACGCCGCCCGCATCGCCACCTCGGTCTTGCCGAAGCCCACGTCGCCACACACCAGCCGATCCATGCTCTTGGCTTGGCACATGTCGCCGAGCACCGCATTGATGGCGTTGAGCTGGTCATCGGTCTCCTCGAACGGGAAGCCGGCGGCAAACTGGCGATAGGCCTCGCGGTCGTGTTTGAAGGCAAAGCCGTGACGGGCCGCCCGCATGGCATAGACATCCAGCAGCTCGGCCGCCACGTCGCGCACCTTTTCTGCCGCCTTGCGCCGGGCCTTGACCCAGGCCTCGCCGCCAAGCTTGTGGCTGGGCGGGTTGTCCGAGCCGGTATAACGGCTGATCAGGTGCAAACTGGTGACCGGCACGAACAGCTTGTCGCCACCGGCATATTCCAGGGTCAGAAACTCGGTGGGCAGGCCGCCAGCATCGATGGTTTCCAGCCCCAGATAGCGGCCGACCCCGTGATCCAGGTGCACCACCGGCTGACCCTGGGTCAGCTCGCCGAGGTTGCGGATCACCGCATCCGAACTCAGGTTCTTGCTCTTCTCCCGTTGCCGCTTGCTGCGGATCTTGCCGCCCAGCAGTTCGGTCTCGGTGATGAGCGCGAGCTCCTCTTGCCCCGGCTCTCGCAGCAAGAAGCCGCGCTCGAGCGGTGCCACCAGCAGGCCGTGACGGGCCTTGCTGGTGATGAAGGCGTCCAGTGACGCGAACTCCTTGGGCTGCAGCGCGATGCGGGCCAGCAGATCGCCCAGTACCTCGCGCCGCCCCTCGGACTCCACCGCAAACAGGGTGCGACCGGCAAAACCTTGCAGGAACTGGTTGAGGGCCAGCAGCGGTTGCTCCTTGCTGTGATCGAGCTGCAGCTCGGGCAGCGCCGAGATGGGCAGGTCGTGCTGGCCCGCATCACCGGCGGTGGGGGCCTCCTGCAGCCGCACGGCCGCGTACTGGCCGAGCGCCGCAAACAGCTGCTCCACCGGCAGATAGATCTGCTGGGGTGGCAGCAGGGGACGGGTATTGTCCCAGCGCCTGTCCTCGTAGCGTTGAGCGATGTCGTTCCAGAAGCGTTGGGCGGCGGGGTAGATCTCCCCCACGGTCAGCAGCAGGGTGTTGTCCGGCAGGTGGTCAAACAGGCTGGCGGTCTGCTGGAAGAAGAGCGGCAGATAGTATTCGATGCCGGCGGGCCAGCGCCCCTTGCTCACCTCCTGATAGACGGAGCCCTCGGCGCGGGAGATCTCGAACTGCTCGCGATACTGGCCACGAAACAGCTCGATGGCCCCCTCGTCGGTGGGAAACTCCCGGGCTGGCAACAGGCTGACGCTCTTGACCGGCTCGCTGGAGCGCTGGGTCTCGGGGTCGAACGGGCGGATGGAGTCCACCTCGTCGTCAAAGAAGTCGATGCGATAGGGGCTGCTGCTGCCCATGGGGAAGAGATCGAGCAGGGAGCCGCGGGCGGCAAATTCGCCGTGCTCCAGCACCTGCTCCACCGCCACATAGCCCGCCTCGGCGAGGCGCGCGCGCAGCTGCTGCAGATTGAGGCGCTGGCCGCTTTTCACCATCAGGCTGTATTTGTCGAGATAGACCCGGGGCGCCGTGCGCAGCATCAGGGTGGAGATGGGCACGATCAGCACGCCGCTGCTCATCTGCGGCAGCTTGTAGAGGGTCTCGAGCCGCTGGGAGATGATGTCCTGATGGGGGGAGAAGGTGTCGTAGGGCAGGGTCTCCCAATCCGGGAACAGCAGCACCGGACAGCCCGTGTCGGCCAGCAGGTATTGCAGTTCCTGTTCGAGGCGCAGGGCGCTCGGGGTATCGGCGGTCACCAGCAGGACGGGGCGATCTGCCTCCTGGGTGAGGCGGGCGGCCATCAGCGAGAGGCTGCTGCCTGTCAGCTGGCCGAGCGTTAACTTTTGGCCCGCCTTGGCGGGCAAGGCGGGAAGCTTCATTGGCATCATTCGATTCTTTTAACGTTGACGGTCTTGCGCACGAAGTTTGAGTTGTTTGGACTGGATATGCAGGCTGGCACGTACCAGCAGTTCACGGTCATCCTCGCGGATCCGCACATAGTCGAGCATCACGTGGGTGCCGTGCTCGCTCGGTTCCAGCTGCTTGACCTGGCCGTAGCAGTAGATGGCGGAGGCCTCTTCGCGCAGGAAGATCTTGAGTCGCACTATCTGGTGCAGGTGCGGCACCTCGCCGTGGCCCTGGCGCGGATGCAGATAGGTCAGCTGGCCGGCACCAAAGCGCAGGGTGTGAAAGCGATGTTCCGGATGATCCTGCACCGACAGCACATAGCCCATGATCATGTCGATCTTGCGCGACTGCTGGTTGATGATCTCCACCAGATCGTGCATCGAATCGTTCTGATTGCGGATCAGGCGGCTGGTCACCATGTCGATGGAGGTAATGGCGGAGGCGATGCGAAACGGTTCGGGCAGCTCGGCCTCCAGTGCCTCCAGCGAGGGCAGATGAAAGTCACCGGGCATGGGGATCACATTGACCGGTGTGGCATGGGTGACACTGAAGAACTGTTCCTGCATGGAGGCTATCCCTTGTTGTCATAGACGGTTTCCCTTTATTATCCGGTATCTTATTTTGTTGGCAATGTAGATATCCTTGAAGACTGGACTTTTTCAGCCACTGTCGCTGGCCATCGGCCTGCGTTATGCAGGCTCGCGACGCAGCAATCGCTTCGTTTCATTTATCTCCCTGTTTTCCACTTTCGGCATCGCCATCGGGGTCGCCGCCCTGATGGTGGTCATCTCGGTGATGAACGGTTTTGAAGGGCAGCTCAAGGGCCGCATCCTGGGGGTGATCCCCCATGTGGTGGTGACCAGCCCGGCGGGGCGCATCGATGCTGCGCCGCAGGGCCTGCCGGACCTGGCCAGGCTGCCGCACGTGATTGCCCATGCCCCCATGCTCGACAGCGAAGGCATGTTGCAAAGCCCCGGTCAGCTGACCGGCGTCAGCGTGCAGGGCATCGATCCCGCCCAGTGGCCCAAGGACGACATCCTGCACGCCCAGATGCAGATGGGGCGTCTGGACAGCCTGCAGGCCGGCGAATACCACATAGTGCTGGGGCAGGGGGTGGCCAATCGCCTCAAGGTCTCCATGGGCGACCAGGTCCGTCTGATCCTGACGGAAGGCACCCGCTTCACCCCGTTTGGTCGGGTGCCGGCCCAGCGTCTCTTTACCGTCTCCGGCATCTTCGGGGTCGGTGCCGACGTGGACAGCCAGGTCGCCCTGATTGCGCTGGGGGATGCCCAGCGCATGCTGCGGTTGCCTGCGGATCAGGTGGGCGGCATCCGCCTCTGGCTGGATGACCCCTTCGCCGCCGACGAGGTGGTGAAGACGGCGCTGCCGGACGGGCTGGAGTGGCAGGACTGGCGCCGCGAGCGCGGCGAGCTGTTCCAGGCGGTGGCCATGGAAAAACGGATGATGGGGCTGATGCTGGTGCTGATCATCGCAGTCGCCACCTTCAACATCCTCTCCGCCCTGGTGATGGTGGTGACCGACAAGGAAGGAGAGGTGGCCATCCTGCGTACCATGGGCATGAGCGAGGCGGGCATCGTCAAGATCTTCATGGTGCTGGGGGCCTCCAGCGGGGTCATCGGCGCCCTGTTCGGCGGTCTGGCGGGACTGGCGCTCTCCATGGGGCTCAACCCCTTGCTCGATGCGGTGGGGCTCAACCTCTACATGACGGCCGGCGGCTCGGGCCTGCCGGTCATCGTCGAATCCGCCCAGGTCGTGACCATTTTGCTGGGCGCCGTGCTGCTCAGCTTCAGCGCCACCCTCTACCCGGCGGCCCGTGCGGCCCGGGTCAAACCGGCCGAGGCGCTGCGTTATGAATAATTCATCTTCTGTTGTTACTGGTGCCGGTGTTGCTGCCGGCGCCAGCGTTGTTACAGGTGCAAGTGGAGCCTCCTTTATGAATCAATCCGTCTCCTGCGAGCCGCTGCTGCGCTGTCAGGCCCTCAACCATGTCTACAAAGAGGGCGATCTGGAGACCCAGGTACTCAAGGGCATCGATCTTAGCGTGGCGCCCGGCGAGATGCTGGCGGTGGTGGGCAGCTCGGGCTCCGGCAAGACTACCCTGCTGCACCTGATGGGGGCGCTCGACAACCCCTCCAGCGGCGCCGTGCTGTTCAAGGGGCAGGACATCCATCGCTGGGACAGCCGTACCCAGGCGAAGTTTCGCAACCAGGAACTGGGTTTCGTTTACCAGTTCCACCACCTGCTCTCCGAGTTCACCGCGCTGGAAAATGCCGCCATGCCGCTGCTGATCGCCGGTGAATCGGTAGCCAGCGCGACCGACAAGGCGAGCCGGATGCTGGGGCGGGTAGGGCTCTCCCACCGTCTCAACCACAGACCGTCCGAGCTCTCCGGTGGCGAGCGCCAGCGGGTGGCCATCGCCCGTGCCCTGGTCAACGAACCCAGTCTGGTGCTGGCGGACGAGCCCACCGGCAACCTGGATCACGCCAGCGCCACCGCCGTCTATGAGCTGCTTTGCGAGCTCAACCGCGAGCTCGGCACCGCGTTCGTGGTAGTGACCCACGATCTCAGCCTGGCAGCCAAGCTCCATCGCCGGGTGACCCTGGTGAGCGGCGTGATGGCGGAGGTCGCCTGATGTTCAAACCGCTGCCCCTGTTTCTGGGCCTGCGTTACAGCCGCTCTCGCCGTCGCAACGGCTTCATCGCCTTTATCTCCGCCTCTTCCCTCATCGGCATCGCCCTCGGTGTGATGGCGCTGATCCTGGGGCTCTCCGCCATGAACGGCTTTGAGCGGGAACTCAAAAACCGGGTGCTCTCCGTGGTGCCCCACGGCGAGCTGATGGGGATGGAGGCACCGCTCCCCAACTGGCCCAAGCTGCGGGATTACCTGCTGGCCCAGCCCGGAGTGGAGGCTGCCGCCCCGGTGATCCGGCTCGACGGCCTGCTGGAGCACGGCAGTGCTCTCAAGGGGCTGCAAGTGCGCGCCGTGCTGCCGGAGCTTGAAGCCAATCTGTCCGATGCGGGCAACTACATGACGGGCCGCGGTCTGCGCGAGCTGGAAGCCGGCGAGCACGGCCTCATCCTCGGCAAGACCATCGCCGACAAGCTGGGGGTCAAGATAGGGGACACGGTCACCCTGCTGCTGCCCCAGGGCGGCGATGCCGCCGGCATCAAGAATCCGAAGCGCGAGTCTCTCACCGTGGTGGGGCTGCTCGAGATCGGTGGCCAGCTCGATGGTGTGCTCGGCTTCATGCATCTGGCGGATGCCCAGGCCATCACCGGCATGGGCAGTGCGGTGGAGGGTTTCAGCCTCAAGGTGAACGACGTGCTCAAGGCGCAGTCCATCACGGTGGCGGCTGCCCAGAAGTTCCCGCACTACGTCTATATCAGCAGCTGGATGAGCCGCCAGGGCTATCTCTATCAGGACATCCAGATGGTGCGCACCGTGATGTACGTGGTGATGCTGATGGTGGTGGCGGTGGCCTGTTTCAACATCGTCTCCACCCTGGTGATGGCGGTGAACGAGAAGCGCAGCGAGATCGCCATCTTGAAGACCATGGGGGCGAGCCCGGGACAGATCCGGCTCACCTTCGTCATTCAGGGGATGGTGAACGGGGTGGCGGGTGCCTTGCTCGGCGCCCTGCTGGGCGGCCTGCTCTCCAGCAAACTGACCCAGATCCTGGGAGGCATCGAGAAGCTCATTGGCCACCGTTTCCTCAACCCGGACATCTACTTCATCGACTTCCTGCCGACCGAGCTGCACATGCAGGACTTGCTCATCGTGACTGGCGCCGCCATCCTGATGAGCCTGCTGGCCACCCTCTACCCCGCCTGGCGGGCGAGCGGGCTGGTGCCGTCCCGCGAGTTGGGGCACTGATAAGCAGCATCTTGTCTGCTGATAAAAATGAAGGGCCCGCCGGTGCAAACCGGCGGGCCCTTCCGTTTGGGGTATCTGGCTGGTTCAGTGGGCGTTGAGTTCATCCAGCGGCAGCGAGAAGCTCGCCACGAAGATGTCGATGAAGTAGCGCATCTCGTCGCTCATCCGGGCCGCCAGCATCTGCTCGAGGCGCTTGCGCGCCGGCTCGAACTCCCGGTTGCCGGCATTGATCTCTTCGAGACACTTGGTATAGGCACAGAGGGTGTCGGCATCCTTCACCAGTTTGGCCAGCTCGCCATCCTGGGCTGCCGAATCGAGCAGCGGGCGAAAATCCTCGACCAGCTCCGGCGGCAACATGCCGAGCAGGCGCTGCTCGGCGGCCAGCTCAATCTTCTTGTATTCGCGGGCAATCTCGGGATTGAAGTACTTGACCGGCGTGGGCAGATCGCCGGTCAGCACTTCGCTGCTGTCGTGATAGAGCGCCATGACGGCGGCGCGATCGGCATCCACGCTGCCACCAAAGAGCCGGTTTTTGATGAGGCCGAGGGCGTGGGCCACCATGGCCACCTGCAGACTGTGCTCGGCGATGTTTTCGGGCTGGATGTTGCGCATCAGCGGCCAGCGATAGATGAGCTTCATGCGGGCGAGATTGGCGAAGAAGTGGCTGGGCAGCATGGATGACCTCGAAGATGGCAATGAAAAAGGGCAGACCCTAGTCTGCCCTTTTTTACGACTGGCGGCATCGCCTTCAGCGAATATAACGACCGGATTCGGCCTCCTGATTGGTGACGATCATCTGGCCGATGGGGGCCAGGCTGATGAGCGCCAGCTTGAGGTGCTGGATGCCGAACGGGATGCCGACGATGGTGACGAAGCAGGCCAGCGCCGAGGCGATGTGGCCGATGGCCAGCCAGATCCCGATCAGCACGAACCAGATGATGTTGCCAATCAGCCCCATAGTGCCGGTGCCCATGTCGCTCAGACCGGTCATGGTCTTGCGGTTGACCGCCTGCTTGCCGAACGGGAAGAAGGTGAAGGTGCCGATGACGAAGCAGGCACGTCCCCAGGGGATCCCGATGAGGGAGATAAAACAGATCAGCCCGGCCAGCCACCAGGCCAGCCCCATGAAGACGCCTCCCAGTACGAACCAGAGCAGATTGAACAAGAAGCGGAAAAAGGCCATGTCGGTAACTCCAGACTTATCAAGATGGCTGCAACCATAACGAGCGATGGTCATGGACGCAATGGTTGAAGGGGCGGGGTGGACAATTTGGGTCGCAGGGGGTGAAAAGAGACCGTTATGGAGGGATGTGAGGTGAAAAAGTAGGCTCTTGCACGAAAAAAGGTGAGCAAGTGCAAATTCTTGCGGCTTGTGTGCTTGAAGTCGGCCCCGCTATTCCCCATATAAGGGGCAGTTTGGCGGGAATTGTGCCATCCCCTGCCCGGTTGGGGGACGTGTGGCTCGACTCGATCAAAGTGCGCCGCTATAATGTCGCGTCATATTTTCTCATCACAAAGACAGTCGTTGTCTTTATAAACAGGAAGACTCCGGGCTTTGCCCAGGGGCAATAAAGGGTCAGCACGCAGTGCTGAGTTGAACGAGGTAGAAGAATGCAAGTTTCTGTAGAGACAACCCAGGGTCTGGAACGCCGTCTTACCATCACCGTACCGGCCGCTACCGTTGACGCCGCCGTGCGCAAAGAATTGAACGGCCTGGCCAAAACCCGTCGCATCGACGGTTTCCGTCCTGGCAAGGCTCCGGTTGCCATCATCAAGAAGATGTTCGGCGCCATGGCTCATGCTCGCGTTGCTGACGAAATGATGCAGAGCAACTTCATCAAGGCCATCATCGAAAACAAACTGAGCCCGGCCGGTGCCCCGACCATGGATCCGAAAGAGATCCAGGAAGGTCAGGACTTCGAATTCACCGCGACCTTCGAAGTGTACCCCGAGTTTGAAGTGGCTGGCCTTGAGACCATCAAGGTCGAGAAGCCGGTTGCTACCGTGAAGGATGAAGATCTGGCCAACATGATCGACACCCTGCGCAAGCAGCACGCTACCTGGAGTGAAGTGGATGCCGCCGCTGCCGATGGCATGCGTGTGACCATGGACTTCGTCGGTTCCATCGACGGTGAAGAGTTCGACGGCGGCAAGGCCGAAGGCTTCAACCTGGTTCTGGGTGCCGGTCGCATGATCCCGGGCTTCGAAGACGCCATCATGGGCAAGAAAGCAGGCGACGAGTTCACCATCGACGTGACCTTCCCGGCTGACTACCACGCTGAGAACCTGAAAGGCAAAGCCGCCAAGTTCGCTTCCAAGCTGAACAAGGTTGAAGAGCAGATCCTGCCTGAGCTGACCGAAGAGTTCGTCAAGCGTTTTGGTATCGAGAGCGGCAACGTTGAAGAGCTGAAAGCAGAAGTGCGCAAGAACATGGAGCGCGAACTGGCTCAAGCCCTGAAAAACAGCGTGAAAGAGCAGGTTCTGAACGGTCTGGTTGAAGCCAACCAGATCGATCTGCCGAAGGCTGCCGTTGCTCAGGAAATCGATGCCCTGCGTCAGCAGGCGCTGCAGCGTTTCGGCGGCTTCCAGGGCGGCAACGCTCCTGAACTGCCGGCCGAGCTGTTCCAGGGCCAGGCCGAGCGTCGTGTACGCGTAGGTCTGCTGCTGGGCGACGTGATCCGTACCAACGAGATCAAGGCTGATGAAGCGCGCGTCAACAGCATCATCGAATCCATGGCCACTGCCTACGAAGATCCGAAGGAAGTGATCGAGTACTACCAGAAGAACGAACAGATGCTGAACGGCGTTCGCAACCTGGCAGTTGAAGATCAAGCCATCGACCTGATCCTGTCCAAGGCCCAGGTGACCGAGAAGGAAGTTGCATTTGACGAAGTGATCAACAAGTCCGGTGCCGCTGCCTAAGAACATTTGACTTAAGGTCAAGACTGTTAAGTATAATGGCTCGTGTGATCTCCACTCGGGCCATTTTATTTTAGGGACAATGCCTTATGTACAAGAACTATAACGATGTGACTGAATCCCCACGCAATGCGCTCATCCCGATGGTGGTAGAGCAAACCGCGAAAGGGGAGCGTTCCTACGACATCTATTCTCGTCTGCTGAAGGAGCGGGTGATCTTCCTGACCGGTCAGGTTGAAGATCACATGGCGAATCTGGTGGTGGCTCAGCTGCTGTTCCTGGAGTCTGAAAATCCGGATCAGGACATCAGCATCTACATCAACTCTCCGGGTGGGGCCGTCACGGCCGGTATGTCCATTTATGACACCATGCAGTTCATCAAGCCGGACGTCAGCACGGTGTGCATGGGGCAGGCCTGCTCCATGGGTGCCTTCCTGCTGGCCGGTGGTGCCAAGGGCAAGCGTTTCTGCCTGCCCAATGCCCGCGTGATGATCCACCAGCCGCTGGGCGGTTTCCAGGGCCAGGCATCTGATATCCAGATCCATGCCCAGGAGATCCTGAAGATCAAGAATACCCTGAACGAGCGTCTGGCCTTCCATACCGGTCAGGACATGGCCACCATCGAGCGTGACACCGACCGTGACAACTTCATGTCGGCCGAGCAGGCTGTGGCCTATGGTCTGGTTGACGGTGTCCTGAGCCGCCGCGGCTGAGCCACGAGCTAGCCCGTACCATCGTCGAGGACATCATCTGGTTTGATGATGCCCTCAATCGGCAGATCAGGCATGGGCAGGGTGTTCCGGACTGTTGTAAACTCAACAGGACAATCCATCCTCTATTGATAAAACGAGGTTGCTGAATGACAGAAAAACGCAAGGGTGAGGGTGATAAGCTGCTCTACTGCTCTTTTTGCGGCAAAAGCCAGCATGAAGTGCGCAAGCTGATCGCTGGCCCTTCCGTCTACATATGTGATGAGTGTGTCGAGCTGTGCAACGACATCATCCGCGAAGAGATCCGCGAGATCTCGCCCAAGCGCGATGGTAGCGAGCTGCCGACCCCTCATGAAATCCGCGCTCATCTGGATGACTATGTGATCGGGCAGGAGTACGCCAAGAAGGTGCTGGCGGTAGCCGTCTACAACCACTACAAGCGGCTGCGCAGCGGTAGCGAGTCTGGTGGTGTAGAGCTGGGCAAATCCAACATCCTGCTGATCGGTCCGACCGGCAGCGGCAAGACTCTGCTGGCTGAAACCCTGGCCCGTCTGCTGGACGTTCCCTTCACCATGGCCGATGCCACCACCCTGACCGAAGCCGGTTATGTGGGCGAGGACGTGGAGAACATCATCCAGAAGCTGCTGCAGAAGTGCGACTACGACGTAGAGAAGGCCCAGCGTGGCATCGTCTACATCGACGAGATCGACAAGATCTCCCGCAAGTCGGACAACCCCTCCATCACCCGCGACGTGTCCGGGGAAGGGGTGCAGCAGGCCCTGCTCAAGCTGATCGAAGGGACCATCGCTTCCGTGCCGCCGCAAGGTGGTCGCAAGCACCCGCAGCAGGAGTTCTTGCAGGTTGATACCTCCAAGATCCTGTTCATCTGCGGTGGCGCCTTTGCCGGTCTGGACAAGGTGATCGAGCAACGCTCCGTCAAGGGCACCGGCATCGGCTTTGGTGCCGAGGTCAAGTCCAAGAGCGCCAAGGCGACCTTGAGCGAGAGCTTTGCCAAGGTGGAGCCGGAAGATCTGATCAAGTACGGTCTGATCCCCGAGTTCATCGGCCGTCTGCCGGTGGTAGCGACCCTGACCGAGCTGGACGAGGCTGCCCTCATCCAGATCCTGAAAGAGCCGAAGAACGCGCTGACCAAGCAATATGCCGCGCTGTTCGATCTGGAAGGGGTGGAGCTGGAGTTCCGTGACGACGCGTTGAACGCCATTGCCCGCAAGGCGATGGAGCGTAAAACCGGCGCCCGCGGTCTGCGTTCCATCGTGGAAGCCGTGCTGCTCGATACCATGTATGACCTGCCGTCGCTGGACGGTGTCAGCAAGGTGGTGATCGACGAAACCGTGATCAAGGGGGACTCCGCGCCCTTGATGATCTACGAAAATCCCGAGACCCAGGCCGCTGCATCAGAGTAAATGTCTGATTTTTAATCAAATGAAAGGGGCTTTTTGCCCCTTTCATGCTTTTTGCGGTTTCGGCGATTGAATCTCATCTAAGCGCCCCCATATACTCAGCCAAGCGCTTTGCCAACGGTATAACAAGCCGAGAGGACATATATGAACCTAGAGCGTTCAGAACGCATCGAGATTCCCGTCCTGCCTCTTCGTGACGTGGTGGTTTACCCCCACATGGTCATTCCACTCTTTGTGGGGCGGGAAAAATCCATTCGCTGTCTGGAAGCGGCCATGGAGCAGGACAAGAAAGTTCTGCTGGTGGCCCAGAAGGATGCGTCAACCGATGAGCCGACGGTGGAGGAGATCTTCTCCGTCGGGACAGTGGCCAATATTCTACAGATGCTCAAGCTGCCCGATGGCACCGTCAAGGTGCTGGTGGAAGGGGGCCAGCGTGCCCGTCTTGAGCGGATGATCGACGACCGGGACTTCTTCGTTGGCGAGGCGCAGTACATCGCCTCCAAGGCGATTGAGGAGAAGGACCAGGATGTGCTGGTGCGCTCCGCCATCGGTCAGTTCGAAGGCTATATCAAGCTCAACAAGAAGATCCCGCCCGAGGTGCTCACCTCGATTTCGGCGATCGACGATGCGGCGCGCCTGGCCGATACCATGGCCGCCCACATGCCGCTCAAGCTCGAAGACAAGCAGAAGGTGCTGGAAATCGCCTCCGTGTCCGAGCGCATCGAGTTTCTGATGGCCATGATGGAGTCGGAGATTGACCTGCTGCAGGTCGAGAAACGCATCCGCTCCCGGGTCAAGAAGCAGATGGAGAAGAGCCAACGCGAGTACTATCTCAACGAGCAGATGAAGGCCATCCAGAAAGAGCTGGGTGAGCTGGAAGACAGTCCGGATGAGTTCGAAGCCCTCAATCGCAAGATTGAAGAGGCCGGCATGCCGGAAGATGCCCGTGAGAAGGCGCAGGCCGAGCTTGCCAAGCTGAAGATGATGTCGCCCATGTCGGCCGAGGCCACCGTGGTGCGCAGCTACGTCGACTGGATGGTACAGGTGCCGTGGAAGGCGCGCTCCAAGGTCAAGAAAGACCTGGGCAAGGCGCAAGAGGTGCTGGATGCCGATCACTATGGCCTGGAGAAGGTCAAGGATCGCATTCTCGAGTATCTGGCGGTGCAGGCGCGCGTCAACAAGCTCAAGGGACCGATCCTCTGTCTGGTAGGGCCTCCCGGCGTGGGCAAGACCTCGCTCGGTCAGTCCATCGCCAAGGCCACCGGTCGCAAATACGTGCGCATGGCGCTGGGCGGGGTGCGTGACGAGGCGGAGATCCGCGGTCACCGCCGTACCTACATCGGTTCCATGCCTGGCAAGCTCATCCAGAAGATGGCGAAAGTCGGCGTGAAGAACCCGCTGTTCCTGCTCGATGAAATCGACAAGATGAGCTCGGACATGCGTGGCGATCCCGCTTCAGCCCTGCTGGAAGTGCTGGATCCCGAGCAGAACAACAGCTTCAACGATCACTATCTGGAAGTGGATTATGACCTGTCGGACGTGATGTTCGTGGCCACCTCCAACTCCATGAACATCCCGGGTCCGCTGCTGGACCGGATGGAAGTGATCCGCCTCTCCGGTTACACCGAAGATGAGAAGCTCAACATCGCCAAGCAGCATCTGGTCTCCAAGCAGATCCAGCGCAACGGCCTGAAAGAGTCCGAGATCACCATCGAGGATTCCGCTCTGGTCGGGGTGATCCGCTACTACACCCGCGAAGCGGGGGTGCGTAGCCTGGAGCGCGAGATCTCCAAGATTTGTCGCAAAGCGGTCAAGCGCATCCTGCTGGACAAGAGCATCAAGCATGTTCAAGTCAATCAGGCCAACCTCAAGGAGTTCCTCGGGGTGCAGCGCTTTGACTACGGCAAGGCCACCGACCAGAACCAGGTGGGTCAGGTGTGTGGTCTGGCGTGGACCGAAGTGGGGGGCGATCTGCTCACCATCGAGACCACCAACATGCCGGGCAAGGGCAAGCTCACCTACACAGGTTCCCTGGGTGACGTGATGCAGGAGTCCATCCAGGCCGCCATGACGGTGGTTCGGGCCCGTGCCGAGAAGCTGCGCATCAATGCCGACTTCTACGAGAAGCGCGATATCCACGTGCACGTACCGGAGGGGGCGACCCCGAAAGACGGTCCGAGCGCCGGTATCGCCATGTGTACCGCCCTGGTCTCCAGCTTGACCGGTAATCCGGTTCGTGCTGATGTGGCCATGACGGGGGAGATCACCCTGCGCGGCGAAGTGCTGCCGATTGGCGGTCTCAAAGAGAAGCTGCTGGCTGCCCATCGCGGTGGTATCAAGCGGGTACTGATCCCGAAAGAGAACGAGCGTGACCTCGAGGAGATCCCGGACAACGTCAAACAAGACCTTGAAATCTATCCGGTTCGCTGGATTGACGAGGTGCTGGAACTGGCGTTGCAGGACAATCCGCAAGGGTTTGAGCGCGTTTCTGTCGTGTAAATGTTGATGCGCCGCAAATTTGGCGCATTCGGGGGGCGGTTAAGGCTTGCATGCGCCGGATAACGGAAGTAGCCTTGACCACCGATCGGGTACTCATGATGAGTCGCAATGCGTGATGTGGCGCGGGTTTGCGCTAGATTGTCACTTGCAACTGATCAGGAGGCTTGCTATAAAACCTCCACTTGTTGTGGCCAGGGAAATCGGCGCCGCAGCGATGTTCGATAAAAGGGGAATATAAGAGTGAATAAATCTCAACTGATTGACAAGATTGCAGACGGTGCTGATATCTCCAAAGCCGCTGCTGGCCGTGCGCTGGATGCTTTCATTGACGCCGTGGGTGAAGCCCTGAAAGAGGGTGACCAGGTTGCTCTGGTAGGTTTCGGTACTTTCGCCGTGCGCGAGCGTGCTGCCCGTTCTGGCCGTAACCCGCAAACTGGCGCGACCATCGAAATCGCCGCTGGTAAAGTTCCTGCCTTCAAAGCCGGTAAGGCCCTGAAAGACGCTGTCAACTAAGCCGGGCGCTGATATCACATCGGCCACCGTCCTTGGTCACAGACCAGACAAGTGAGAGGGCTCTCCCTCATACTGATTGACCAAGGCGCATCGCAATCGGTGCGCCTTTTCATTATTTACGCCCATCGAGTTCGGGAGCATAAGTACAAACATGATGTTGGATAAACTACGCGAAGGGGCGCAGGGCAAGGTAGCCAAGGTTATCTTGGGCCTGATCATCCTCTCCTTTGCCTTGGCCGGTGTAGGTAGCTACCTCAACGGCCCGGCTCGTACCGCCCCCGCCACCGTCAACGGCAATGACATCAGCTCCGCTGCGCTGGAAAATGCCTATCGCAACGAGCGGGCCCGCATGGAATCCCAAATGGGGGAGTCTTTCAGCCAGTTGGCCGCCAATCCTGACTACATGAAGCAGTTCCGCCGTGGCGTGCTGGACCGTCTGATCGATCAGGCCCTGTTCGACAGCAAGGCCCGTGAACTGGGTCTGCGCGTCAGCGATGAGCAGATCAAGCAGGCCATCGTCGCCATGCCCGAGTTTGCCGAAGATGGCAAGTTCAACAACGATCGCTATCTGCAGCTGATCCGCCGTGCCGGCATGACCCCGGAGATGTTCCGTGACTCCCTGCGCCAGGACATGGTTCGCCAGCAACTGATGGGCGCCCTGCTGGGCACCGAGTTTGCACTCAAGGGTGAAGCCGAGCAACTGGACAAGCTCTACAACCAGACTCGCGATCTGCGTCTGGTGCGCCTGGCCGCATCTGCCTACCTGGGGGACGTGAAAGTCTCCGATGAAGAGGTGGAGCAGTACTACAAGGCCAACAGCAGCCACTTCATGAATGACGAGCAGGTCAAGGTTGACTACCTGCTGCTGGACGCCGCCACCCTTGGCAAAGACGTCAAGGTGAGCGAGCAGGATGCCCAGGATTACTACGATCAGCACCAGGATCTGTTCCAGCGTGCCGAACGTCGTCATGTGGCTCATATCCTGATCCCGTTCGGCAAGGATGAGAAAGCCGCCGAGCAGAAGGCCGAGGCCGTGCTGGCCAAAGCCAAGACCGGTGACGATTTCGCCGCGCTGGCCAAGGCTGACTCCTCCGATACCTTCTCCGCCAAAAAAGGCGGCGAGCTGGATTGGTTCGAGAAAGGGGTGATGGATCCGGCGTTCGAGAAGGCCGCGTTTGCACTGACCAAGGCCGGCGATCTCTCCACCGTGGTGAAGAGCCCGTTCGGTTTCCACGTCATCAAGCTGCTGGGGGTTGAACCGGCCCAGACCAAGCCGTTTGCCGATGTGAAAGCAGAGACCATCAGCCGTCTGCAGGCGGACAAGGCCAAGGAGCTGTTCTTTGCCGAGCAGCAGAAGATGGCCGACAGCAGCTTCGAGAACCCGGATTCGCTGGACTTGACCGCCGACACCATGGGTCTCAAGGTGCAGTCCACCGGTTACTTCAGCCAGGCTGATGCACCGGCACCGCTGAACGATCCCAAGGTACTCTCCGCCGCCTTCTCCGAGCAGCTGCGCGATGACAACACCAACTCCGATGTGATCGAACTGGCGGATGGCAAGGCGCTGGTCATGCACATCACCGGTCACCAGCCGAAAGCGGCCAAACCGCTGGCGGAGGTGAAAGACCAGGTGATTGCAGCCATCAAACACGACAAGGCCAGTGAAGTGGCTCGTGGCAAGGCGCAGGGTCTGCTGGACAAGCTCAAGGCTGGCGAGAATATCCAGGCCGAGCTGACCGCGCTGGGGCTGAAGGTGGAGAATCATGACGGGGTAGCCCGCTTCGCTCAGGATCTGGATCAGAACCTGGTGGCGCAGGCCTTCCGCATGCCTCATCCGGTTGACGGCAAGCCGAGCGTCGAGCTGGTGACCGAAGCCAACGGCGACCGCGTGGTGGTGGCCCTGGACAAGGTGACTGTCGCCAAGGAGCCGTCCGGCATGGCCAAGCTGCTGCAAGGCCAGCTGGGTCAGGGCAAGGCTCAGGTGAGCTACAAGTCTCTCATCGACGAGCTGCGCAAGTCTGCCAAGATCGAGTACTTCACCGATGTGGAAGCCACGGTCGAATAAGTCGAACCGACCCCAATCCATGTGAAAACGGCCCCTTGATGGGGCCGTTTCTTTATCTGCAAGGCGCCGTTCGGTCTCCCTCCTGGCGGGATGACAATCCGGTCCTGGCAGGGGGAAGGGGATATGACACTCGGGATGATCCGCATCGTCCGGCAGATATCGCAGGCATAAAAAAACCGGCACTCAGGTGCCGGTTTTCATTGACGGGATGTGCGGGCAGGGGGGGTTACACCACACCCTGAGTACGCAGGTAATCCTCATAGGTGCCACCGAAGTCGCGGATGCCATCTTCAGTCAGCTCCAGGATGCGGGTCGCCAGGGAGGAGACGAACTCACGGTCGTGGGAGACGAAGATCAGGGTGCCCTTGTACATCTCCAGCGCCAGGTTCAAGGATTCGATGGATTCCATGTCCAGGTGGTTGGTCGGCTCATCCATGATCAGGATGTTGGGGCGCTGCATCATCAGCTTGCCAAACAGCATGCGGCCCTGCTCACCACCTGACAGCACCTTGACCGGCTTCTTGATGTCGTCCTGGGAGAACAGCAGACGGCCCAGAACGGAACGTACCGCCTGCTCGTCTTCGTTCTCCTGTTTCCACTGGGCCATCCAGTCGAACACGTTGAGATCGGTGTCGAAGTCCTCGGCGTGATCCTGGGCGTAGTAACCGATCTGGGCGTTTTCGGACCACTTGATGGTGCCGGTGTCCGGTGCCAGCGCGCCCACCAGGGTTTTGATCAGGGTGGATTTACCGATCCCGTTGGTACCCAGAATGGCGACCTTCTCGCCCACTTCCAGCATCATGTTGAGGCCCTTGAACAGCGGAGCCTCGCCATAGCCTTTGGAGACGCCTTCGATCTCCAGGATGTTGCGGTAGAGCTTCTTCTCCTGCTCGAAGCGGATGAAGGGGTTCTGCCGGCTGGAGACCTTCACTTCCTCAATCTTGATCTTGTCGATCTGCTTGAGGCGGGAGGTGGCCTGGCTGGACTTGGAGGCGTTGGCGCTGAAACGCGACACGAAGGATTGCAGATCGGCGATCTGGGCCTTCTTCTTGGCGTTGTCGGCCAGCAGGCGCTCACGGGCCTGGGTGGCGGCCGTCATGTACTCGTCGTAGTTGCCCGGGTAGACGCGCAGCTCGCCGTAGTCCAGATCCGCCATGTGGGTACAGACGGAGTTCAGGAAGTGACGGTCGTGAGAGATGATGATCATGGTGCTCTCGCGATCGTTGAGCACCTGTTCCAGCCAGCGAATGGTGTTAATGTCCAGGTTGTTGGTCGGTTCGTCCAAGAGCAGGATATCGGGGTTGGAGAACAGCGCCTGTGCCAGCAGCACCCGTAGTTTCCAGCCTGGCGCCACTTCGCTCATCGGCCCGTTGTGCTGCTCGATGGGGATGCCGGCACCCAGCAGCAGCTCGCCTGCGCGGGATTCGGCGGTATAGCCGTCATACTCGGCGACCAGGCCTTCCAGCTCGGCGGCCTTCATGTAATCGTCGTCGGTCGCTTCCAGGTTGGCGTAGATGGCATCGCGCTCGGCGATGGCGGCCCACAGCTCGGTGTGACCCATCATGACCACGTCCAGTACGCGCATCTCTTCGTAGGCGAACTGATCCTGACGCAGCTTACCGATACGTTCGTTGACGTCCAGGCTCACATTACCGCCAGTGGGCTCCAGATCGCCGCCGAGGATCTTCATAAAGGTGGACTTGCCACAGCCGTTGGCACCGATAAGGCCGTAGCGGTTGCCGCCGCCAAACTTGACGCTGATGTTCTCAAACAGCGGCTTGGCGCCGAACTGCATGGTGATGTTGTTACTCGAAAGCACTGGAATGTCCCGGTTGATCTGTCAAATGGCGCGCATTATGGCACAGATCCCCCGAAAGTTTTAGCAAGAACTGTGATCCGGGCCTATTGCAGGGGGGGATAGAGATGATGATGACGAGCGCTCGCGCACCCTGGCGGCGATGGCCGCATCGTTCCGATTGCAACGGGCGCTAACTACTGCCTCTTTGCATGAAAAAAGCCGGCCCTGAGGCCGGCTTGCAACCGTCAATCGAAGGTTCAGTGGGAGCTGGCGCTGGCTGCCCCCAGTCCGGTCTGGGAGCGAACGAACTGCGGGAAGAACTTGGCGTGCTCGTCGAGCGCATTTTGCGACTTGTCGGTGACCGAGAACAGCCAGATCCCGACGAAGGCTACCGCCATGGAGAAGAGGGCGGGGTACTCGTAGGGGAAGATGGCCTGAGCATGGCCCAGCACCTTCACCCACACGGTCGGGCCCAGGATCATCAGGCTGACCGCGCTCACCAGCCCCAGCCAGCCGCCGTAGACGGCGCCACGAGTGGTCAGGCGAGACCAGAACATGGAGAGAAACAGCACCGGGAAGTTGCAGCTGGCGGCGATGGAGAAGGCGAGCCCCACCATGAAGGCGATGTTCTGCTTCTCGAACAGGATGCCAAGGCCGATGGCCACCACACCCAGCACCACAGTGGTGTACTTGGAGACGCGCAGCTCGTCGGCTTCGTTGGCCTTGCCCTTCTTGATGACGCTGGCATAGAGATCGTGGGAGACCGCCGAGGCACCGGCCAGGGTCAGCCCGGCTACCACCGCCAGGATGGTGGCAAACGCCACGGCGGAGATAAAGCCGAGGAACAGACTGCCACCCACCGCATCGGCCAGGTGGATGGCGGCCATGTTGGTGCCGCCCAGCAGGGCGCCGGTGGCATCCTTGAAGTCCGGATTGGTGCTGACCAGCAGGATGGCGCCAAAGCCGATGATGAAGGTCAGGATGTAGAAGTAGCCGATAAAACCGGTGGCATAGAACACGCTCTTGCGCGCTTCCTTGGCGTCACTCACGGTGAAGAAACGCATCAGGATGTGGGGCAGGCCGGCGGTACCGAACATCAGGGCCAGACCCAGCGAGATGGCGGAGATGGGATCGGCGACCAGGCCGCCCGGGCTCATGATGGCGATGCCCTTCTCGTGCACCTTGACCGCTTCACTGAACAGGGTGCCGATGTCGAAGTTGACCGACTTCATCACCATGATGGCCATGAAGCTGGCACCGGAGAGCAGCATCACCGCCTTGATGATCTGCACCCAGGTGGTGGCCAGCATGCCGCCGAACAGCACGTAGAGCACCATCAGAATGCCGACCAGCACCACGGCCACATGGTATTGCAGGCCGAACAGCAGCTCGATCAGCTTGCCGGCGCCCACCATCTGGGCGATGAGGTAGAGGGCGACCACCACCAGCGAGCCGCTGGCGGAGAGGGTGCGCACCTCGGTCTGCTTGAGGCGGTAAGAGGCCACGTCGGCAAAGGTGTACTTGCCGAGGTTGCGCAGCCGCTCCGCGATCAGGAACAGGATGATGGGCCAGCCCACCAGAAAGCCGATGGAGTAAATCAGGCCATCGTAGCCGGAGGTGTAGACCAGCGCGGAGATGCCGAGGAAAGAGGCGGCGGACATGTAGTCACCGGCGATGGCCAGGCCATTCTGGAAGCCGGTGATGCGCCCGCCGGCGGCGTAGTAGTCGGAGGCCGAGCGGTTGCGCTTGGAGGCCCAGTAGGTGATGAACAAGGTGGCCGCCACGAAGATCACGAACATCACGATGGCGGAGATATTGAGCGGTTGGCGATGGACCTCGCCGGTCAGCGCATCGGCTGCCAGCAGGGGGGAGGAGGCCAGCGTGGCCAGCAACAGCAGAGACTTGCCTTTCATGATTTGGCTCCCTTGAGGATCTTCTGGTTCAGTTCGTCAAACTCGCCGTTGGCCCGAAACACATAGATGCCGGTCAACACGAAGGAGGAGACGATGAGGCCGACGCCGACCGGAATGCCGCGGGTAATGGTGGACCCTTCGCTCAACGGGGTGCCCAGCCAGCCGGGGGCGAAGGCGATGAGCATGATGAAGGCCAGATAGAGCCCCAGCATCAGGATGGAGAGGGACCAGGCAAAGCGCTGGCGCTTGGCGACCAACTCCTGGAAGTTGGGATCTTGCTGGATCCGAAGATACGGTTGCTGTTCCATTGCAGTGCTCCATGACATTGAGTGTCGGCGGTGAATGAAGGGAGGTCCCTACCGAGCAGTAGGGCTGCTCATGTAAGCAAAATGTGAATCAAATGTTATTTGTGGACAATTAGACTTTGGGATAAGCCAGTGACCCGCCCCGGGTGAGGCGCAAGAAGATGAGGGCGGCAGTGATGGCGTCACTCAGGGGGTCGTGGGCGGGCAGGGCCGGCAGGCCCAGGTGGCTGCTGATGGCGGCCAGATGCAGATCGATGGCGGCATCGGGATAGCGGCGATAGAGGTGATCGTGGTAGAGCCGGCTCACCTCTATCCCGCGCTGCGCCAGGGTCAGCCCCCAGCATCGCTGGCAGGCAAGATTGAGGATCCGCAGGTCGTAGGCGATGTGGTACCCCACCAGTTCGCGCGGGCCGATAAAGGCCAGAAGCAGGCGCAGCGCGGCCTCCAGCGTCATGCCCTGTTGCAGATCCTGATGGCGCAGGCCGTGGATCACCACCGAATGTTCGCTCAGGCTGGCTGGCGCTTGCACCCGGATGGACAGCGCCTCGCCGGTCAGCACCCGGTTGCCCTGGATGCGCACCGCGCCGATGGCGACGATTTCGGCTTGGGCCGGGTCCAGGCTGGTGGTCTCGAAGTCGAGGGCCACCCACTCGTCGGCGGGCGGATCGGCATAGAGCGGGGTAAACGCCGGATCTTGAACGCGGCGACCATGCCAATGGCGGCGCAGGCGGCTCAACATGGCTACTGCCTCAGACGAAAGTGCAAGGTGAGCCACTGCTGGAACTTCTTCACCTGATGCAGCGCCTGGCGCAGCAGATCCCGCTCGCCGTGGCTGAGGTCATTGACTTGTACCCGGCTCTCCCCCTCCTTGAGCTGGCTGCGCAGCCGCAAGCGGACGAACAGCCTGAACGCCTCCGCCAGATTGTCGCCAAAGCCGGTACTGAGCCGCCCAGCCGCCACCAGCGCTTCGATCCGTGCCAGGGTAGAGGTCTCCAGAATAGCGGCTTCCAGCGCCAGCATGCGAATGCCATGTACCAGTGGGAAGAGGCCGCCACGTTTCAGATCCAGCCCCTCCGGTGCCCGCTCCAGACGGCCAAACAGGGTGAGCGGCGCATGAAACGCCACCGCCGGTCGCACCATCTCCGCCAGTAGATCTCGCCGCTCGGCCAGCTGCTCGCGCAACTTGCGGGCAAGAGGAGGAAGCAGGGCGCGATCGCCGGCGATGGGGTGGGCGTCGGCCAGGGTGGCGAGCCAGAGCAGATCCGCTTCACTGGCCTCGACGCAGGCCCGCTCGATCTCCTGCTGCCAGAGCGCCAGGGGCTTCACCCAGGCCGGATTGTTGACCATCACCCGGCCGGGGCAGGGCGGGTAACCGAGCCGGGCCAGCAGTTCGCTGAAGGCGGCCAGGTCGGCCTGCTGGGTCGGCCAGTGCAGGTCGGCGGGCAGGATCAGGGCATTGTCCTGATCGGTTTTGAGGATCTGCTCGCCGCGCCCCTCCGAGCCCAGCATCAGCAGGCAGACCCGCTCCTGCACCGCGGGCGGGATCACCAGTGCAAAGGCCTTGGCAATCAGCTGCTCGTTGATGGTGGCGATGAGTTTCATCAAAAAGGCGGTGTGGATCCCCTGGCCGAACAGGGAACGTGTCAGCTGTTGCTGCTCGCGGGCCACCGCTTCCAGCGCCGGCAGGGTGTCGGCGCGGGCGATGCGCAGGGTCAGCACATGGGAATGGGTGGAGAAGAGGCCGAGCACCTGGGTCAGGTGCAAGATCCCCGCCACCTCCTGTCCCTGCCAGACCACCAGCCGCTTGATGCGATGACGGGTCATCAGCAGCAGGGCGTCGAACAGATAGCTGTCCAGTGGCAGGCCGATGAGCGGGGTCGGATCCAGCACCGCCAGCGGCGTCGTCAGTGGCAGTCCCTTGAGGGTCAGGGCGTGCAGCAGGGTCTTGCGGGTCGCCAGACTCAGGCTGCCATCCGTGGCCGGGTAGAGCAGGCAGTCGGTGCCCTTGGCCACCATGGCCTCGGTGGCGGCCAAGAGCGACAGGCGGCTGTCGACGATGAGCGGCGGCTGCAGATGGCCGGGCTCGATGCGGGTCAGGATGAACTCCGCCAGATTCTTCTGTCCCAGCTGGGCGCGCTGCTCCTGCTGTTGTTGCCGCTGTGCCAGGCTGGCGGTGAAGTAGCGGGCGAAGGCGGGATTGCCCTCGCACAGCTCGATGAAGGTGCCTCTGGGGAGCAGCTGGCAGAGCAGATCTTCCAGCGCACTGAACTGGTGGCGGCAGTGGCCGTCGAACTGGGCGCGCACGTCGAACAAGTCCCCCTCGCCATAGTCGCCAAACTGGTGATGGGGGCTCGACTCCTCCACCGCCCCCTTGAGGACAAGATAGAGGCCGGGGGGCGCATCACCTGCCTTGAGCACTGGCTGGCCGGCGCGAAAATAGCAGATGGAGAGGTGCTGCTCGAGCCGTTGACGCTCCTCTGCGGTCAGGCAGTCAAACGGCGGGCGGGCAAAGTTGAACAGGCTGGTCATGGCAATCCTTGGCCGGTGGCGTCAAGCCAGTCTGACAAAGCGGCGCCTGGCCAGCCAGCCGACTTTAGTCGCACGCGCCGTGACAGTGGGAAACCGGGCTCCTCGCTGTACCTGGCGATAACACTCTGATAACGTGGTGGTATGACCAGTGTGAGCTCAGGAGAGGACAGGGGAAAATGGAAAAACCAAGGGTCAAATGCGAGATCCGGGACGGCATCGCCGAGGTGATGCTGGCGCGGGGCGACAAGCTCAATGCGCTGGACAGGGCCATGTTCAGCGCCATCGACGGGGTACTCGAGCAGCTGTGTCAGCACAAGGGGCTGCGGGCGGTGATCCTGCACGGGGAGGGGCGGGCCTTTTGTGCCGGGCTGGATGTGAAATCCATGCTCAAGCAGCCGGTGGCGGCGCTCGAGATCTTAAAACGCGAGGCGGATGAAGCCACCAACCTGGCCCAGCGGGTGGCCTATGGCTGGCATGAGTTGCCGGTGCCAGTGATCGCCGTGACCCAGGGGGTCTGCTTTGGCGGCGGGTTGCAGATCGCGCTCGGCGCCGACTTTCGCTTCAGTACCCCCGATTGCCGCTTCTCGGTGATGGAGATCAAGTGGGGCATCATCCCCGACATGAGCGGCAGCGTCACCATGCGCAACCTGATGGGAGTGGATACCGCCATGGAGCTCGCCATGAGCGGGCGCGAGCTGCCAGCGCCGGAGGCCAAGTCTCTCGGGCTGGTGAGCCGGGTCTGCGACGATCCGCTGGCCCAGGCGCGGGAGTTCGCGAAGACCCTCATCACCAAGTCGCCGGACGCGCTGGCGGGGATCAAGCAGCTCTACAACCAGGCCTGGGCCCGCAGCGACGAGGTGATGCTGAAGGAAGAGACCCGGCTGCAAAAGCAGATCCTGGGACGCCCCAACCAGTGGCGCGCCACCCTCAACAGCCTGTTCCGCTGGCGTCTGCCGTTCGGGCCGCGCCGCAACGCGCTCTGACAGGCAGGGATAAACAAGAAATGGTATCGATCTGGTGCCAAGGCTATTGAGGGTCCCCAGCATCTGATCGAACTGTTTTGATTTATTTCCTTATCCGCGGGTTGGGCCCATTGGTGACACCGAGGCCCAGCAGGTAGGTGCGCCCGGTATCGGCGAAGTTCTCGAAGGGTTCTATGGAACAGAACCGATACTGGCCGTTCTGGTTGTAGTAGATGAGATCCCGATTCGGGCTGAGGATGGCGAACAGCTTGAGCTTGTCATCGACCTCCTCGGTTTTGAGCGGTTGTACGGGGTGCCGTCGCAGGACCAGCGATTGTGATTGGGCCAGATGACGGCGGTGTAATAGGTCGTATCGCAGGCCTCAGAGTTTGCTGTGGCAAGATAGGCTGTTGATTTGGATAGGAAAGGGGGCAATGTGGATTTATTGCAAAGTGTGTGGCCAGCGGGGCCGCATTACCAAGACCAACCGACTGAGCGATGATGTCTCGGATCTCTACTGTCAGTGGACCGACGCAAAATGTGGCCACAGTTGGGTGGCCACCTTGTCATTCGCCCACACCCTAAGCCCCTAGGCCAAGACTACCAACCAGCTGGTACTAAGCTTGATTGGATCGTTGACGCCTGAGGGGCAGCAGTTGGTTCTGAAAGGTCTGGGGGTCAATAGTGCCCCATCAACATAATAGGAAAAGTATTGTTTTATGACGACACTTTAAGCCACCTTCTATTTACATATCTTCCAGGATTATTGTTGGATATCACCTTTGCGGGCACACCAACTGCTGTTGAATTGTCTGGAATATCTTTTGTTACAATTGAGCCAGCTCCAATTGTAACATTATTTCCAATTTTTACATCCTCTACGATACAAACATTTGGACCTATATATACATTGTCTCCAATGGTGGCTGCTTGGCCATGATTTGAGCCAATTGTTGTGAATTGGCTCAAATTACAATTATTCCCAATCTTTGTTGTTGGATTTAGAACAAGTGCCATACCATGTCCGATATATAGACCATATCCAATGTCTACACTTAATGGAATTTGAATTCCATATTTTTTAGTTAACCGATAATGTTTAACCTTGGCGAAATTTCTAATTATGATGTTGTCGTGTTTAGATAATCTAAACCAAAAGGAATAACAAAATGATCTGTTTGATAAATAATGCCTTAAGAAATTTTTCTTAGAAATGTCTCCTGTGTATCTATATAGGTCACTCTTAATAAATTTAATTATCTCATTTAGTTTCATATGCTTTCCCATTTTAATGTTGAGAGATTTATATTTTGTGGCATTTTTGCAAAGATTGAGTTCAAGAGGAATAAGAATTCCCGAGTGTAAGTTCAACACAATGCTCATGACTGACAGTCATGATATTACTAGCCAGTATCCAGTGTCTAGGTTAACTTTAATATCGTTAGCTCTTGAGTAGGGCATCATTATTATACAGAAAGGTATCTAAGGAGCTCTAAGAGAAAGCTACATTAATCCTTGCTTGCGCAGCTCAGAGGGGGAACGGCGCTCTATTTTGCATAACACATAACTACTGCACGAGGAAAAAGAGTCGCATGCAATCATGCCAGCAGGCCGTTCGCTCAGCAGGGCTTCCAGTTTGGAAAAAGATCACTCACACACAACCTCGCTCATCAGGTGATCAAACAATGGGCTTGGTGCGTCGTGTCGCTCTGCTCGGTCGAACTTATCCCGCACGCGCCAGAGCTCACACCGATATGGATTGGGCAGCTCTGTGATCCACTGCTGGCAAGCCATAAATCCGCAAGCATTGAACAGTTTCGTAGCAATCCATCACCAGCGTCGGCCAATGCTCATCATCGGGGGGAACGGTGTCGGGCTGCGCGTCTTGCTCTGGTATACCCATCATGGCACGCAGCCATTCCTGCTCGATAAAGGGGTCGTCATCGCCTGATGGGGTCAAGCGGCTCGACTGCCCCTGCCCGTTCTCCAGCCAGAGGGTGAAACCCTCCACCCTTACACTGGCACCAGCCCGCAAACGGTCGATGGAGAAGGGCGATAACCCTCATTGTTCCCTCATGATCTGCGAATGCCTCTGGATCTGGCTGTGTACGGTTATTGTCAGAGCCCCAAGGTGCCGGGCTGTCGCCCGTCTTAACACCAACTTCCCTCGCTGTAGCCTCGGCGGCTTTCCTGGCTTCATGGGTGCCGGCAGGCACAATTTTCCACCCTTGCAGGCGGGTCTTGATGCCCAGACGAGCGGAGGTGATGCCCATCAGGCGCTTGATGTCTTCGCCATGGCTGTTGGCCTGCTCCTCGATGAGGTGGGCCAGCTTGATGGGGCGTTCGGCACGGGTGGCCAGTGCACCGCCCATGGCGTTCAGGTAGCAGCGAAAGATGCCGCTATCCGCGGCAAAGCGGGTAACCTCAAAGCGCGGGTCTTGCAGCACGGGTTGGGCGGGCCAACCAGTTCGGCATGCTTCTTGGCGTTGCTGATGCGGCGCAGCTCGCGCCATACTCGGACCGGGGCGCCGCCTATCTGTTGGAAGGTGCGAATACCCCACCAACTGGTTCAGATTACAGCATTATTTGAGCTTAACTTATTGATTTAAATTAATTTGATTGAGATTGAAGAAATAAAAATGGCAGCCGAGGCTGCCATTTTTGTTGGGGAGTGGTGCGCGATCAGGAGATCTTGCGATCCTGGTCCGGTTCGAAGGGGTGACCGGATTTCTCCTGCTCCAGGTTGTCTTCGGAGCGGTGACCGGCCCAGTAGTCGGCGTTCTTGATGCCGAGCTTCTCCGGGTGGAACACCGGATCCAGCCCCTTGGCTTGCTGCGCTTCATAGTCGCGCAGGCAGGCAAAGGCGGTCTTTTGCAGCAGCAGGATGGCGATGATGTTGAGCCAGGCCATCAGCCCGACGCCGATGTCACCCATGCCCCAGGCGAGCTCGGCGGTCTTGACGGTGCCATAGACGGTGGAGGCCATCAGGGTCAATTTCAGCACGAAGGTCAGCCAGGGACGGTTCACCTTGCGGTTGATGTAGGCGATGTTGGTCTCGGCGATGTAGTAGTAGGCGACGATGGTGGTGAACGCGAAGAAGAACAGCGCGATGGCCACGAACATGCTGCCAAAGCCAGGCATCATGCTCTCCATGGCGGTCTGCACGTAGCCCGGGCCTGCGGCTACGCCAGCGATGCCGGTGTAGAGAGCGGCACCGTCCGGTCCCTGCACGTTGTAGAGGCCGGTGATGAGCAGCATAAAGCCGGTGGCGGAGCAGACGAACAGGGTGTCGATATAGACCGAGAACGCCTGCACCAGGCCCTGTTTGGCCGGGTGGCTTACTGCGGCGGCAGAGGAGGCGTGCGGCCCGGTACCCTGACCCGCTTCGTTGGAGTAGACCCCACGCTTGACGCCCCACATGATGGCCAGACCCAAAATGGCGCCAAAGCCGGCATCAAAGCCGAAGGCACTCTTCCAGATCAGCAGGATCACGCCGGGCAGGGCGTGGATGTTGAGGGCGATGATGACGCAGGCGACGATGATGTAACCGAGCGCCATGAAAGGCACCACGGTACTGGCGAAGTTGGCGATGCGCTTGACGCCGCCGAAGATGATGAAGCCGAGCAGCAGCGCCAGACCGGCGGCGGTGACGTTCGGATCGATATCAAACGCGGTTTGCAGGCTGGCACCGATGGAGTTGGCCTGCACCCCCGGCAGCAGCACGCCGCAGGCAAAGATGGTGGCGATGGCGAACGTCCAGGCGTACCACTTCATGCCGAGCCCTTTCTCGATGTAGAAGGCCGGGCCGCCGCGGTATTCGCCGTTGATCTTCTCCTTGTAGACCTGACCCAGAGTGGACTCCACGAAGGCGGAGCTGGAGCCGAGGAAGGCCACCATCCACATCCAGAACATGGCACCCGGGCCGCCAAAGGTGATGGCGGTGGCGACCCCGGCGATGTTGCCGGTACCCACCCGGCCGGCCAGGGTCATGGCCAGCGCCTGGAAGGAGGAGACCCCCGCATCCGTGCTCTTGCCATCAAACATCAGCCGGATCATCTCCTTGATGTGACGCAGTTGCAGGAAGCGGCTGCGCAGGGAGAAGTAGAGGCCTACCCCCAGACACAGATAGATGAGCGCCGGGCTCCAAATCACACCATTGATGGCATTGACGATCTCATTCATGTACAACAACTCCTTTGTTGTGCTGTCTTGTTGGCGGGGTCTGTGCCCCGCTCCCTCAAATTGGTGGTGACCCTGGGGTCACTCGTTATGGTGTGGGACGGGTCGGTGGATGTTTCCACTGGCCAGTCCGCGGGTTTTAACATATCGATTTGTGCTGGGGCTTCCCAGTGAAATATGTTGTTATCTTGTTAATTTGTGAATTGACATTAACAAATGGCCGGTGCAACTGGACAGAATGCGGTGCCGGCCCGGTATCATCTCCTCTTTCATCGGCGCTCTGCGGTGGGAGAAGGAGAGCAAAATCAAGGCCAAGGATGAAGATGGAGCAAGAAATAGCGATGATCCGCCCGGCGTGTACCGAGGATACGGCCGCCATGGCCGATCTGTTCGGCCAGCTGGGTTACCCGGTCAGCCCGCATGTGCTTAGGGATCGCTGGCTGGCGCCGGATCCGGCCCGCGAGGTGCTGGTGGCCTGCCTGGGGGACGCGATAGCGGGCGTGCTGGTGTGGCACTGGCTGAGCCCGCTGCACGTTGCACCAGCGTGGGGCCTGATCTCGGCGCTGGTTGTCGATGAGGGTGCAAGGGGACGCGGCGTCGGCGCCGCCCTGCTGGTGGCGGCAGAGGAGCGGGCGCGAGTGCAGGGTTGCAGCCAGCTGGAGCTCTCCAGCAGCCTCAAGCGGGAGGGGGCCCATCGCTTCTATCTGGCGCAGGGGTATGTCGAGCGTCCGAAACGGTTTGTGAAAACAGTCTGATCAGCAAGAGGAGTCTGCGTGTTCTGGTCCCGCTTACGAAGTGTGTTTGGTGGTGCGTCCCGGCAAGATGACAATGGGCCTGGCGCGCTGGAGTGGCAGCAGGCCCTGGCTGCGGTGCCCATTTTGCAGGGTTTTTCCCGGGAGGAGGAGCAGACCCTGATCGGGCTGGCGCAGCAACTGCTGGCCCGCAAGACTCTCACCCAGCTCGGGGTGTCGCTTACTCCCCGTCAGCAGGCGGTGCTGGCGTTGCAGGCGGCGCTGCCCATTTTGCATCTGGGGCTCGACTGGTATCGGGGTTTTCACGAGATCATCCTGATCCCTGAGCCGGTGGTGCGCCGGCAGCAGGTGCAGGACGAGTTCGGGCTGGTGAGTGAAGTTGAAGAGGAGAACGCCGGCGAATCCTGGCCGCAGGGGCCGCTGGTGCTGGCCTGGAGCGAGCTGCAGCAGGATGGGGACTGGGACGGCTTCAATCTGGTGATCCACGAGCTGACCCACAAGCTCGACATGCTGGGAGGGGAGGCCGACGGGGCGCCGCCGCTGCCGGCGGGCATGGATCCGCGCCAGTGGACCGATGCGCTACAGGCGGCATTTGATGCGATGCAGGGTCAGCTGGATCGTAATGAACCCACAGCCATCGATCCTTATGCCGCCTCGCACCCGGCCGAGTTCTTTGCGGTGTGCAGCGAGTGCTTTTTCACCGATCCGCAGCGCCTGCGCGACACCTATCCGGCGGTGTACCAGCAGTTCACCCGCTTCTTCGGCCAGCAACCGGCAGCGCGTTTTCCTGCCACTCGGCTGCTGGCGGGGGAGCCCGAGTATCACGGCTAGTCGGGTGAACCAGGCAAATCGCGCCCAACAAAAAGGCACCCCGCAGGGTGCCTTTTCGTGACAGCTGTGTCGGCCGGGTGTTTAGGCAGCGGCTTTGAGCTGAACGGCGGCGGCTTTCTTGTGATCGCCAATCGGCATCACGGTGCGGCCGAACTGCTCGTTGATCACGGTGGCCATGGCCAGGTAGATGGCGCTGGCGCCGCAGATGATGCCTTCGAAACCGGCGATGGTGCCGATCAGGGTGCTGCCGGTGAAGTCACGGGCGGCAAGCAGGAAGAACAGCACGGTCAGGGAGGCGAACACGAACTGCTTCACGCGCGGGTAGTTGACGGTCCCGATCAGCATGAACAGGGTGAACATGCCCCACATCAGCAGGTACCAGCCCATGTAGGCGTGCGGGGTGGCTTCGGCCAGGCCCATGGTCGGCATCACCAGCAGGAACACCAGGCTCCACCAGAAGGTGCCGTAGGAGATGAAGGCAGTCACACCGAAGGTGTTGCCGCGCTTGTACTCCATGATACCGGCGATGATCTGGGCCAGACCGCCATAGCACAGGCCCATGGCCAGGATCATGGCGCTGATGGGGAAGAAACCTGCGTTATGGATGTTCAGCAGAATGGTGGTCATACCGAAACCCATCAGACCCAGAGGGGCAGGGTTGGCCAATTTTTCGCTCACGTGGCGTTCTCCAAAAATAGAGGTGGGGGTTGATAAAAGACGCGCGATTTTAGGCAGGCTCTTGGCGCTGGGCAAGGGGGGGAATGGCTGAAACGGTAAAAAAATAACGGGATTTTTTACCTGACTGACCATTCGTGCGATCCAGGTAGATGACAGGTGAATGAATGGTGCCGACAAGGTTGATAAATTGTATTGAGTAGCACGATTCTGAAAGTTTCATACAAATCTGGCCGATGGGCTGAGCAGTGCCGTCAACGTGATGCCCATTGCCAAGCCCGAGTACATTGGAGGCTAAAAAATACTCTCATATGCCATCAGACAAGAGATGTTCATTGCTTGATTAAGGCAAACGGCCAAGCTGTCTGCTCGCAGCATCGACAAGGTCGAGCAGGGGGGGGGGGGGGTTGCGCCTGACTGGTTCGCTTAGGGAGTTGAAGTGTGAAGCGACCGAAGGCTAGGGGGCTGGGTGAGAAAATTCTGGCCCGATGAGTGGCTCTGTCATCGTGCGCAGGCGTGTCCGTGCGGTGGCTGAATAGCCGAAGAGTCAGTGGCCGGTCGAAGAAGGGGGAAAAGCAAGGTTGCGGCGAGACTATGCATGTAGCGGCAGGCGCGAGAAGAAGGCGAGCGTGCCACGTGCAGGATGAAGAGGGTTGTGTCCCCCTCATCCTGCTGATGTCAGCGGCTCAATCGTCCAGGGTCAGTACCACCTTGGCCTCCTTGTCGGCCTCCTTGACCTGGCTGTCCAGCACGAACAGCCGCTCCGGTGCGATCCCCTGGCGATCCACCAGAAACTCCTTGGTGTTCTGGGCGCGGCGCATGGCCAGATTGCGCAGGGACTTGGCGGTGATGAGCTGCTGATCCCGCAGCAGGAGAACCGCCTGGGCGCGCAGGGCCGGGCTCTCTTCATCGAGCTTCAGTCGATCGGCTAGCTCCCCGAGATCTTCGTTGAAACGGGCCTCATAAGCTTGCGCAAGGGCCGATTGCATGGCGGGGTCCTGCTCCAGCAGCTCGAGGTCCACCGGGCCGCCGGTGATCTTGGCAAGCGCTCGCTCGAGCTTCTGGCGCTGCAAGATGGGGCGCTCCTCGTTGAAGTTGACCTTGCCGCGAATGTTCATGCTGAGCTTGGGCCTGTCCTTGAGGGCCTGCGCCAGTTTGGCCAGCTTCTCCTGCTGGGTGGGGGTGAGATCCGGCTCACCGGGCAGGAAGGGCAGCTCATCGAGATCCTCGCTGCCGCCCGCCAGGGAGGCGAGCAGCGAGAAGGGGGAGGTGACCGCCTTGCGCAGGGTGTTGCCGAGCACGTCCCAGAAGATGTTGCCGAGGCTGAAGTCCGGCTGATCCAGGTTGCCCTTCACCTTCAGGTTCATCTGGATGACGCCGTTGGCATCGCTCAGCAGGGCGACCGCCAGTCCCAGCGGCAGATCCTTGGCCTGCTCGCTTTTGACCTTTTCCCCCAGCTGCAGCTTCTTGATGGTGATGTCGTTGTCCCCCTCCAGCCGGTTGCCCTGCAACTGGTAGTTGAGCTTCATGGAGAGCTGGCCCTTGTCGATGGCATAGCCGGCGTAGGTGCTGGAGTAGGGGGTGAAGGTGGTGAGCTCCAGATTGTTGAAGGTGACGGCCACGTCCAGCACCGGCTGCTCGATCAGTAGGTTGGTGCCGCCGCGGATGGTCACCGGGGCGTAGCGGTCCACCTTGCCGTTGAAGGCCAGCTCGGAGCGCTGGCCGGGGATGTTGCTGATGTGGCGGCTCTGGCCGCTGAGGGCGGCGATGTCCACCACGAATTCCGGGCTCAGGCTGCGATCGGCAAAGCGCAGGTTGCCCTGCTCGGTGCGGACCTGGGCAATGCTGACGCGGGGAGCCGGGCCGCTGCTGGCGGGCTTGGCCGTGGCGGGTTGCGGCAGCAGCAGTTGCTGCACGTTGGTGACCCTGTCTTCGTTGATCTCGATGCGGGCGAAGGGTTTGCGCAACAGGATGTCGTCGATCTTCACCTGCTGGCTGATGCCGTCGTAGTGCAGGCCGCTCAGCTGCAACTGCTCAATTTGCAGCAGGCGCTGGTTGTCGGCCCGATCCAGCACGTTGAGCCGCTCGATATCGAGCCCGCCGCTCAACTCCAGCTTGCTCAATGCCCCCTTGGCATCGGTGGCCAGCGCCAGCTTGGTGCGACTGGCAAGCTGGCCGTCGCGCACGCTGATGCGCAGCAGATCCTGCAGATAGGGCTGGGCCCAGCTGAGCGGCAGGCCCTGTTGCCTGATCTCGCCGTTGAGGCTGAAGGGGGCGAGGGCGAGGTCGCCGTCAAAGTCCAGTTTCGCCTGGTTGTTGAGCGCCCCGCTCAAGGTCAGCGGGCTGCTCTGTCCGTTCTGGCTGCCCAGCGGACCCAGCGCCAGCGTCAGGGCGGAAAGCTCGCGCAGCAGCGGTTTGCCGCTGCTCGATTCGGTCAGTTTGAGCTGGCCCTGTTCGATGCGAGTCTGCTTGAGGTTCCAGCGCCAGGGTTTGCCCGGCGCCGCCGGTTTGGCGGCTTTACTGGTGTTGACCGGCGGCTGGGGGTGCAGCAGAGTCGCCAGATCCAGCTGCTGGTTGGCATCGAGCACCGCGCTGACGGCCGGGGCCTTGAGCGCCAGCCGGTCGATCTGCAGCGCCTGCTTGTTGCCGTCGAGCGCGATGCCGGTCAGCGCCAGCTGCTTGAAGCGGGCAAATTCGCCGCCCTTGCGGCGCTGGAACTGCCAGTCATTGAGGGTCAGCTTGCCCTTGGATAGTTGCCAGCTCAGCCCCTGCTTCCCCTCGGCTATCTGGTAGGCAAGCTCGGCGTTGGCCTCGCCCTTGGCCAGCTTGATATCAAGATAAGGCGCCCAGAGCGGGGCGAAGGGGGCGAGCGCCAGCTTGCCGAGGCTGATCTTACCCTTGCCGGCGCCGCTCATGATGTCGAGCTCACCGCTCGCCTTGAGCGGGCTCTGTTGATTGAGGGTGGCTGCAAGCACGAAGGGGTTGGCGTGGCCAGGGGCGGTGGAGAAGGTCGGCAGTTGCAGGTCGAGCCCGCGCAGGGTCAGGGTGGGCACCCAGCCGGGGCTGCTCTGCTTGCGGCTGTCCTGATAGGAGATGTGACCCTGCTCTGCCGCCAGTTGGTTGATTTGCACCAGCAGGGGGGCCTCGTTGCTGGTGGTCGGTACATCATCTTGCACGAGCAGG
Organism: Aeromonas sp. Y318-1; assembly: GCF_027706125.1. Classification (NCBI taxonomy): domain Bacteria; kingdom Pseudomonadati; phylum Pseudomonadota; class Gammaproteobacteria; order Aeromonadales; family Aeromonadaceae; genus Aeromonas; species Aeromonas sp. Y318-1. The sequence continues at coordinate 49,291 of NZ_JAPDCM010000001.1, forward strand.
CTGGCCAGCGCTTCGGTCAGATTGAAGCGAACGGTTTTGCCTTGATCCGCCAGCCGCACCAGGTTGACGGTTGGCTTGACGAGGCGTGCCTCGTCGAGGATCAGGGCGCGCTGGCGCCAGCTTTCCCCTAGCAAGGGGGTGAGCTGCAGGCGCTCAAAGGCGACGAGGGGCTGCTGCTGGTCATTGAACAAGGTGGTGGGGCCGATGGCGAGGGAGGGGTGGCGCAGGCCGACGTCGATCTTCCCCAGGCTCAGGTGCAGGCCGTAGTGTTTGGCCAGCCAGGTTGGCAGGTGACGCTGGGTCAGCATGGGGGCTTGCCATAACAGAATAAGCAGGGAGAGCAGCAGGGCGGCGCAGAGGTAGAGGGCGTAGCGCAGCAGACGGGCACGCAGAGGCTTGGGCATGAGGGTCTCCAATTGATGCGCATAGGGTAACAAACTTTCAGGTCATGATCATGGTGCCACTTGATGCTGTACGCCGTACTTTGTCCAAAGGCTTGCCAATTTCCCGCTCTCTTTCAACTGGGCCAGCCATTGCTCCAGCTGCTGTACCGAGATCCCGGCGTCCGGGCCGAGCAGGGCGCGCAGTTCATACTGCTGATCCCACCGGTTGGAGCGCAGCAGATGGCTTGCTTGTTCTGGGTAATCCTTGTCGAACTGGTTGAGGTAGGAGAGGTTGAGGATGGCCACCTCGCCGCGCCCCTTGAACAGCCCCTGCAGGGCGCTGATGTTGTCCTTGACCAGGGTGATATTGAAGCGCTGCTTCAGGGTGCTCGCGGTGGCGTCGAAATCGGCGATGCCGTAGTGATAGCCACTGACCCCGATCAGCTGGCGCTGGGCCAGGTTGTCAAAGAAGGATTGATCCCGCCCCTGTGCCTTGAGGGCGACGTAGCGCTCGCCGCCCAGCAGCAGCGGACGGCTGATGCGCACCTGATCGGCATTCCAGTCCCAGCGGATATCTTCGAACAGCATCAGCGAGAAGCGACCGAGGGCCAGCGCCTTGTAGCGGTGAGGGGCAGAGGTGGGCACGAACACGAAGTGCACATCCTGCTGGATGTCGTTGAGCAGGGCAATGAGATCCAGAGTCAGCCCGCGATAGCGGCCGCTGTCGTCCTTGACGACGAAGGGAGCATAGGGGTAGCCACCGACCCGGATCAGCGGGTGGCCCCATGCCGTACAGCAGAGCAGCAGCAGCAACCAGCACCAGCGTTTCATGGGGTCTCCCAGGAGGCAGAGATGATCCCAGATTCGGTTAATCTGCGCTGGTTTTCAAGCTGTTAAGGGAATTAACACAGCGCTGCTCGGCTGCCTCCAGCTCAGCCATCACCATCTGGATGTCCTCCAGCTGCTGGCGCAGGGAGTGACGCTTGGCCTCGATGAGCTGGATCATGGAGTTGAGCTGGGTCTTGCTGGAGCGGTCGGTGTCATACATGTCGAACAGCTCGCGGATCTCCGCCAGGCTGAAGCCGAGGCGCTTGCCGCGCAGGGTCAGCTTGAGCCTGATCTTGTCCTTGTGGCTGTAGATGCGGGTCTGCCCCTCCCGGGTCGGGGTGATGAGCCCCTCGTCCTCGTAGTAGCGGATGGTGCGCGGCGTGATATCGAACTCGTGGGCCAGTTCGGAGATGCTGTAGGTCACCTCCTTGCCGGCGAGCCCGTGGGCGAGGGTATTGGGCATGGTGGGGCTCCTTATTGCGGGGATGGCTGGCACAGCCGGGTGCGCAGCCGCTCGGCATTGGCGTGCAGGGCCCGGCCGACCCGCGAGCCATTGGGGCGGCCGAGCTGTTCGCTCACCCACTGGCCGGTGGCCGCCAGTTTGTCGAGATCCACCCCCGTCGTCATGCCAAGGCCGTGCAGCAGGTAGACCACCTCTTCTGACGCCACATTGCCGGAGGCGCCCGGGGCATAGGGGCAGCCGCCAAGGCCTGCCACCGAGCAGTCGATGGTGCGAATACCTCGCTCCAGCGCGGGCAGCAGGTTGGCCAAGCCCTGACCGTAGGTGTCGTGAAAGTGGACCGCGAGCCGCCCCGCCGGGATCTCGTGCAGCACAGCATCCAGCATGGGCGCCACGGTGCCCGGAGTGCCGACGCCGATGGTGTCCCCCAGCGAAATTTCGTGGCAACCGAGATCCAGCAACTGCTCGGCTATGGCGGCGACCCGTTTCGGGCGGGTCGGGCCATCAAACGGGCAGGCGATGACGGTGGAGAGGTAGCCGCGCACCTTGATGCCGAGGCGGCGTGCCTCCTGCACCAGCGGGGCGAAGCGCACCAGCGACTCCTCCACGCTGATGCCGATATTGGCGCGGGTAAAACCGTCGGAGCAGGCGGTAAAGAGGCCAATCTCGTCGGCGTGGGCGGCAATGGCAGCCTGCAAGCCTTGCAGATTGGGTACCAGAGCGCCGTAACGGGTCGGCCCCTTGCGTGGCAGCGCCTGAAAAAGTGCGGCGGAGTCCGCCATCTGCGGCACCTTTTTCGCAGAGACAAAGGCGCCGACCTCGATGCGCTGCAGACCGCTGTCGGCCAGTCGCTGGATCAGCTCCAGCCGCTGTACCAGGGAGAGGGGCGCAGCTTCATTTTGCAGGCCGTCCCGCGGCCCCATCTCCACCAGACTGACCTTGTCATCCGGCATGGCTGCTCCTCTGTTCATGATCTACTCGCTTGTTGGTTGATGGCGTTCTCCTTTGGGGCGGCATCGGCAAAGCGCACCAGCAGGGCGCCCTGACTCACCTGTTCGCCCTGGCGGCACTGCAGCGCCTCGATCACCCCATCCCGATCGGCCTTGAGGACGTGCTCCATCTTCATCGCCTCCAGCACCAGCAGGGGCTGCCCCTTGCTGACCGGCTGGCCGGCCTCGACCTGCAATGCCACGACGATGCCGTGCATGGGGGCCAGGATGCCGGGGGCGTCGCCGGCCTCGTGATCATGGTGCAGCTGATGATGCTGATCATCGGCCGAGAAGCGGATGCGCCTGCCCGCCAGGTGCAGCAGATAGTCGCCCGCGCCGAGGGTATGCAGCGGGTAGCGCTGCCAGCTGCCGGCCTGCTGCAGACGAATATGATCCGCCCCGAGCTCGAACGGGATCTGCTCGCCCTGCCAGAACAGGTTGCCGGCCCGCTCGGCGAGGGTCAGCACGCGGGCCTCCTCGCCGATGCGCACCGCTGCGCTAAAGCTGCGGGTGGGGCCCAGCCGAAAGCCTGCGGCCTGCTGCCAGGGGGAGGCGCCGTGCTCGCGACTGGCGATCCAGAGGGCGGCGAGCGGCCAGGCCAGCGCCGGAACGGGCAGGGTGTCGGTGGGAATGGGCCACTGGGTGTGGTGGCCCATGGCCAATACCTCTGGCTCTTCGCACAGGCGCAGCAAAAGCGGGCCGTTGTGCACCAAGGGGCCGAGTTCCAGCGTCGCCAGCGCGTCGGCCAGGTTGGCAAAGGCCTCGATGCGGCTCGGTGCGTGGGCGATCAGCTTGGCGATCATGGGGTCGTAATAGGGGCTCACCGCATCGCCAGCGCCGACGCCGGTGTCGATGCGCACGCCAGCTGGCCAGTGGAGCCAATTGATGGGACCGCTGGCGGGCAGAAAACCGGTGGCCACGTCCTCGGCGTAGAGGCGCGCCTCCACCGCGTGGCCGCGCAGCACCACTTCCTCCTGGGTGAGCGGCAGCGGCTTGCCTTCGGCCACCGCCAGCTGCCAGGCCACCAGATCTTGGCCGGTGACGGCCTCGGTGACCGGGTGCTCCACCTGCAGCCGGGTGTTCATCTCCATGAAGAAGAACTCCTCCCCGCACAGCAGAAACTCGATGGTGCCGGCTCCCCGATATGTGATGGCCCGGGCAGCGGCGACGGCGGCTTCGCCCATGGCGCGGCGCAGCGCCGGTGCGATGTCGGGGGCGGGGGCCTCCTCGATCACCTTCTGGTGGCGGCGTTGCAACGAGCAGTCCCGGTCCCCCAGATAGATGGCGTTGCCAAGGGTATCGGCAAACACCTGCACCTCCACGTGGCGGGCGCGGGCGAGATAGCGATCCAGCAGCACGTGGTCGTCACCGAAGGCGGCGCTGGCCTCCCGCTTGACCGCCGCCAGGGCGTCGTCAAAGTCGGTCAGCTGATCGACCCGGCGCATCCCCTTGCCACCGCCGCCACTGGCCGCCTTGATAAGGAGCGGGAAGCCCACCTGGCGCGCCTGCTCGCGCAAAAAGTCGGGGTGCTGATCCGCGCCGTGATAACCGGGCAGCACCGGCACGCCGGCTGCCTGCATCAGCGCCTTGGCCCCCGACTTGTCGCCCATGGCGAGGATGGCGGCGCCGCTTGGGCCGACAAAGCGCACGCCTCGCTGCTCGCAGGCGGTGGCAAAATCGCTGTTCTCGGACAGGAAACCGTAGCCCGGGTGGATGGCGTCGGCGTTGGCCTGCTGGGCGATGCGCAGCACCTTGCCAGTGTCGAGGTAGCTCTCCCGGGCGGGGGCTGGCCCCAGATGCCAGGCTTCGTCGGCTTCCCGTACATGCATGGCGCGGGCATCGGCGTCCGAGTAGAGGGCGATGGTGTGAATGCCGAGGCGCCTCGCGGTCTTGATGATGCGCACGGCGATTTCGCCGCGATTGGCGATCAGCAGGCGCTTAATTGGAGTGTGATGGGTCATGCTGACTCCCTGTTGTTCAAGGCGCACAAGTGCGAAGCGTGTTGATCCACACGCCAGTTATATTGAGCACAGTTGGCGATCAGCAGGCGCTTGATGGGGTGGTATTGAGTCATGCTTCGTCCTTGAAACGGGGGCGCCAGGCGGGGGGGCGTTTGTCGAAGAAGGCTTGCATCCCCTCTTGGGCTTCAAGACCGACCCGTACCCGGGCGATGGTCTCGACGGTTTTCTCTTCGTGCAGGCTGGCGCCGTGGCTCTCGAGGGCGGCCAGCAGCCGCTTGGTCTCTTTCATCGCCTCTGGCCCGTTGCGGCACAGGCGCAGGGCCTGCGCGCGCCCTTCGGCCAGCAGCTGATCCGGCGGGCAGCGCCGGTGCGCCACGTTGAGGCGGCAGGCGGTCACCGCATCGAACGGTTCGGCGCAGAGCATTAGGGCGCGGGCCTGGCGCATTCCCATGGCGCGCACCACGTAGGGGCTGATCACCGCGGGCACCAGCCCGAGGCTCACCTCGGAGAGGCAGAAGCGGGCGTCATCGGCGGCCAGCACCAGATCGCAGGCACAGATGAGGCCCAGCGCTCCGCCGTAGGCGGCGCCCTGTACCAGCGCCACCGTGGGGAAGGGGAGCTCGTCCAGGGTTTGCATCAGCCGGGCCAGCACCCGGGCGTCTTCCCGATTGTGCTCGAAATCGGCATGAGCCAGGTTGCGCATCCAGTTGAGGTCGGCGCCGGCACAAAAATGCTTGCCTTCGGCCCGCAGCAGCAAGGCGTGGGGGCGATCGGCGAGGGTCTGGCCGTGGGTGTGGGCCAGCTCGTCGAGGCAGTCGAGCAACCCCAGCATGAGGTCGGCGTCGAAGGCGTTGTGGCGGGCCGGGCGGTCGAGCACCAGCTCGGCCAGCGGGCCATGTCGCTCCAGCCGAAAACCGGGCTGGAGAGCGTGACTGAGTGGATCGGACATGTGAACTCCTTACATCCGGAAGATGCCGTACTGTTCCGGGCCGGTCTCGGCCCCCTGACAGGCCGCCAGCGCCAACGCCAGCACGGTGCGACTCTGGGCCGGGTCGATGACGCCGTCATCCCACAGGCGAGCGCTGGCGTAGTAGGGGTGACCCTGACGCTCATACTGCTCGATCACCGGGGCGCGGATGGCGGCCGCCTCCTGCTCGCTCAATGGCTTGCCCTCAGCCGCCAGCTTGTCCCGGCGCACCTGCACCAGCACCCCGGCCGCCTGCTCGCCGCCCATGACGGAGATGCGGCTGTTGGGCCAGCTGAACAGAAAATCGGGGTCGTAGGCGCGCCCGCACATGCCGTAGTTGCCGGCACCAAAGCTGCCGCCGACGATCAGGGTGATCTTGGGCACCCGGCTGCAGGCCACGGCGGTGACCAGTTTGGCGCCGTGCTTGGCGATCCCTTCGCGCTCAGCTTGGCTTCCCACCATAAAGCCGGTGATGTTCTGTAAAAAGATCAGCGGGATGGCGCGCCGGTTGCAAAGCTGGATGAAGTGGGCCCCCTTCTGGGCGCTGTCGCTGTGCAGTACGCCATTGTTGGCGAGGATCCCCACCGGCATGCCGCAGATCCGGGCAAAGCCGGTCACCAATGTGGTGCCGAACAGCGCCTTGAATTCGTCAAAGTCCGAGCCATCCACCAGCCGGGCGATCAGCTCCCGGGCGTCATAGGGGCGCTTGAGGCTGGTGCCTACCAGGCCGTAGAGATCCTCGATGGGGTAGCAGGGGGGCTCATAGCCGGGGCTGGTCTCTACCGGCTCGTTGCCCAGGTGGGTCACCAGGGTGCGGGCGATGGTCAGGGCGTGGCCATCGTCGCGGGCCATGTGATCCGCCACCCCGGAATGGGCGCAGTGCACCTCGGCGCCGCCAAGGGCCTCGGCGCTGATCTCCTCGCCGGTGGCGGCCTTGACCAGCGGCGGGCCCGCCAGAAAGATGGTGGCCTGCTCCCTGACCATGATCGACTCGTCCGCCATGGCGGGCACGTAGGCGCCACCGGCGGTACAGAGCCCCATCACCACCGCCAGCTGGGGGATGTTCTGGGCCGACATGCGGGCCTGGTTGTAGAAGATGCGGCCAAAATGATCCCGGTCGGGGAACACCTCGTCCTGCATCGGCAGGAAGGCGCCGCCGGAATCCACCAGATAGAGGCAGGGGAGGCGCAGCCGCTCGGCGATGGCCTGGGCACGCAGGTGCTTTTTCACCGTGAGCGGGTAGTAGGTGCCGCCCTTCACGGTGGCATCGTTCACCACCAGCATGCACAGGCGCCCCGAGACCCGGCCGATGCCGGTGATGATGCCGGCGGCGGGCACCGGCTCGTCATAGACCTGCCAGCCGGCCAGCGCCGAGAGTTCGAGAAAGGGGGAGCCCGGGTCCAGCAGCTGGTTGATGCGCTCGCGGGGCAGCAGCTTGCCACGGGCCTGATGGCGGGCGTTGTTGGCAGCGCCCCCGCCCAAGGCTATCTCCTCCAGACGGGCATTGAGATCGTCGACCAGTGACTGCATGGCGGCCCGATTGGCCTCATAGTCGGGACTGGCGGTGTCGAGGCGGGAGTGGATCCTGCTCATGCGTTATCTCCCATCAGCTCGCGGCCGATGAGCCAGCGGCGGATCTCCGAGGTGCCGGCGCCGATCTCGTAGAGCTTGGCGTCCCGCAGCAGGCGGCCGGTGGGGTATTCGTTGATGTAGCCGTTGCCGCCGAGCAGCTGGATGGCATCGAGCGCCATCTGGGTGGCATTTTCGGCGGCAAACAGGATGGCGGCGGCGCAATCCTTGCGGCTGGTGCGGCCCTGATCGCAGGCGCTGGCCACCGAGTAGACCAGCGCCCGGCTGCTGGCGAGGCGGGTATACATGTCGGCGAGCTTGCCCTGCACCAGCTGGAACTCACCGATGGGCTGGCCAAACTGCTTGCGCTCGCGCGCATAGGGCAGCACCACGTCCATGCAGGCCTGCATGATGCCAAGGGGGCCGGCCGCCAGCACCACCCGTTCGTAATCCAGCCCGCTCATCAACACCTTGACGCCGCCGTGCAAGGGGCCCAGCAGGTTCGCTTGCGGCACCCGGCAGTTGTCGAACACCAGCTCGCAGGTGCTGGAACCGCGCATGCCGAGCTTGTCGAGCTTCTGGGCGGTGGAAAAACCGGGAGTCCCCGCCTCGACGATAAAGGCTGAAATCCCTTTGGGACCGGCGGCGGGATCGGTCTTGGCATAGATGACGAAGGTGTCGGCATCCGGGCCGTTGGTGATCCACATCTTGTTGCCATTGAGCACGAAGTGATCCCCCTCGCGCACTGCGGTGAGGCGCATGCTCACCACGTCGGAGCCAGCGCCCGGCTCGCTCATGGCCAGCGCCCCCACATGCTCGCCGCTCACCAGCGGGGGCAGGTAGCGCGCTTTCTGCTGCGGCGTGCCGTGGCGGTGGATCTGGTTGATGCAGAGGTTGGAGTGGGCGCCGTAGGAGAGGCCGACCGAGGCGCTGGCGCGGCTCACCTGCTCCATCACCAGCACATGGGCCAGATAGCCGAGGTTCACCCCGTCATACTCCTCTGCCACCGTGATGCCGTGCAGACCCAGCTCACCCATGCGGGGCCAGAGATCGCGGGGGAAGACGTTGCTCTGATCGATGTCGCTGGCGCGCGGCGCGATCACTTTCTGGCAGAAGGCCTCGACCTGCTCGGTCAGGGCGCACAGGGTCTCGTCCATCACTGCATGCATCCTTGCTCTCCTCATATGAAGGGGATGACAGCTTGGCGGCCGAGCTGAAACAGGGGGCCAAACTGGTCAGTCCATTTGTGATTTAAGTTTACGTTAGCGTAAACGTAAATTGATTGTTAGTCTAAGGTAAATTTGTTGCGCCATGACGGCAAGGGCGATTGCCCGGTCGTGATGGCCCCCGTCACAGGAGTGCCCATGGTCCGTTCGCAAGCGGCCCATGATGTGCCAGCAAGGAGAGAGTGCCCATGAACAACCATCAGACCCGGTTTGGCGACGTGCCACTGCACATCGGCGGGGAGGCGTACCCTTCCGCGAGCGAGCAGTGGATCGAGGTGACCGACCCGGCGGATCAGAGCCTGCTGGCGCGGGTGCCAAAAGCCACCTCGGCGGAAATTGAACTGGCGGTGCGCACCGCTCACGACGCCTATCTACTGTGGCGGGAGGTGCCGGCCTCCGAGCGAGCCCGGGTGATGTTCAACTACCAGCATCTCTTGAAGACGCATCACGACGAGCTGGCGGCCCTGCTGGCCCAGGAGACCGGCAAGAATCTGGCGGATGCCAAAGGAGATGTGTGGCGCGGCATCGAGGTGGTGGAGCAGGCCTGCGCCATCGCCAGTCAGACCCTGGGGGAGACCATGGGCAACGTGGCGCGACGGGTCGACGGCCACTCCTGGGTGCAGCCTCTCGGGGTCTGCCTTGGTATCACTCCTTTCAACTTTCCGGCCATGATCCCGCTCTGGATGTTCCCGCTGGCGGTGGCTTGCGGCAACGGCTTCGTGCTCAAGCCCTCCGAGCAGGATCCGCTCACCCCCATGCGGCTGGCCGAGCTGTTTGCCGAGGCGGGAGCCCCCAGGGGCATTCTGTCGGTGGTGCACGGCGGCGCCGAGCAGGTGGATGCACTGCTGGCCCATCCCGACATCAAGGCGGTCAGTTTCGTCGGCTCGGCCCGGGTCGGCGGCCACGTCTATCGCAGCGCCACTTCCCGGCTCAAGCGGGCCCAGTGTTTTGTCGGGGCCAAGAACCACATGGTGATCATGCCGGATGCCAACAAGGCGCAGGTGCTGAGCAACCTGGTGGGGGCCGGGGTCGGCGCCGCCGGTCAGCGCTGCATGGCCATCAGCGTGGCGGTGTTCGTGGGCAGTGCCCGGGAGTGGATCCCCGAGCTCGCCGCCGAGTTCGCCAAGGTGAAACCCGGCGTCTGGCACGATCCCGAGGCCGCCTACGGCCCCCTGATCAGCCCGGAGGCCAAAATCAGGGTGGAGGGGCTCATCGAGGCGGGGATCGCCGAGGGCGCCGAGTGCCTGCTGGACGGCCGTTTTTGCGACGTGCCCGGCTACCCGGTGGGCAACTGGGTGGGGCCGACCCTGTTTCGCGGCGTGACCCCCGAGATGCGCATCTACCAGGAGGAGATCTTCGGGCCCGTGCTGGCCTGTCTCGAGGTGGCGAGCCTCGATGAGGCGCTCGCCCTCATCAACGACAACCCCTACGGCAACGGCACCTCCATCTTCACCAGCTGTGGCGCTGCTGCCCGCAAGTTTCGTCACGAGGTGGCGGTGGGCCAGGTGGGGATCAACGTCCCCATCCCGGTGCCGCTGCCGTTCTTCTCCTTCACCGGCTGGCGCGGCTCTTTCTACGGGGATCTGCACGCCTACGGCAAGCAGGCGGTGCGTTTTTACACCGAGACCAAGACGGTCACTGAACGCTGGTTCGACGAAGACATTCCCGGCGGCCCCAACATGACCATTCAGCTGCGCTGATGGCAGGTTGCCCGGGCGCACCCACTGACAGAAACGGATCGAACAAATACAAGGAAGCGAACAAGATGGATTTTACGTTGACCCCGGATCAGCAGGCCTATGTGGAGGCCGCCAGCGCTTTTGCCGAGGAGGCGCTCAAGCCCCATGCCGCGCGCTGGGACAAGGAACATGAGTTTCCCATCCCTACCATCAAGCAGGCGGCGGCGCTTGGCTTCTGTGGCCTCTACACCCCGGAGCAGTATGGCGGCCTCGGCCTGCCGAGGCTCGATGCCAGCCTCATCTTCGAGCGCCTCGCCATGGGCTGCACCTCCACCACCGCCTATCTGACCATCCACAACATGGTGAGCTGGATGCTGGGCAGCTGGCTGCCTCCCGAGGTGGCCGAGGAGTGGGTGCCAAGGCTTGCCGGCGGCGAACTGCTGGGCTCCTACTGCCTCACCGAGCCGGGCGCCGGATCCGATGCCGCGGCCCTCAAAACCCGCGCCGTGCGCGATGGCGAGGATTACCTTCTCGACGGCAGCAAGGTGTTCATCTCGGGCGCTGGCAGCACCGACGTGCTGGTGGTGATGGCCCGCACCGGTGGTGAGGGGGCGAAGGGGATCTCCGCCTTCATGGTACCGGCCCAGACCCCCGGCGTGAGTTATGGCAAGGCGGAAGAGAAGATGGGCTGGAACAGCCAGCCGACCCGGGAGGTGAACTTCAGCGCCGTGCGCATCCCCGCCCGTTACCGGCTGGGGCAGGAGGGGGAAGGGTTCAAGTTCGCCATGCAGGCGCTCGATGGCGGGCGCATCAACATCGCCACCTGTTCTGTCGGCACCGCCCAGCAGGCCCTCAACGATGCCCTGGCTCATGTGCAGCAGCGCCAGCAATTTGGCCACCCGATCAGCGAATTTCAGAGCGTGCAGTTTCGCCTGGCCGACATGGCCACCGAACTGGCCGCTGCCCGGCTGCTGGTACGCCAGGCGGCCGCCTGGCTCGATGCCGGAGCGCCGGACAAGAGCGCCTGGTGCGCCATGGCCAAGCGTTTTGCCACCGACGTGGGTCACCGCGTCTGCGACGACGCCCTGCAACTCTTTGGCGGCTATGGTTATATCCGCGAGTACCCGCTCGAGCGCTACCTGCGCGATACCCGGGTCCACCGCATTCTGGAAGGGACGAATGAAGTGATGCGGCTCATCATCGCCCGCCGTCTGCTGGCCGAGCCCGGGCTGGCGCTGGAGTAGCGAGGTGGGGCCGCCGTACCCGGCAGCCCGCCCTGACGACGGGGCTGGCGTGGCGCGTCGTCAGGCTTTGTGAGCCAGCCGCAGGTCGGCTCCATTCAACCCTGTCATCATGGGGCAGGTTTTTTGACAAGGACAACGCAATGACAAGGATCAGGCTCGAATATCACGGTCACGTGGCCTACATCACCCTCGACCATCCTCCCGCCAACACCTGGACCCTCGCCAGCCTGCAGGCCTTCCTGCAGATGATGGTGGAGCTCGACAGCCGCCCCGACGTGGTGGCGCTGGTGATCCGCGGGGCCGGGGACAAATTCTTCTGTGCCGGCGCCGACCTCAACATGTTTGCCGACGGCAACCTGGAGCACGCCCGCGAAGTGGCCGAGGCTTTTGGCCGCGCCTTCGAGGCGCTGGCCCGCTTTCACGGGGTCAGCATCGCCGCCATCAATGGCTACGCCATGGGGGGGGGCCTGGAGGTAGCGCTGGCCTGCGACATCCGCATTGCCGAGCAGCAGGCCAAGCTGGGCTTGCCGGAGGCCTCGGTGGGCTTGCTGCCCTGCGCTGGCGGCACCCAGCGCCTGACCGAACTGGTGGGGCCGGGCTGGGCCAAGCGGATGATCCTCTGCGGCGAGAAGGTGAGCGCCACCCTGGCCTACGAGATGGGGCTGGTGGAGGAGGTGGTGAAGGAGGGCCACGCCTGGGAGGCGGCGCACCAGATGGCCCAGCTGGTGGAGCGCCAGAGCCCGAGTGCCCTGCGCGCCTGCAAGCAGCTCATCAATCAGGGGCGCAGCGGCCATCGGGACGCGGCGCTACCGCTCGAGCGCAGCCTGTTTCTCACCCTGTTTGACGATGCCAACCAGCGTGAAGGGGTGGCCGCCTTCCTCGAGAAGCGATCCCCACGCTGGCATTACGACCAATCCAAGCCGGTAAAGAGTGAGGGTGTGTAGGATGAATGAGGTAATGATGGCGGCCCGCCATGTCTCAGGGGCTCGCACCCTGTCTGCGGGGGCTCGCCATGAGTGAGCCTGTGCGCATCGAGACCCACCCCACGGCGGATGGTCGTCACATTGGCATGCTGACCCTGGACAGCCCCGCCTCCCTCAACGCCCTGAGCCTTGAGATGATCCAGTTGCTGCAGGCGGCGCTGACCCGCTGGGAGCAGGATCCGGCCATCGTCTGCGTGCTGCTGCAGGGGGCCGGCGAGAAGGCGTTTTGCGCCGGTGGCGACATCCGCTCCTTCTACTACCGCAAACAGGAGGCGAGCGAGTCGGCACTGTTTGGCTATGCCCGCGACTTCTTCGAGCAGGAGTACCGGCTCGATCATCACATCCATCGCTACAGCAAGCCCCTCATCTGCGTGGCGGACGGCATCTGCATGGGGGGCGGCATCGGTCTCTTTGCCGGGGCTAGTTTTAGAGTGGTGACCGAAAAGAGCCTGTTCGCCATGCCGGAGGTGACCATAGGCCTCTACCCCGATGTGGGGGCCAGCTGGTTTTTGAGCCGCATGCCGGGGCGGCTCGGGCTCTGGCTGGGCCTCACCGGGGCCCGCTTCAACGGGGCGGACGCCATCGGCCTGGGTCTGGCGGATCACGCCATGGCGAGCCGCGAGCTGGCGGAGCTGCCGGCGCGCCTCGCCGCCCTCGACTGGTCCGGCGCTGCCGACGCCAGCGAGCAGATTGAGGGGCTGCTGGCCGGCTTGCAGCGATCCCTTGGCCAGACGCTGCCAGCCCCCGTGCTCTTGCCCCACCAGGCCCGCATCGATGCGATGTTGGCCGGCCGCTCCCTGCAAGGGGTGTTGGCACGCCTCGAGGGCACCGAGCTGGCCGAACCGGCGCTGGCCCATGCGCGGGAGACTTGCCAGAGCGGCAGCCCCATCAGCCGCGCCATCCTCTGGCGCCAGTTCTGGCAGGCTCGGCGCCAGTCGCTGGCCGAGGTGTTTGCCGACGAGCTGGCCCTCTCGGTCAACTGCGTGCTCAAAGGGGATTTCGTGGAAGGGGTACGGGCGCTGCTCATCGACAAGGACAAATCACCCCGCTGGCAGGCCCCGCAGACGGGCGAGGCCTGGCTGGATGACTTCTATCGCTGGCCCGAGGGGAACAACCCCCTGCGTCCCTGCTGACGGGCGATCACACACAAGGAACAGACCATGACAAGGATTGGATTTATCGGGCTTGGCAACATGGGAGGCCCCATGGCCGCCAACCTGGCCCGGGCGGGACACACAGTGCAGGTGTTTGATCTGGTGGCCGAGAGCCTGACCCGGGCCATCGAGGCCGGCTGTATCGCCGCCGGCGATGCCCGCGAGGTGGTGAGCGGTTGCGAGCTGGTGATCAGCATGCTGCCGGCGGGCGAGCATGTGCGCAGCCTCTGGCTGGGCGAGAGCGCCGGTGAACGGGGCGGGCAGGATCTGCTGGCGGCCCTGCCGCTCGGCGCCCTGGTCATCGACTGCTCCACCATCGACGTGGCCTCGGCCCGTCAGGTGGGGGCGGCGGCGCAGGCGCGCGGCATCCGTTTTCTCGATGCCCCCGTCTCGGGGGGGGTGGCCGGCGCGGCGGCGGGTACGCTCACCTTCATCGTCGGTGGCGAACAAGCGGATTTTGAGTCGGCCAAACCCGTGCTTGCCTGCATGGGGCAGAACCTGTTTCACGCCGGGGCGCTCGGCGCCGGCCAGATCGCCAAGATGTGCAACAACATGCTGCTCGCCATCCACATGGCGGGCACTGCCGAGGCGCTGGCGCTCGGGGTCAAGGAGGGGCTGGATCCGGGGGTGCTCTCCACCATCATGGGCAAGAGTTCGGGCAACAACTGGAGTCTCGAGCGCTACAACCCCTGGCCCGGGGTGATGGAAAACGTACCGGCGTCGCGCAACTATCAGGGGGGCTTCATGACCCGGTTGATGGTCAAAGACCTAGGGCTCGCCATGGCCCTGGCCGAGCATGCCCACAGCGCCGTGCCCATGGGGGCCCTGGCCCGCAACCTCTTCAACCTGCACGCCACCAAGGGGCAGGGGGCTCGGGATTTTTCCAGCATCGTCGAACTCTATCTGGACAAGACAGAGCCGGGTTAAGGGCCGCTATCTACCTTTTTACCCGATAGTCTTTGACTCGACAGTCACCGGCCATCTCACCAGGAGCATTTATGGATATCACACAGAAAGTCATCGCCATCACGGGGGCGGGCAGGGGGCTGGGCCGCGCCATCGCCCTGAGTCTGGCGGAGCAGGGGGCGCAACTTGCGCTCATCGACGTCAACCGCACCGATCTGGAGGTGACCGAGGCGGAAGTGCGCAGCCGTGACGGCCAGTGCGCCCTGTTCGTCTGCAACGTGGCGAGCGAGCCGGAGGTCGAGGCGACCTTCGCCGCCATCAAGGGGCAGTTTGGTGCCCTGCACGGCCTCATCAACTGCGCCGGCATTCTGCGCGACGGCATGCTGATCAAGGTGAAGGAGGGGGCGCTGACGGAGAAGATGAGCCTGGCCCAGTGGCAGAGCGTCATCGACGTCAACCTCACCGGCACCTTCCTGTGCGGGCGCGAGGGGGCGGCGCTGATGGCCACCGGCGGGGAGGGGGGGGTCATCATCAACATCTCCTCCATCGCCCGCGCCGGCAACATCGGCCAGAGCAACTATGCCGCCAGCAAGGCGGGGGTGGCCTCGCTGGTGGTCACCTGGGGGAAGGAGCTGGCCCGCCACGGCATCCGGGTGATGGGTATCGCTCCCGGGGTGTTTGCCACCGACATGACGGCGGCGATGAAGCCGGAGGCGATGGCCCGCATGCAGCAGGCCATCCCGGTGGGGACCCTCGGGCAGGCGGCACAGCTGGCCCAGACGGTGCATTTTATTCTCGCCAATGACTATTTGTCTGGGAGGATGATCGAGCTGGACGGCGGCTTGCGCCTCTGAATATCGGCGCTCTGTTGCAGATGCCCCTGGCCCCCGGCGCAGGGGCATTTTTATTGAAACGTTTGTCAGCAGCCGGGTTTGTCGACCTCGGCTGCAAGCTGCATTCTCATGCAGGTCTGATCCGTAAAAACGGGGCTCAGGTCATGGAAAAATGTGAAATATCAACGGGTCTTTCTTAATTTGAACCAGCTCACAGGCCCCCGGGGTCAGTGCTGTAAAATTGCGCGCGGTCAAGACGGTGCATGATTGACGGTACGAGGGATTGCGGTCGGAATAGTCATGCAATATAGTTGCCGCCTTTTTCACGGGGTACGGATTTCTAGCCCCTCCCATATTGCGCGCAGTATGAATACGGACGCTCTGCCGCCGCCTAATTAAACAGGATTGAGATGGACAAGAAACTGGGGCTTGGTGCCCTCATCTCGCTGGTGATCGGCTCCATGGTCGGTGCCGGAGTCTTCAGTCTGCCGCAAAACATTGCCGCTCATGCCAGTGCCGGGGCCGTCGCGCTGGGATGGGCCATCACCGGTATCGGCATGATCTGCCTCGCGCTGGTGTATCAGAACCTCTCCATGCGTCGCCCGGATCTCGATGGCGGTATCTTCAGCTATGCCAAGGCCGGTTTCGGTGATTTCATCGGCTTCAACGCCGCCTGGGGCTACTGGCTCTGTCAGCTGCTGGCCAACGTCTCCTACGCCATCGTGGTGTTCAGTGCGCTGAGCTACTTCTTCGACACGCCGGACAAGGTGATCTTCGGTGACGGCAACACGCCGGTGGCCATCACGCTCGCCTCCCTGCTGATCTGGTCGGTGCACGCCCTGGTGCTGCGCGGCATTCAGGTGGCGGCGCTGGTCAACATCGTCACCACCATCGCCAAGATGGTGCCGCTCATCGTCTTCTGCGTGGCCATCCTGCTTGCCTTCAACATGGAGACCTTCACCCTGGATATCTGGGGTCAGGGCACCCCTGAGCTGGGCTCGGTGATGGATCAGGTCAAGTCCACCATGAAGGTGACGCTCTGGGTCTTCATCGGCATCGAGGGGGCCGTGGTGGTCTCCGCCCGTGCCCGTCATCGCAAGGACGTGGGCCGTGCCACCGTGCTGGCGCTGCTGGGTGCCCTGGCGCTCTACGTGATGGTGACCCTGTTCTCGCTGGGGGTCATGAACCAGCCGCAACTGGCGGCCCTCAAGAACCCCTCCACCGCCATGATCCTGGAGGCCGTGGTTGGCCCCTGGGGCGCCTGGCTCATCAACATCGGCCTGGTGATCTCGGTGATGGGAGCCTTGCTGAGCTGGACCGTGCTGGCGGCGGAAGTGCCCTACATCGCGGGTAAGACCGGCGTGTTCCCTGGCTGGTTTGCCAAGGAGAACAAGAACGGCTCGCCGCAGGTGTCGCTCTGGTGCTCCACCTGCCTGGTGCAGACCTTCCTCATCATCATCTACTTCCAGAGCAGCACCTATCTGGCGCTGGTCAACATTGCCACCTCGGCGGCGCTGGTGCCCTACGTCTTCTCCGGCGCCTACGGGCTGAAGCTGGCGCTGAAAGGGGAGACCTACGCAGGCCAGCCCCATCAGCGCAAGCGCGACCTGTTCCTGGCGCTGGTGGCCACCGGCTACGGCTGCTGGCTGGTCTATGCCGCCGGGGTTGAGTACCTGCTGCTGGTGGCACTGCTCTACAGCCCCGGCATCTTCATCTACTGGAAGGCGCGCCAGCACCACGGGCTGCGCGGCCTCAACCGGCTGGAGCAGGGGATGACGGCGGCCCTGCTCGGTTGCGCGGTGCTGGCCTTCTACAAGGTGATGGACGGTACCATTCCCTTGAGTTAACCGGCACAATAAAGAGATGGCCCAAGGGCCATCTCTTTTTTTATGTGCAGCGCCCTCTTTGTTCGCTGCAGCGCCTCGGAAGGAATTTTTATGCTGTTTATGGGTTATCTGCTGCTGGGGGCTTTCGCCGGCATGCTGGCGGGACTGTTCGGGATCGGCGGCGGCCTTATCATAGTGCCGGTGCTGGTGGTGAGCTTTCATGCGCAGGGGGTCGATCCCGATATCATCACCCATCTGGCACTTGGCACCTCGCTGCCGACCATGATCTTCACCGGTTTCAGTTCGCTGCGGGCCCATCAGGAGGCCGGAGCGGTCGACTGGGTGATGATCCGCAGGCTCGGTGCCGGCATGCTGCTTGGCGCCTGGCTCGGCGGTATGACCGCCAATCTGCTCAGTGCCAGCACCCTCAACATCATCATTGGCTGCTTTGCCTGGATCATGGCGCTGCAGATGGGGCTCAATCTCAAGCCCAAAGCGGAGCGCCATCTGCCGGGAGCGCTCGGTACCGGCATCGCAGGCACCGTTATCGGCTGGATGTCGGCACTATTTGGCATAGGTGGTGGCTCGCTCACCGTGCCTTATCTGAGCTGGAACAGCGTGCCGATGCGCAACGCGGTAGCGGCCTCTGCTGCCTGTAGCATGCCGATCGCGCTGGCGGGTAGCCTGAGCTATCTCTATGCCGGATGGGGGCATGCGGATCTGCCCGAGTGGAGTGTGGGCTACATCTATCTGCCAGCCCTGATTGGTATTGTGCTCACCAGTACCCAGTTTGCCCGGGTGGGGGCCAAACTGGCACACAGACTCTCTCCGCAGCGACTCAAGCAGGCATTTGCCCTGCTGATGCTGCTGGTGGGGGCGAAATTCATGCTGTTTAGCTGAACCCTTGGCCAGTTTGTTGAAAAATAAGGCAAACGATCTGTTGGAGGGCAGAAAGCCATTGCATTGAACGCCCAGTTTGCCTATTCTCCTCGCCGGTGGTCCTATTGGTCCTCTCGCATTGATAACCCGTCGACCTGGTCAGGACCGGAAGGTAGCAGCCAAGGCGGGGGACTCGAGTGCCGGGATGTGGCTGGTAGGGCCACCACTTGTTTCTGCAATTCAATAAGTTAGCTTCCTAAAGCCCTTGGTCATCCACTTTGTGTGGACGACAAGGAGCTCATCAATGAATCTCTGGCTCAGTCCCCACGGCATCTGGTATTACCGGAAAGTCACCACGCTCCCCTGTGGTCGTCGTAAAGAGATCAAAAAATCCCTGCATACCCGAGACAAACTTTGTGCACGTCACAAGGTGACCCAGCTGCTTGCCTGCGTGCGTTCCAGACCCAAGCCCATTCAGTTGCCTGCAGACGTCAATGTTGCCCCACATGAGCAATCAGTAGCCCAGCCGATGACTCCGGCGACCAAACCGCGTGCTCCGCTCCTGTCGGTCTTGAGTGACCGCTATCTGAAAGAGAAGGCCCTCTCTTGGGCACCGAAAGAGCTCAGTAACCAGAAGAACTACATCGGTTCCTTTATCGAGGCGCTGGGTGATAGATCGGCCGCTGACTACGGCAAAGCGGACGTGGTCAAGTTCAAGGAGGAGCTGCTGAACTCCGGCAAGAGCCCGACCACCATCAACAAGTATCTCCAGAAGCTCTCCCTGCTGTTTAACTGGCTGGCTAACCATCAGGATGGGGTCATCAACCACTTCGCCGGATTGAAGCTACAGCGAGCCAAGGAGGTGAACTCACGAAGTGGGTACACAGCGGAAGAACGTCGCAAGTTTATCGGGTGGGCTAAGCAGCAAGAGCCCCACCGTAGGTGGATTGCTCTGCTGGGTCTGTTCACCGGAGCTCGTGCCAACGAAATCTGTCAGCTCTATGCCGATGATGTGCAACAGGTTGACGGTATATGGTGCCTGAATATTCGCAGCGAACGACCAGACCAGAAACTCAAGACGGCCAACAGTGCACGCCTCGTTCCTCTCCATCGACACCTCCTCCAGAGCGGTTTCATCGAGTTTGTGAAGGGGAGGGTAGGGGGACGCCTCTTCCCTGAACTGCAATATCGCCAGGATGGATACAGCCACCTGTGGGGGCAGTGGTTTAGCCGCCATCGCCCCGTCGACAAGGATTTCCACAGCCTGCGGCATACCGTGGGGACAGCCCTCAAAGATCACGGTGTGCCATTGCAGTATGCGGCGGCGATCTTGGGTCACACCAACGGGGCGATCAGCTATGACCGATATGGAGGGGATGTCTCGCTGGATAAGCTCCATGAGGTGATAGAGGCGGCCCTGTCATCCTTTGCTGATGCCGGATAAAGGGAAGGGTGGGTCTGCCTAGATGCTGAAATTTTGGCATTTTTAAGAACTTTTTCTACGAAGCCTCATACAGAAAAAGTTCTATAAATAGCTAAAATTTAAGCAGATTTACTGCTTGGTTTGGACCCTTCTCCTTTGTTGGCGGGCAAAACGGGAAAATCAAAAACGGCAGAGGGGCCCGCAGGCCCCCCATTCGTCATACTGTGTAGTTCGCTCCTGTCTCCGGCTGCTCTCGGTGGGTTGAGACCGTCATGTCCGCCATCTCGCTATCGAGCAGGGTCAATCCGATGACGGTTGCCTTGCTGTTATAGCGGGGGACAGCAAAGCCCTTCTCAATCAGCTTCTTCTTGAGGGCCAACTGCTTCATGGCCCATTCACCGTTCTGCTGTGCCCAGCGGCTGTAGACTGCGTAGACCTCGCTATGGGCACTTTGGCCCCGGCTCTGGTCTGTGTGCACTCTTCCAGGAAGCAGCCTACCATATCCGACTCGGCACGGTAGGTCTCGACATCCTGCTTGAGGCGAGCAGGAATCGATGCCTTGAGCCTCTGCTCTTGCCACATCTGGCAGCCCTGGATGGCCCAGTTCAGAATGCCTGGCATCTCGGCCCGTAGCTTCTCCATCAGCATGGGGTCCAGCTGTGCCTTCGTGAAGGAGGCATTGAAGGGCAGCATCAACATCCGACGCCACATGCCATTGCTGGTATCGCGGATCTCGGGCTTGTGGTTACCCACCATCACCAGAGAGAAGGATGGGCGGAACTCCATCTCCTTCTTGGCGTAGGGAGCACGAGCGACAATCACGTCATCCCCCGTCATGGCCTTCACCAGGTTCTCATCCATACGGGCCCCCTCTGGCAGCTCGTTGGCAACTACGAGGCGTGCATCTACCAGCTTAGTCAGGGACGGGTTCGGACCGGTATTGCCGTTGCGGTTGAACAGCAAGACGTTACTGCTGATCTGCCGACTGAACTCTCCCAGCAACTGCTGAATGACCGACATGAAGGTACTCTTGCCGTTGCAGCCGCCCCCGTGAAGGAAGAACAGGAGCTGTTCGTCGGTGCGGCCGGTGACCCAGTAGCCCACACAACGTTGCAGGAAGGCGGCATACTCGGCATCGTCACAGGTGATCTCGCTGATGAACTGTTCCCATCGCGGGCAGACAGCGGCTGGGTCATAGGCCACCGGACTATGGTGGGTAATCATGAATGCCCGTCTCGGTGCCAACAGGCGACCCGACTTCAGGTCGATGACACCGTTCGCCGTGCCCAACAGCATCGAATTGGCGTTTAGCTCGTGCAGTCTTGCCGTCATCATCGGCTTGGCCAGTTCCAGCATGTTCTGAATGCCAGCCCGGTTAAGGCTGCTAGAACCGTGTCTGAGCACTGCATAGGCCCAAGACAGCTCCTCTTTCTTGCACGCCTGCTTGATCAACATCTGTCCGATTTCCTGGATCTCTTTGCCCACGGTTTGAGCAAGGATCATGGGCGTCAAGTCATTCTGGGTCCAGTGCGTACCATCGAAGTAGATAAAGCCACCTAACTCAGGGACGAACTTCAGGTTATGCCCGTGCATCTGCACGAACCGTTCAGCGTTGGCCGAATCGTTGAGCTCGTTTTCAAAGATGGCAGTACGTGGCATGACCTTGACTACTTCCGGCTGCTGATCATCGTCCTGAACGGCTTCGGCTTCGGCTTCGGCTTCGGCTTCGGCTTCGGCTTCGACCTCAGCCACAGGCTCAACTAGGGTGAATGCCGCCACCAGTTCGGTCAGAGGCAAGGGGTTGTCGCCATGCAGGTATTCGTCGATGTCCTTCACGCAATCTGGCAGCTTGACTTGGGTCAACTTGAGGCCGAGTTGGGCCACCTTGGAACGGTACTTGTCGCCCGCTTCATCAGTGTCGAAGAAGGTTACGACGTCACGGTCAGCCAGCTCACGCTTCAACCACTCCAGCTGGGTCTGTGACAGCGTGCCAATGCTAGCCAGCACAGGGCCCGGCCAACCGGCATCTACTAGTGACAGGCGGTCATTCTCTCCCTCTACCAGGGCGACAGGACCTGGAGCATTCAGACACTCTTCCCCGTAGAACTGCACCCCGTTAAGCCAACAGGCGCTCGGCAGTTGGTACTGGTGCTGCTTGCTCGGGTCCTTGAAGGTGAAGCGACTGACTTGTCCGTTGCGGTCGAAGTGCGGGAACACATAGACACCGCTCGGGAAGAAGTCACGAAGCAGATCTGGGGCATCGTTGCGAAGCTTGACCAGACCGGAGGCAAGTCGCTCCTCTTGGCTGAACCCCGCATCCCTCAGAGCCTTGTTCAGGCCACCGGAGAAGCCGATTCCCAGCTCCACCAGCACCTCCTCAGAGTGGCCACGTAACTCCATCAGCTCCTCTACATCTAGGCGAGCCTGATAGTGGTTGGCGGCCAGTTTGAAGAGCTCTTGCAGGCGAGCTGGTGGGGCCGTGTAGATCGGCTGTTCCAGCTTCACCACTTTGCGAACGGTCGGGGCGACTGACAGCTCGCCCAGCAGAAGCAAGCGGGCTGCATCAGCAGGGCTACGGGCTTTGTCGCACTTGACGATCAGGTCGAGCACATCCCCATGTTCATTACAGCTAAAGCACTTAAACCTATCGTCGTCAGGATAGAGGGTGAAGCAGTCGTTATGGCCACACAGTGGGCAACTGGCATCGTCCAGTCGATAGGTGTTGGAGCCGACTTTCTTGACGTCTTGCTCGGTCAGAGCCGAGGCGACATCCATAATGGGGAACTGCTCTTTGACAGCAGCAAAGTTGATAGTCAGGGAGTGGCCTGCATCGGCCAGGGCAAATTCAAGGTCAAATTTGGTGGATTGAGACATGATGTCTCTCCTCTTAGATGACCGCTGCTGTGGAACTAAAATTAGGATGAGTGTGTTCCAAGCGGCGGTAATCAGGTCGGGTAATTGGCGCCCCCCGAGGGCTTATGGCGTGAGCCAAGGTGCGATGTGCGGGGGCGTCTGCCCGCCGACAACCCCGACTATACGGATCGGCAGAAGCAATACAACCCCTCTTTTTTCCTCCCCAAGACCCCATTTCGCGTTTTCGTTGTGAACAACGCAAAATCCATCGATATGAAATGTATTCATGACTTAGTCGTCATACATGCATCAAAGGAATATGTGGTCTAACATGCCAGACGATTCTGATTTCTTGACAGAAAATGTCGCATTTGGCCAAGAAGGATTGTTTTGACCTCTCCCGCATAGGTACAATCGAGTCGTTTTTTTCGAAAGTATCAACTTTATGCTTTGCCATCCGGCTATCAGTGGCCTGATTGCAAAGCACAAAGGAGTTGCTGATGGCAAATCAAACCGGACTTCAATTCACCGCAACCGTGGGGGCTCTCCCTGACAACACGTTTGCGGTCGCGGCGTTTGAGCTCGACGAACAACTGAACGCCCCTTTTTCTCTCTCCCTTGAGCTGGCTAGCCACCAGCCAGACATCGATTTCGTTGATGTGCTGGACAAGCCGTGCGAGCTGCTGGTGTGGTACAACGGCGAGCTACAGCGTCGGGTCTGTGGCGTTGTCAGCGAGTTTGCTCAAGGGGACAGCGGCTTTCGTCGTACTCGCTACAGCCTTGAAGTGAAACCTGCCCTGTGGCGGCTGGGCCTTCGCCAAAACTCCCGCATCTTCCAGGCACAGAAGCCGGATGAAATCCTCAGTATCCTGCTGCAAGAGCACGGCATCACCGACTATGCCTTTGCCCTCAAGCATGAACATGCTCAGCGGGAATACTGCGTCCAGTACCGTGAGACGGACATCGATTTCCTCAACCGGCTCGCCGCCGAAGAGGGGATGTTCTACTTCCACGAGTTTGAAGCGGGCAAGCACCGCATCGTCTTTGCAGATGATCCCGCAGCTCTTGGCAAGGGGCCGGAGCTGTTCTTCAACTCCGCCAATCAGACCCTTTCGCATGGCTCATTTGTCCGCAGCTTTCGCTATCTGGAAGCGGTTCGCCCCAGCGAGGTGGTCCTCAAGGATTACAGCTTCAAAACGCCTGATTATGCCCTTGCACATCAGAAAGAGGGCCGTGATCTGACGCATCAGCGGGATACCTACCAGCACTTCGATTATCCCGGTCGTTTCAAGCAGGACCCGAGTGGCAAGGCGTTTACCCAACATCGGCTGGATGCCCTTCGGGCTGATGCTGCCCGTGGACAGGGTCGCTCCAATGCGGCAGCACTGATGCCCGGCCAGACATTTTCCTTGAGCGAGCACCGAAATCCAGCCCTCAATACTGCTTGGCAGGTGGTGCAGGTCTTCCACACAGGCAAACAGCCCCAAGCCCTGGAAGAAGAGGGCGGTAGCGAACCGACCGTCTACTTTAACGACTTTCAGGTGGTCAAGGCAGACCGTCCTTGGCGAGCATTGATGCCCCACAAACCTATGGTGGATGGTCCCCAGATTGCTATCGTGGTAGGCCCTGAAGGCGAGGAGATTTACTGCGACGAAAATGGCCGGGTGAAGCTGCAATTCCCGTGGGACCGCTACAGTGATGGCCTAGACCAAAGCTCCTGCTGGGTACGAGTTTCGCAAGGTTGGGCCGGTGGTCAATACGGTATGATGGCCATCCCGCGTATCGGCCACGAGGTCATCGTAGAGTTTCTGGAAGGAGACCCTGACCAGCCTATCGTCACGGGCCGTACCTACCATGCTACTAACCGCCCGCCTTACGAGCTGCCAGCGAACAAGACCCGCACCGTGCTGCGTACCGAGACCCATCAGGGTGAGGGTTTTAACGAGTTGCGTTTCGAAGACCAAGCGGGACAGGAAGAGATCTATATCCACAGTCAGAAAGACCTCAACGTCCTGATCGAAAATGATGCAGCGTGGCACGTCAAGCATGACCAGCACACCGACATCGACAACGAACGGGTGACCCGTATCAAGGCCAATGACCACCTGACGGTAGAGGGTGAGAAGCGGGATCACATCAAGGCAGACTATTCGCTGACCGTAGATGCCTCCCTGCATCAGAAGCTGGGCCAATCCCTGCTGGTTGATGCTGGGCAAGAGGTGCACCTGAAATCCGGTAACAAGATCGTGCTGGAAGCCGGTGCCGAGCTGACACTCAAGGTTGGCAGCAGCTTTGTGAAGGTTGACCCCAGTGGGGTGACGCTGGTTGGTCCCAGCATCAAGATGAACTCTGGCGGCAGTCCGGGAGCTGGCTCTGGTTGGGCAGGCCAGATGCCGAGCTTACCCGGTGCGGTGGAGGTCGTCCCTCCACCCAAGCCCCCACTGTTTAAGGCCATGCCGCCCTTGGAAAAACCAGTCTGTATCCCTTGCATGCTGAGGGCCATGGCTCAGGGCGAGGCCGTGGTGAAGGGAGAGTAAGATGCTACCGGAATCAATCTGGCGTGAAGGAAAGACGGTAGCACTTCTCGAAGCGGCCCATCTCAGTGCCGAGCAGCGAGAGAGGTTGAGTGAGGGGCTGTTTTTGCCGCTCTATCTGCACGACGACCTGTTTGAGCTGGTCAATCTCGGCCCCTGGCTCTGGCTGTGCTCACAACAGGATGAAGGCTTGCTGGCCGAACTCGCCGAGCAGGGGCATGTCGTGGGGCTGATTGAAAGCGAGCGACCTGTAGAAGCACTGCAAGAGCAGTTGGCTCTGGGTGCAAGAGTGATAGAGCCGGGTGGCAAGTTCAGTATG
The DNA here is from genome assembly GCF_027706125.1 of Aeromonas sp. Y318-1. NCBI lineage: Bacteria > Pseudomonadati > Pseudomonadota > Gammaproteobacteria > Aeromonadales > Aeromonadaceae > Aeromonas > Aeromonas sp. Y318-1. Next base: position 74,307 of record NZ_JAPDCM010000001.1, read on the forward strand.
CTGCTGCGGTTCTATACCCCTGATGCCTTGCCCTTGCAGCTTGAGCAGCAGGATGCCCCTTGGCTTGGTGGCCTCTTTGGCGGCATCAGTCGTTGGTGGCTGCGGGAGTGCAGTGGCAACTGGCGTGAGCTGGGCTTGTCTGCCCCCCCGGCAGAACCAGTCCTGGTGCAATTGACCCCGGCACTCTATCAAGCATTGGAAGGATCACCGCAAGCCCATCGACTGCTGGCCCTTTGGCAGTCAGGGGAGAACATCGGTCAGTTTCCGCCTTGTGAGCGGATGGCCATGGTGCGTAAAGCACTCGACAAGGCCAAGCTGGCAGGGGCAACCGATGCCCAACTCGTGCACTGGGGATTGGCCTATCTGGAAGGTGGGCATGCAGCCCTGGAAGAACAGAAGAGACAAGCATGAGTGTAGAAAGAAGCCTGACCCGATTTATTTCCACGATGGTCACGGCTGCGTGGGACTTGATGCCCCGCTGGGGGCGTTGGTTGAGTGCGATTGTACTGGTGCTCTGGCTGGGATGGACGTTTCTGTTGCAGGAGCGACATGGCGGGGCCTCTATCGTGCTCATGTCGGTGATTGACCGGCCCATCACTTACGTCTATGTCAATGGCAAGATGGGCAGCAACACAGATGCGTTTGACGGATTCAGTGCTGGCGGGGGCGGCAGTGCGGGCCCCTATCGGATTGAGGGCGATACGGTCGAGATCAAATGGGAGTTGGCGATGACCCGCAAGCAGTATGACGAGCTTGGTTACAGGCCAGAAGTGCATAAAGCGGTTTTGCCCATGCCCAAGCGGGAGAAGGGGCAGGATGATTTTTGTGTACTGATGCTGCCTGACAATACCCCGATGATTCGTTGGGCCCGTAGCTGCCCGGTTCAGATGGATAGCATTGTTGATACCTATCGGACGAGGAAATAGTGATGGTGGATTGGGATGATCTGAAGTGCCGTGTTGATCGAGAAGAGAGCCTAAATCAAGTCGGCATCGGCACCAGTTCGCTGGTTGAGCGTTTGGCCCAGGAAAAACGAAAGAGACAAGCATGAGTGTAGAAAGAAGCCTGACACGATTTATTTCCACCATGGTCACTGCTGCGTGGGACTTGATGCCCCGCTGGGGGCGTTGGTTGAGTGCCATTGTGCTGGTGCTCTGGCTGGGATGGACCTTTCTGTTGCAGGAGCGACATGGTGGGGCCTCTATCGACGTTGCTTCCGTGATGGATCGCCCCATCAGCTACGTCTACGTCAACGGTAAAATGGGCAGTAATGCGTTTGCGTTTGACGGATTAAATGCTGGCGGTGGTAGTGCTGGTCCCTATCGGATCGACGGCGACACGGTGAAGATCGATTGGGAACTCGATATGACCGAGGAGCAAGAGAAAGCAGGCTACCAATTTGAAAAGCACTCGGTCACCTTGCCCATGCCCAAACGGGAAAAGGGACAGGATGATTTCTGTGTATTGATGCTGCCTGACAATACCCCGATGGTACGCTGGGCCCATAGCTGCGTTGTAGAGATGGATAGTATCGTTGACACCTACCGTACGAGGAAAGGAAGATGATCGACCGGGATGATTTAGCTTGCCGTATAGCTCGTGAGGAGAGCCTCTATCAGGCGGGTATTGGCACCTGCTCTCTAGCATTGCAGATTGGTTTCTTCTTCGATGGTCGCCAGCGGAATATAAATGTTGATGAGGACAGTCAGCGGTTGACCAATGTAGGGCGTCTGTTTCGAGCGCATCCAAGGGAAATGACCGCAGCACTGACATCTTCATATACCTATGACAAAGTCTATATTCCTGGCTTGGGCACGCAGCTTGATGACACTACAGCTGAGCGACTAGACAGCATTCTGGATGCAAGGCAGAAGGCGTTGGCTGGCGATTACCTTGGCGATCTGAAAGGTCAGGCCAAAGAAACGGTGGTCGAGGCTGTCAAAGGGGATTGGAGCAAGGTTTTGACCAATAAGCTTGGCGATATGCTGACCCTGAAGAGCAGTTTCGAGGCGTCAGCCTCAGCGGCCAAAAATGCGGCCAAGCGAGCACTGGTCGAAGCGGTAGCTCCCATCAGGGATCTCCCGTGGGTAGCCGACTTGTTTATGACTGGGGTCGATGCCAGAGTCGATTATGCCAAGAATAAGTTCAAACTGAGCGTGTCCGCTTCCAAAGAACTGAACCAGCTTCCCATCAAGTTGATCCAGGTGTCGGTCTTCGGGGCCGAGCTGGGGGCGGCGCTGGCCCGCCGCTTTATCGAGGAGCTGCTGGAGTCGGTCTGTACCAAGGTGGGCAACGAGTACCGCTACGAGGAGAGTAAGGTCGAGGTGATCTTCGCTGGCCTCTTCGACAGCTCACGGCGTAGCCTGCTCGATATGGGGGATACTGTCGCCGAGGTGTCTGATTGGGCCAGTTTGCTCACCAAGAGCCCAGCTGCTGTGCCGTTAGGCGTGGTGGCGGGGGCCAAGGTGATCGACTATAACAAGCCCCTTCACCCAGCCGTCAAGCGAGCCCTGCATCTGGTAGCCGCCCATGAACGTCGTGACTATCGCCCCCTGCTGCCCCTTGGGCCGCTCAAGTCAGGTTGGCGGGAGGAACTCTGCCCAGGTATCAGCGAAGATGTTACTGGGGGCTTGCTGCCCAACGAGCAGCGGCCCAGTGCCGAGCTTTGCCGGGTGCCGCTTAGAAAAATGTTTGATACCGCTCGTCGGGCTCAGGTGCCGTTCCCTAACTTCCGCGCTTTGGAAAAAACATCCCGCAAAGTGGCGAGCTATTTCGTTATGCTGGACAACCTGGCCGGACGCTCGGTGCAGGATTTCAGTGACTATTACCAGAAGTGGGCCGGTCGGGCCGACCCGACTCCAGCAGGTTTCGAGCGGCATATGAACTGTTACTGCATCTGGCTCGGAGAAAAGCTGTTCGACTACCGGGCTCGCCTCGAGGTTGCTCGTGGTAGTGAACGCGATGAACTCAAGGAGCGTTGGGGTTGGCTTGAGCAGGTTGGCAGGGACGCAGAAGCCATAGTGGCGAATCAACCGACATGGAGCAAGACAGTGCAGGCAGCCAAAATAGTGTTGAACTTTAATGAATCCCTGCGAGTTCCACGTGTTGTTGACGCATTCTTCAACTATTTCATGCATGACTTCAGCTCGAAGGAGCTCAAGCACGCTACGCTCCACGCTCAGGCCCATACCATGCTCCGCAGCAACAACTTCTTCGTCCCCCGTGGCATTGAGACGGTGGAAGCTGATGAGGAGGCCGCAGCGTGAAGCAGTATCAAAACTGGCTGGCCCACTATCTGGTATGTCGCCGAGACGGTGATCACGCCATGGCCGCCGACTTGGCCCACTCTATCTGTCTGTTCTGGCAGGCACGCGATAATGCCACCGAACAAAAGAAGTGGGAGCAGGTATGGGAAAGCCATCTGGGACAGGTTGAGTAGGTCTGCCGATCTGCTGAAATTTTGGCATTTTTAAGAACTTTTTCTACGAGATTTCATTCAGAAATAGAGTTCTGTAAATAGTGGGTAACTTCGCAGATTAAGCACCTAATATGACCATCTTCCCCGTGATTTTGGGCAAAGTGACCGATGCAAAATCAGCTGACATCAGCAGCATGAATTTGAAGTCATATTTGGGTCATAGGCTCGAATCACGCTCTGCAGCTGAACGCTGTGGTAGAATCCCCGCCATTTCGTCTGTCTCAGACCGCAAGGCGGTCCCACGGGGTTTCCATGACTACCAATATCTCATCCCTTGCCAATCTTATCTGGTCGGTGGCTGACCTTCTGCGAGGTGATTTCAAACAGTCCCAGTATGGCCGCATCATCCTGCCATTCACCGTGCTACGTCGTCTGGAGTGCGTGCTGGCCCCGACCCGTGACAAGGTGCTGGCCACCACCGAGAGCACCAAGGCGCTACCAGAGCTGGCCCGCCATAAGCTGCTGCTCAATGCCGCCGGGCAGAGCTTCTACAACACCGCCAAGCTCACCCTGGACAACCTGGGCGAGAAGCAGATCGGTGACAACCTGGATGCCTATGTGCGGGGCTTTTCCCGTGAAGCGTTCGAGGTGTTTGAGCACTTCAACTTTGCCGCCAGCATCGATCTGCTGGAAGATGCCGACCTGCTTTACAAGGTGGTCCGCAACTTCGCCAACGTCGATCTCTCCCCCGAGACCGTCGACAACTACCACATGGGTCTGGTGTTCGAGGAACTGATCCGCAAGTTTGCCGAAAGCTCTAACGAGACCGCCGGTGAGCACTTCACCCCCCGTGACATCGTGAGGCTGACCACATCTCTGGTGTTTGCGGCTGATGACGAGGCCCTGACCACTGCGGGGGTGGTGCGAACCATCTATGACCCCACCGCTGGCACCGGCGGTTTTCTCTCCTGCGGCATGGAGTACCTGCACGAGTTGAATCCCGCCGCCCGTCTCGCCACCTTTGGCCAGGAGCTCAACCCCGAGTCGTTTGCCATCTGCAAGGCCGACATGCTGATCAAGGGGCAGGACATCAGCAACATCAAGCTCGGCAACACTCTCTCCGACGACCAGTTGCCGACCGATCGGTTCGATTACTGCCTCTCCAACCCGCCATTCGGGGTGGACTGGAAGAAGGTCGAGAAGCAAGTCCGGGATGAACACCTGCTAAAGGGCCACAGCGGCCGCTTTGGGGCGGGTTTGCCCCGCGTCTCCGATGGATCGCTGTTGTTCCTGCAACACTTGATTGCCAAGATGAAGCCAGAGGGCGCCCGTATCGGCATCATCCTCAACGGCTCCCCGCTCTTTACCGGTGGGGCTGGCAGCGGCGAGAGCGAGATCCGCCGCTATATCCTCGAGCATGACCTGCTCGATACCCTGGTGGCCCTGCCTACCGACATGTTCTACAACACTGGCATCGCCACCTATATCTGGGTGCTGTCGAACCACAAACCGACCGACCGTAAGGGCAAGGTGCTTCTGATCAACGCCAGTGACCTGCACAGCCCGATGCGAAAATCGTTGGGCTCCAAGCGTAAACAACTGAGCGACGAAGCCATTGAGCAAATCGTCCGCCTCGCCAGCCGTTTCGAGGCGAGCCCGATCGCCAAGATATTCCCCACCACCGCCTTCGGTTATCGCCGTATCACGGTGGAGCGGCCGCTGAAACTGGCGTTCACCCCGCAGGATGCCGAACGGCTCGCCAGTCTCACCGCCGACAAGGGATGGGCCAAGCTTGATAACGAGTTGCAACAGGCCATCCTAGCGGCCCTGCCGACCCTGCCCGAGCAGCTGCTCTGCCGCGAGCAGTTCAAAAAGCAGCTCACCAAGGCGTTAGGCACAGTTAAGCTGCCAGCCCCCGCCTTCAAACTGCTGGTGAGCACCTTTGGTGAGCAGTGTGATGAAGCTCAAGTGTGCAAGAGCAAGGGGGAAGTGGAGGCCAGTTCCGATCTGCGGGACTACGAGAACGTGCCGCTCGGGGAAGACATCCATGACTATCTCAAGCGGGAGGTGCTGCCCCATGTACCGGATGCCTGGATCGACACCAGCAAGACCGATCCACTCGATGGTCAGGTAGGCATCGTGGGCTACGAGATCCCCTTTAACCGCCACTTCTACCAGTACCAGCCGCCCCGCGATTTGGCAGCTATCGATGCTGATCTAGATGCCGTCGCCAAGGAGATCATGCAACTGCTGGCACAGGTGCATTCATGATACCAATGCATACTGGCTACTCAGGAATCGCCGACGGGGTTGGACGCAATAGCACGCAATATGACGCAAAGAGATTGACTATCGGACGTCCGATACCTAATATTGCGGGCAACACACCCGCCATGCCTATGACGTTGGTTTCATACCAGGTTATGCACAAATTGGCGGGTTTTTTTATGCTCGTTCGTCAACCTCGCCAGCACTGGGGGAGGCGACATGACTCGCTTTAACAAACCGGCCAAGAGTGCTGCTGAGCATCTCCAGCAGTGGCGTGAACGGGGTCTGATCATCGACGATGAGGAGCGTGCGACTCGCTACCTCTCGCACATCAGTTATTATCGGCTCTCGGCCTATGCCATCCCATATACCCAGCCAGGTTCACGAGAGCATCGTTTCCTGCCTGACACCCGCTTTGACGATCTGCTGTCACTTTATGTGTTCGATAGGGAGCTTCGCCTGCTGGTGCTCGATGCTATCGAACGTGTCGAGGTGGCCGTGCGGGCACAGTTGTGCAACCACATGTCACTAGCCTATGGCAACGATCCCTTCTGGTATCTGGATGAAGGCCACTTCAAGCGTGAGTACGGCCATAAACGCCTGCTGGCAGGCCTTGAGCGACAGCTCGATGATGAGCGAAAGCGGTTGGAGAGCGATCTACGACAGTTGGAAAAACGCCGCAACCTGAGTGACGAGCAGCGGCAAGCGTTGGGCCAGAAGGTGCGACAAGAGACCTTCCTTCGTCACTATCTATGTAGTTACGAGCATCCACGCTTGCCCCCTTGCTGGATGATGGTAGAGATGCTGACCTGGGGGGATCTCTCCTACCTCTATGCTGGCTTGTTGCGAGCGGCTGATCAAAAGGCTATCGCTCGGGGCTTGGGTTCTCATGCCGAGCTGCTCCTCTCCTGGCTTAAAGGCATCAATCTGATCCGCAATATCTGTGCTCACCATGCAAGGCTCTGGAATCGTGAGCTGGGGGTCAGTATCAAGCTACCCACCTCTGATGCGGTCAACTGGCTAAAACAAGAGGTTGAGCTTGCTGATCCTCATATCCGCTGGGAGAAGCGTCTTTACCCCGTGCTGGTGGCCTTGCAGAGTATGCTTGGCACCATCAGCCCCGCTTCTCGCTGGGGGGAACGGTTGGCTGCCCTGCTAGCCAAATATCCCCATATCTCCCTTGCCCATATGGGGATGCCGACGAATTGGCAGCAAGATCCCTTCTGGCAACAGGCCCAACAACAAGGAGAGCAGAAATGATAGCTGCCGAACCGAAAACCACAGGTCAATATCAACCCTATCCGGAATATAAGGATTCAGGGGTGGAGTGGTTAGGAGACATTCCTAGCCATTGGCTAACTAGCAAGATGAGGTATATGTTCACCTTTGGTAAAGGACTTACTATTACCAAAGAACATTTGCGTGATGAAGGTATTCCTTGCATTAACTACGGCGAAGTACATTCAAAGTACGGTTTCGAAGTTGACCCAGTAAAGCATCCTCTGAGGTGTGTTGAAGAAGACTATTTAAAAACGTCATCTAGGTCAGTGCTGAATGTAGGTGACTTTGTCTTTGCCGATACATCCGAAGATATCGATGGGTCTGGTAATTTCACTCAGTTAACAAGCGATGTTGTAACGTTCGCTGGCTATCACACCATTATCGTTCGCCCAATTGATAAAGATAGTCATCGTTTTTTTGCATATCTTTTTGACTCAAAAGAATTTCGCACGGCTATCCGTCATGCAGTAAAAGGCGTCAAAGTTTTCAGTATCACCCAAGCGATTCTTCGAGGCGCTGATATTTGGCTGCCATCACAAGACGAAAGACAAGGGATAGCCGCCTTTCTCGACTACGAAACCGCTCGTATTGATCGGCTGATTGCCCAGCAGCAGCGGCTGATCGAGCTGCTTAAAGAGAAGCGGCTGGCGGTGATCTCCCACGCTGTGACCAAGGGTCTCAATCCCAATGCCCCCATGAAAGACTCCGGCGTCGAGTGGCTCGGCCAGGTGCCGGAGCATTGGGAAGTAACGCGATCAAAATTTGTGTCAGAAATTTTTGTCCCTCAGCGAAATAAGCCAGAGCTGAATGATATCGGTGATGGTATATTCTGGGCGACAATGGAAGATATGAAAAATGATGAAATAAATGAAACTAGACGTTTTGTCTCAAGTGATGCTGCAACCATTTCTGGCTCTAAAGTGCTTCAGAAAGGAGCTGTTGTTGCTAGTTGTGTCGGGAATTTTGGTGTGGCGGCATTACTCAATGTCGATGTCATAATAAATCAGCAGTTACAGGCATATATTCCTAAAGCGATATCTGGTCAATATCTTCGCGACCTTATATCAATATCAAAAACATATTTCGAACTTGTCGGTACAGCTGCAACTCTTATATATGTTAATCAAGAGGGGTTTGGAAACATGCCGGTAACTCGGCCTCCAATTGAAGAGCAGTTAGAAATTGAAAAGTACAATAATAAGATTAAAGAAAAATTCGAGCATGCTATAGCAAAAGGAGAATTGCAGGTCTCTTTGTTACAAGAACGTCGTACTGCCCTTATTTCCGCTGCCGTTACCGGGAAGATCGATCTGCGTGGTTGGACGCCGCCTGTCGAAGAGGTGGCGGCATGAGCGATATCAAGCTGTTCCGTTATGGTCAGCACGGGGTGAGCGAGCTGGAAGGCAAGGCTGCCGTGGTGGAAAAGCAGTTGCAGACTCTGATAGAGCAGCAGATGTCCGCCTTTCTCGGGGTTCGCTTCTTGGCCAGCGAATACACTACCGGCAAGACCCACAAGGGGCGGATAGATTCCCTCGGGATCGATGAGAATGGTTGTCCGGTGATCATCGAGTACAAGCGTTACAGCAACGAAAATGTCATCAATCAGGGCCTTTTCTATCTGGATTGGTTGCTCGACCATCAGGCCGAGTACCGCTGGCTGGTGATGGAGGCGCTGGGGAAAGAGGTGGCCGATAGCATCGAGTGGTCCGGCACCCGCCTGCTTTGCATAGCCGGTGACTTCACCCGCTATGACCTGCACGCCGTGCAGCAGATCAACCGCAATGTCGAGCTGATCCGCTACAAGTTGTTTGGCGATGATCTGCTGATGCTGGAGTTGGTCAATGCGGTGACCAGCCAGATCAATAAACCCTCCACCCCGACAGAGCTTGGCCTACCACCACCGATACCTGTGAGTGAACCAGTCCAAGCCTCCAATGGCCATGTCCGTACCAATGCGGAACGTCTGGCTGCCGCCAGTCCTTCGTTGCGTACCCTCCACGAGTCAGTGTGCGATTTTATTGAGGCGCTGGGTGATGAGGTGCAACGCAAGGAGCTCAAGCTCTACACGGCCTTCAAGAAGATCCGCAACTTTGTCTGTGTGGTCATTGCCTCCACTCAGCAGAACCCTCACCTCAAGCTCTACCTCAATCTCGACCCCGATACCGTCGAGCTAGTGGAGGGGAGGATTGTCGATGCCCGCAACAAGGGCCACTGGGGAACCGGTGATCTGGAATTGACCATTCGTCACCAGCAGGACTGGGAAAAGGTGATCGCCCTGATTGAGCGTTCCTATCTGGAGAATTGATTCGTATGGATAACAAAGCACGGGAAAAAGCTTTTCAGGACCATATCATCGAGCAACTGGCCGCATCAGGTTGGCTGGTGGGCGAGTCGGCACACTATGACAAAGAGAGAGCCCTCTACCCCGAAGATGTGATCGCCTATGTGCAGGAGAGCCAGCCAGAGGGGTGGCAGAAATACTGTAAAACCTATGGTGAGGAGCCAGAGCGTCATCTGCTCAACGCCGTGGCTCGATCTCTTGAGAGCGATGAGCGGGGCACCTTGTGGTTACTTCGTCATCAGGTTGAGGACAGAGGGCATCGGCTAGCAGTGGCTACTTTCAAGCCTGACCATGACCTTAACCCAGAGCTCGTCGAGCGTTATGCCAAGAACCGGCTGCGGGTTGTGCCGGAGCTGGTCTACAGCCCCCATGGCTATGAGGGCCGACTCGATCTCACTCTGTTTCTCAACGGCATTCCGGTGGCGACCTTAGAGCTCAAATCGTGCTTCAAACAGAGCCTGGAGAACGCCAAGCAGCAGTACCGCTTCGACCGCCCACTGGTGACGGCGGGCAAGCGTGAGCCGCTGCTGGCTTTCCGTCGCGGGGCGCTGGTGCACTTTGCCGTCAATCAGTTTGAGGTGGCGATGACCACGCGGCTGGCCGGAGCAGATACCTTCTTCTTGCCGTTCAACCGTGGCACCGCCAAGGGCGGGGCAGGGAACGATCAGCCTGAGATAGGCTATGCCAGCGAGTACCTATGGCAGGAGATTTTCGCGCCCGAGACCTTCCTCAATATTCTGGGTCGCTATCTGCATCTGCAGGTGAAATTGGATGAGGACGCACTGGGCCGCATCAAGAAAAAAGAGACGATGATCTTCCCCCGCTATCACCAGTGGAAGGTGGTTGAGACGCTGCTGGCGACGCTCCAGGAAGAAGGGAGCGGCCAGAAGTACCTTATTCAGCACTCGGCGGGCTCTGGTAAATCGAACTCTATCGCCTGGTTGACCCATCAGCTCGCATCGCTGCGGCGTGACACCGATGCCGGAGAGAGTGAGAAGCTATTCAATTCCGTTATCGTCGTCACCGACCGTACCGTGCTCGATAGCCAGTTGCAGGAGACCATCGCTCAGTTCGATCACGCATCCGGGGTGATCTCCCGCATTAATCGGGAAGAGGGGGATGGCAGCAAATCTGCTCAGTTGGCCGAGGCACTGACCAGCGGCACTCCCATCATTATCGTCACCATTCAGACCTTCCCCCATGTGCTCAAGGCCATTCAAGAGAGCTCCAGCCTCAAAGCCAGCCGCTTTGCGGTGGTGGCCGATGAGGCTCACTCCAGCCAGACCGGCAAGACTGCTCGTCAGCTGCGTGAGGTGTTGATGGCCGAGCAGCTGAATGATGAGGAAGAGCTCTCGGCCGAGGATGTGATGAATCTGACCTTGGCTGCCCGTGGTGGCAGTCAGAACATCAGCTACTTCGCCTTCACTGCCACTCCGAAGGCCAAGACGCTGGAGCTGTTCGGTCGCCCGCCCAAGCCCCATCTGCCCATTTCGGATGAGAACAAACCCGAGCCGTTCCACGTCTACACCATGCGCCAGGCGATCGAGGAAGGCTTTATCCTCGATGTGTTGCGGAACTACACCAACTACCAGTTAGCGTTCAAGTTGGCGATGGATAGCGAAGCGGCCGATGCAGAAGTGGACAGCAAGAAGACCAAACGCAAGCTCTCCCAGTGGGTGCGGCTGCACCCGCATAACATTGGCCAGAAAGTGCAGGTGATTGTCGAGCACTTCCGCCAGCATGTTGGCAAACTCTTGGGCGGACAAGCCAAGGCGATGGTGGTAACCAGCAGCCGGATGGAGGCGGTCCGCTACAAGCTGGCGTTCGACAAGTACGTTAAGGACCAGGGTTATCAAGCCATTCGGGCCATGGTGGCCTTCTCGGGCGACATAGAGGACGAGGGGCTGACCTGGAACGAGCGGAACATGAACCCGGAGCTGAAGGGGCGGGACATGCGTAAGGCGTTCGATACGGCTGACTATCAGGTGATGCTGGTGGCCAACAAGTTCCAGACTGGTTTCGATCAGCCCAAGCTGTGTGCCATGTATGTGGACAAGAAGCTGACCGGGGTGGACTGCATCCAGACCCTCTCGCGGCTCAATCGCACCTATCCGGGCAAGGAGAGTACCTATGTACTCGACTTCGTGAACGACCCGCAGGATGTGCTGGAAGAGTTCCAAAAGTATTACGAAACCGCCACGCTGGACTCGGTATCGGACCCGAACCTTATCTATGACCTGTTCCACAAGCTCAAGGGCGAAGGGATCTTCACTTGGCCCGAGGTGGTGGCGTTTACCGATGCCTATTTCGACCCCAAACGGGGGGCCGATGCCTTCTTGCGGCACGCCGTCCCGGCACGGGATCGCTTCGCCAAGCGTTACCGGCTGGCAATGGATGCCATTCGGGAGTGTCGGACCCAGCTTAAGTGGCTGATGGAACAAGGTGGTTCAGGTAGCGACCAGGTCAATGCCGAACGTCGCCTGAAGGAGGCGGGGGAAGCCCGTTCGGTGCTGGAGCTGTTCAAGAAGAACCTCAACGGCTATGTGCGGTTCTACGAGTTTGTCTCCCAGATCACCCCCTTCGACGATTACGACATGGAGCGGCTGTGTGTCTTTGCTCGCCACCTGCTGCCTCTGCTGCGGGAAGAGGTGCTGGATGAAGAGCAAGTAGACCTTTCCTCGGTGATGCTGAGCCACTACCACCTTAAGGCCAAGCGGACCCAGGATCTGCAACTCAAAGAGAATACTGCCGGTTATGGACTGGAGGGGATCGCCTCCCTCGGCAGTGCCAAGCCGAAAGAGGAGAAGAAGGATTTCCTCTCCGAGCTGCTGGCTCGGATGAACGATCTGTTTGGCCTGGAAGTGACTGATGGGGACAAGCTCGACTGGGTGCAGGGGATGGTGACCAAGCTGAGTGAAAACGGCCCCCTGATGGAACAGGTCCGCAATAACCCACGGGAATCGATTCTGCATGGCGATTTCCCGAATGCGGTGGATGAAGCCGTCATCGGACGAATGGAAACCCAGCAGGGCATGTCGCTGACGTACCTCTCTCACCCCGATAAGGCCAAGGCATTGCAAAATATGCTGCTGGACTTGTTGCTCGAGGGCTTGGCTGGCCATCAGTCATTACGGGCACAGAGCCAGTAGGCGTTTGCTGGAGATGCATGTCAGGGCTGACGTGCACCTTCAGCCTTTACAAGTAGGGGCACGAGATCAAGCAAAAGAGGTGGGAACACCATCCTAGGCTAGGTAGGTCGAGGAGGTCTGCCGAACGGCTGAAATTTTGGCATTTTTAAGAACTTTTTCTACGAGATTCCATACATAAAAATTTCTATAAATAGCTGAAATTTCAGCAGATTGAACATCCGAAATGGGCCCTTTGCCTTTGATTGCGGGCAAAAGGGCCCGATCCAAAATCAGCAGAGGTTAGCTTTGCGGATTCCGCAGTGGGCGCCATACATATTCGGACAGCTCCTTAACGTTCGTGGGGGGTAACCACTGCGGGTCATCAGCTTCGAAACCGAAAAGATTCATCATCTCTGACAGGGAGTAGCAGAGGTACTCGCCATCGGCTCGACTGAAGGTGCCGTCATGGCGCTGGATGAAATTCGGAGTGAAGCTCTCGCCGGTGGTGCAGACCGGCAGCGTCTGTATCTTGATATCTTCTGGCCCACCGTCTGTAATCTGGATGGCGTACCCGATCAATGGATAACGCTCAAGGGTTGTTTCTCCGTTGTCATTTGGTTCGACAATGATGTAACCGTACTCACTGGGTTGAGCGGGGATAAAATGAGTAGTTGCCACTGGTGTTCTCCTTCACACAAAACGAGACTGTATTGCTAACAATTGGTCTCAAGTGGGTTTTAACCCCTCTTTTTTGACCACAAGTGGAAACATATCGCGTCATGAAAGGGAAAACCGTGAAATCCGTCTAAAAAGTTTTAAGAGGGCTCATAGGTGAATGTGGGCCCCTGCACCCCTTATACCAGTCCCGTTCGGATTCAATAACAACCAGGCCCCCTGGCATAAGTAACTCGTGTACCAAAACGACGCGAGGTTACTGTTATGACACATCACTACGACGATCACCCCGGACAGGGCGATCACATCATCAATCAGGCATTGGCCATTTTGGAGAGCCGACAGCGGCATCTGGGCCATGCCTTCACTCAACCGAAAGCGGCAGCAGACTTCCTTCGGCTCAAGATGGGGGAGTACGAGCGGGAAGTGTTCGCCGTCATGCTGCTCGACAATCAGCATCGGTTACTGGATTTCCAGGAGCTGTTCTTTGGCACCATCAATGCGGGCACTATTCATCCCCGTGAGGTGGTCAAGGCGGCCCTCAACAGAAACGCCGCAGCGGTCATACTGGCCCACAACCATCCCTCCGGTATGGTCGACCCTTCAGATGCAGACAAAGCGATTACCACCCGTCTCAAGGATTTGCTTGAGATGGTAGACGTGCGAGTGCTTGACCACTTTGTGGTGGGACAGCACGACATCGTCTCGTTTGCCGACAGGGGGCTGCTATGACCCCATCCAAACCGCTACAGGCTCTGTTCGCCAAGTTAATCGACCTCCACCCCGATGCCACCGCCCTGACTCTCAACTTCCGCAGTCCCGATTATTCCGCCGACACAGGTGGTTACCGTCCGGTCGAAATCCGTCTGGAAAAACGGGCTGGTAGCTGGGGGATGGCCTACGTCACCGAGTTCACTTACCTCGGTGGCGAGCTGGTCAAGGATCTCGATTTTGACTTCAACGCCGGGCTGGCATCACAGCTCTGGTGTGGAGAGCGGCCGCTGGCCACCACCATGGACCTCTACCGGCTCTGGGAGAGGAACTTTCTCGACTATCACCGGATGGAGGTCTACCGACTGAAGATAACCCCTGAGTAATCGCAATGAACGACTTCATGAAAACCTTGCTGCTGGACGCCTTGAAGGCAGCCCTGACGGCGTTTGCATCGGTCATCGTCAACGCGATGATGGCTCGCTACATGCCGCCACACTTCTACAACATGAACGAAGAGGACTACCAATGAACAAAATGATCCTGACCTCGGTGACTCTGGTTGCCATTGCAGGGGGAACCCTGATGATCCGCCTCATCGCCCGTGACAAGGCTCATGCCGAGGAGCTGGCCAAGGTATTGCGGATGCCGGGCGGGGCGACGCGTCATTGAGATCCCCCGGTCGGCACCCTGCATGACCAATAGATAGAGCAGCCATAGCGTCTGGTTGACTACCCCTGCGGGCCCTCCATTACGGAGCGGCCCGTTTTCATTTGTATCACTGGCACAGGTCAATAGACCAAGCCCGTGTGACGCGAGCGAAAGTGCCACTTTTTGCCGGTCATATGGGTTCCTTTCGACCTTCTGACCGGTCGCGTCAGTGTACCTTGCCCTATTGACCAGGAGGAGACCATGGAACTGGTGGGATATGCACGTGTCAGCACTGTGGGGCAGAGCCTGGATGCCCAGCTTCAGGCTCTGGCCGAGTGCAGCAAGATATTCAGGGAGAAGGTGAGCGGTGCAAAGGATGACCGCCCTCAGCTCGCGTTGATGCTGGATTTTGTTCGTGAGGGAGACGTGGTGATGGTGACCAAGCTGGATCGCTTGGCTCGCAACACTCGCCATCTGTTGGAGATCTCAGAGTACCTGCACGCTAAGCGGGTTGCTCTGAGGATTTTGAATCTGGGTATCGATACCTCGACACCTACCGGAAAACTGATGTTAACCATGATCGGTGCCATCGCCACGTTTGAGCGGGAGCTGATGCTGGAGCGTCAGGCAGAAGGGATTGCTATGGCAAAACAGCGTGGGGTCTACAAAGGTCGCAAGCCGACCGCCATGGCTAAAGGGGAGGAGGTGCTGTCACTCGCTGAACGGGGACTAGCCAAGGCCGAAATCGCACGTCGAACGGGGATCAGTCTCTCCAGTGTGCAGCGGATCTTGCGTGGACTGTCTGGCGAATGAATAGTTTTGACAACAAGGAAAACTACATGGAACAAGAGAAGACGAAACAAGAGTCCGGCCGGTTCTTCGAGCAGCGGGAAACTGCATCGGCACAGGTCGCAGGTAAGTGGGCCCGCTATCGCGATTGGCTAAAGCAATCTGTGCGACTAGAACTTCCGTCCAATTCAAGCGAGGTCAACAACAACCCTTATCTGCGGGGCGGGATCTGCAGTTATAACGCCTATCTCTCGGGCATGCTGAGGGCTCACCTGTGGGGGTTGTGGCTGACGGCACTTCTCGTGCTCGCCTGGCAGTTTCTGCTGCCTCGCATGGGGATGAGCATTAACTACAACGCAGGGCTTGGGATCATCATGGGCACTGTTGTAGTTGGTACTCTGCACTGGGCCATTCTGGTCTTTATTGGCTACGAAAAGCGTCTCCAGGCTGCCGTACTCACAGACCCGCTGAGCCGCATGATCGGTGTGGCTACTGTTGCGATGACTGCGACAGGATTCGTGATCGGATGGTTCATCAGCATTGAACGTTCTGCACACTTTGCAAGGATTTATGGACTATCCAATGATCTTGGCCTCGGCTATGACGTTGGACTCAAAACATCAGAGTTTCTGTCGGAGCTAGGCTATGACTCCTGGATATTGGCCAGCCAAGTCATGGTCTACGTTGGCTTGGCTCTGCTCTTCTTGATCCCAAGTTACCGCAACAGCGATAACCTTGCAGAAAAGGCGAAAGAGGCGTTAGGGAAGGCACAGGGCTATCCTACCCCGATCCTGTTTGTGTTCCATTTGCTTCTGCTGTTTCCGGCAGTGGCGATTCTGGCCTAGTAGACTTGAAGGAGCTCACATCAGAGCTCCTTTTCTTTAGCAGGTATGCAAGGCATCAAGCCGGTAGCGGTGCTTGGCTCGGCAACCACGGCACCATGATTGTATCCTGGTTACACCAGCCATCCGTCTGAATCCGAATTCTCCTGCCCGATAGAACACATGAACGCCAGCCTGTTCTGAACAGTTCGGGCAGCTTTTGAGTT
Source organism: Aeromonas sp. Y318-1 (assembly GCF_027706125.1). NCBI lineage: Bacteria > Pseudomonadati > Pseudomonadota > Gammaproteobacteria > Aeromonadales > Aeromonadaceae > Aeromonas > Aeromonas sp. Y318-1. Next base: position 90,617 of record NZ_JAPDCM010000001.1, read on the forward strand.
TCTGCCCGTTTTGATGGAACACAACAGAATGATTGAGTGGCTGGCCACAAGAACACTGGTCGGTCATCGGCGATCTCACTTACGGCGGTTGTCGGTTTCTTTGGCTACCCCTTTGAAGGGTTCTCCATCTTGTTTCTGGTCGATAAAGCGGCCAGTGTCAGCGTCCCGTTTCACCCAGTTTCCAGTCACCGGATTTTTTACCTGGGTACGGTCGTTGACGGAACCTTGTCGATAGCCTTTGCCTGTGTTCGTAGCCATATGTCACCTCGGGTTTAAGTGAGACCCAAAGTTATCATTAGATGTCATTTTGCTCAACATGGGGTTGATTGTTGAGCTGCTGCGGGAGGGGATGGGGTCTTTAATGAGGTGCTTGCAGTGTACGGGGGAGGGCGGGTAGGATTGCCCTGTTTGTTACCCATTTAAGCATGTCCACTTGATGTGGATGACCGTACTTGCGGCGGATTCTCGCTTGTTGAGGTTTCAGAACACTGTGATGGCAATCAGTTCCATCCCCAAGTGCCTGATTTATTTGGGCTCGCATTGATAACCCGTCGACCTGGTCAGGACCGGAAGGTAGCAGCCAAGGCGGGGGACTCGAGTGCCGGGATGTGGCTGGTAGGGCCACCACTTGTTTCTGCAATTCAATAAGTTACAGCTAATTACCCCCTTCAGACCTCTTGGTCATCTACTTTGTGTGGATGAATCAGGAGTCTTCTCTGTGAATCTCTCGCTCAGTTCCCACGGCATCTGGTGTTACCGGAAAGTCACCACGCTTCTCTGTGGTCGTCCTACAGAGAGCAAAAATCCCTGCATACCCGAGACAAGCCTTGTGCTTTCCACAAGGTGACCCAGTTGTCGGCCAAGTCCAGACCAACATCTGGTGTGTCGCCTGTCGCACAGCCAGAGACCGCCTGGCAGCAGTGATTGGCCAAGATGATGGCTCCGGCGGTTATGTCGCTTGTACCACTCCTCCTGGCCCCAAGTCGTAGATATCCCAATAGAAGAGGGCAGCTCTTTGAGCCTGTAGCCAGAGTCATCTTCATCCAGGCACCAATGCCTGCGGCTCAGCGGGTGATAGGCAATGACATCTGTGGCATTGTGTCAAAATTCACGCCGCGGCGGTTTAATCAGTGGAGTGTGCCGGGCATCACCAGAATGGCAGGATGGGGGCACTGTTCTACCTGCCTTTGTGCTGGGATAGCAAGATATTCCGTGGCTATATATGTTCTCTATGTTCTCTATGTTCTCTATGTTCTCTATGTTCTCTTGGATTGTGGTCAGGCAATTTAGACCGAGATAATCAACATGTGAGCGGCAGTGCATGTTGCACATAATCGGTTATGTGATCGATCACCTGATTGACGATGAAGGGTTGATTGTCTCTGCGTCGATAAATGAGATATATCTTTTGATAGTGATTCAACCGGTAATCGAAGAGTGGTATTAGCCTTTCTGAATCGAGATGCTCCTGTACCGTGTAGTAGGGTACATAAATAATGCCGAGACCATTTTTTGACATTTCGATAGCGGTTGACATGTTGTTGCAACTGATCTTGCCTGCGATATCAATTTTGACCTGTTGCTTGTCGATGGTAAATATCCACTGCCTCCCATCTTTTGCAGGGAGCATGTTATCTTCCCAAATGATACAGGCTGCCTTGCTAAGGAAGGAGGGATCATGAAAAGTGGTATTGAACAAGGTTGGTGAGGCAAAACAGTTATAGCCTATCTCGGCAATCTCTCTCACAATGATGTTATCATCCTTGGGTATTGTGGAAGAGACAATCAGATCCCATTCATCATTGTTATCTGGTGCATACTCTCCCAGGGTTGCAATGAGTCTGATGCTGACATCTCCCTGTATTGTCGTCAAACAAGGTGAAATTTTGCTGGCGATGAAATTCAAGGCAAGATCATCCCCGTATATATAAACTTCACCACAGGCCGAGTTTTTATAGCCCGCGATAAAATTATCCAGTTCACCATAAGCCATCAGAATATTATCCACTTTTTCAATGAAGTTTTTTCCCATTGTGGTGGTGGTAACACCAGCATTGTCTCTATTGAATATTTTAAAACCGAGACCTTTCTCCAGATCACTGATGATCTTGCTGACGTACGGTTGGTGAGAATTGAATTTGACTGCGGCCGCGCTCATGCTTTGCAACTCATCAACTGTTTTTGCAATGATGAGTGATTTTAATTTTATGGATGTAAGTTTTTTCATCTCTGACCACAATAATAAAGTAACGTTAGAGAGATATTATTTCATGTTTCTTGAATGGCTTGATATACAAGAATTGTTATGGCGACATATACTTTTTTTGTGGTGACAGTTTTGCCATACCTGTGTAAAAAGGCAAAAAGGATAAATCATCAAGAAATACGTTATTGTAGTATGCGCCAGCTACTGGATTCAGATGGGCTTATTTATGATTGTATAAAGCACGGAGGGGAGTTATGTCTGGTTTGATTGCGGAGCTCAGAGATAAGGGTGTTGATCTGCAACCCTATCGGCTGATGGGGATTGAACAAATCGAATCATTCAATGCAAAACGCCGATCCTTGTTCAACCCAGCCATCATACATTCGCTCAAACCGCTTGTGCAGGAGTTGTTCACTGCCGATTTCATAAGAAATCATATGGATGCATCTTTAAATGGTGCTGCTGTTGCAGATGAGCGATTATCTGAGTTGTTCTATCGACCTCATGACACCCAGTCTGCGGTTGCCTTTTACAATAGTTGTGATGCCATCTCGCTTGTCGAATTGACACTATTGCAATTAAGCGATGCACTGTTGAATGCTTTGAGAGAAGAATCAACCGCTTTATTTTTTAAAGTAGAATCCAGAGTGTTATATGCGCTTGGGGATGCTCTGATTTACTTTTCGGAGGTATTTTTAGAACATGGTGTCAGGCTCCATATAGAAGTCAGCCAGTATCCTTTTATATCAAGTGCATTACCAGTAAGCACCCTGGTGAAATTGCATGAACATGGCGTCATTTTGGTGATGGACAATTTCGATTGGCGAGGTGGTGACTGGCGTGAGCGTTACCTTTCGAGTGGGATATTCAGTTGTGTAAAGTTTGATACGCCTCCTTTGTTGCAAAGCGAGATAAATGTTTTCAAAGATGCATTGTTGTCATTGCAGGAAACTTTCAGGATGAAAACCATTGTCAGCAAAGTGGAAACAAAGAGGCAGAGCGAGGTGGTGCTCTCCACTGGCTGTTGGGCAGTGCAGGGTTTTTATTACGCCAGGCCAAGAAGTGTCAATTTGATGGACCTACAATCATTGTGAAGTGGCTTCACTATCACCGCTTGTTCAGATTGAACGCGAGCATATGTAACGCGGTTGCCCTTGCGATGTGTATTATATTCTCTATCCTTGTCATGTACGCAGTATTCAATCATGAAAAGCGAGATGTTATTGCGCAGAGCAACAGAGATGCCCGTCGAGCTATATTGGGTATTAACAATATTTTTCAAGTGGTGGAAGGGGGGATGGATGACATAGTGGCGCGCAGTAAAAAAGTGGGCTGCCCCGAGTTGACAAAGATGCTGGTTGATACCGCAACCCGCAATGCTTATACCATGATTTACTCTTTTCTGGATCAATCCGGTGAAATTTGCTCATCCTACAAAGACAACAGCCTGAATATTGCTGGTATTGTCTCGAGGCTTAACGCGTCGGCACGGCAGGAAGGTGTTTATCTTGATGTCATACTCGGTCATCCTGTATTTTTGCTCTCTCGACATGGCCCAAGTGGCAGCATCATGGCCTTCATCGATGCAAGATATATAGCGGATCTGATTGCCGACAACAATAGACTGAACAATATCGTCAATTATAAATTGACCATAGACATGATACATGACACTCAGTTGTTGCAGGGGATAGGGCTGCAGATTGATAGTGCTCCTCCTGCTACCGTATTGAGTCACTCAGATAAATATGGTTTTGGTATTGTTCCTTATATTGAAGGTGACCTCTATATCATCATGGCGATGATGGATAGCTATGGCTGGTTGATGGTGGCCATCATGGTTCTCTCGCTTGTTGCATATATGCTGATACGGCACTGGCTTGCCAGCATTGATTTCACTGAGATCGATATACGCAAGGGGATTGCCAACCATGAATTCATACCCTATCTCCAACCCGTGGTTGATAGTCGGTCACAAGCGGTAATTGGCAGCGAAGTGCTGGTGAGGTGGCGTCATCCTGTATACGGGCTGCTCAGCCCTGCTGAGTTTGTAACCCAGGCAGAACGGAGCGGATCCATCATTCCCATGACGGAACGGTTGATGGCGTTAGTTGCCGAAAAAATCAGCGTGGCTGACGTCACACTGCCGCCGGGGTTCACCATCAATTTCAATGTTACCCTTTCACATCTGCTCAATCCCTCCCTGAAGATGGCCTGCGAAGCATTTTTGAAGGCGTTTGAAAGAGGTGACAAACCCAGACTATGTCTTGAGCTGGTGGAGCGGGAATCACAATTGCATCACTCTGAACCGGTACTGATGGGGGCATTCAGATCTCTGCAAGCATCCGGTGTCTGCTTTGCCGTGGACGATTACGGCACCGGCTACTCGTCCCTAAAGCACATCCATTCGTCTTTTATCGGAGCCATCAAGATAGATAGATTGTTCGTGCAGGACATTGAACGGAGCACGATGGCCTATCAGATCGTGATGAATATCATGGACCTGGCAGATCGCATTGGTGCCAGCGTCATTGCCGAAGGCATTGAGACGCCGGTGCAGGTAGCACTGTTAAGAAAGGCAGGGGTCGATCGCTTTCAGGGGTATCTCTACGGCAAGCCGATGCCGCTAGATACCTTCATCGCTCACTATCTGCCTGCGCAGCACGACATGCGTCTATCGGGCGGTAGCAGGGGTTAGCCTGCTATGACGCAGGGCCCGGTTCACTCAGATCGGCGACAATCTGCCAGAAGGCGTCGATGAGCGGGCCCTTGCTGTGGGGTGGGCGGATGAGGCCGATGATCCAGCTCGCCTCGGCATCACGCAGCGGCAGGGTCAACACATCCGGATGTTCTATGGTGGTGGAGGAGGGCACCAGGGTCCAGGCGATGTCGGCTGCGGCGGTGGCAACGCCGGCGGCGAAGTCGTTGACGTACTGGATATCGCAAAAGCGCAGCCCGCTCTGGGCCAGATAGTTCATCAGGTGATCATAAAACGAGGGGGCCTTGTCCCGGCGCAAGATAGCCAGCGGCTTGTCCACCAGATCCGCCAGTTCGCGCACGCCGGCGTAGCTGGCCGGCAGCACGGCGACAAAGTGTGCCCGAACCACCGGCTGACAATGCCACCCCTTGGGAGCGGGCAGGCGGCAAAAACCGAGGTCCAGCTTGCCCTCGCTCAAGGCCAGCAACTGGTGGTGAGTAGAGAGATCGTTGAGCTCTATGGTGACCTGCGGGCGTTCGGTGCGAAAACGGGCGATGGCGGCGGGCACCAGGATCTTGGTGGCAACCCCGAAGCCGATGCGCAGGGTGCCGCTGTTGCCCGCCAGCACGTCACGGGCGGTGCGACCGAGCTGCTCGCTGGCCGCCACCACCGCGCTGGCATCCTGGTAAAGAGCCCGCCCCAGCACGGTGAGGCGGGTACTGCTGGCATTGCGCTCGAACAGCTCGCCGCCCAGCTCCTCTTCCAGCCGCCGTATTTGCTTGCTCAGGGCCGACTGGGTGACGTGCTGGCGTACCGCTGCCTGACCGAAGTGCAGCACTTCTCCCAGGGTGACGAAGGCTTTCAGATCCCGTAACTCCATCCCGGCCCCTATGATTCCTGCTTGGAATGTTGAATGGTTTTATTTGTCATTGGACGGAATTTTATAACTGTTCGATGCTTATGCCAATTCCATTGGGCGCCGCCAGTCGGCGCGATAAAGGTGGCCGGTGCCACCGCCGCAGAAGGAGCAACCCCAGATGCATCACCACAAGTTCAACGACTTCCCCGCCGATTTTCTATGGGGCGCCGCCTCCGCCGCCTACCAGGTGGAAGGGGCCTGGAACGCCGATGGCAAGGGCCCCTCGGTGTGGGATCTGTTCACCAAGCTGCCGGGCAAGACCTTTGAGGGCAGCAACGGCGACGTGGCGGTGGATCACTATCACCGCATGGAGGAGGACGTGGCGCTGATGGCGGAAATGGGGCTCAAGGCCTACCGCTTCTCGGTGAGCTGGCCGCGTATCTATCCCACCGGCCGCGGCGAGGTAAACGAGGCGGGGCTGGCCTTCTACGAGAAACTCATCGACACCCTGCTGGCGCATCAGATAGAGCCGGTGCTCACCCTCTATCACTGGGACTTGCCCCAGGCGCTGCAGGATGAGTACGGTGGCTGGGAAGACCGACGCATCATCGAGGATTTCGAGCGCTACTGCGTGACCCTTTATCAGCGCTTTGCCGGCAAGGTGAAATATTGGGTGTCGCTCAACGAGCAGAACTACAACCTGACCAATGCCTATCAACTCGGCACTCATCCGCCCGCAGTGCAGGACCGCAAGCGCTTCTTTGCCGCCAACCACATCGCGTTTCTGGCCAACGCCCGGGTCATCAAGGCGTTTCGCCAGCACGTGCCGGGGGGGCTGATCGGCCCAAGCTTTGCCTATTCGCCCGCCTATCCGGCGTCGTGCGATCCCAAAGACATGCTGGCGTTTGAAAACGCCGAGGAGTTCACCAACCTCTGGTGGCTGGATGCCTACTGCTTTGGCCGTTATCCGCAGGCGGCGCTTGCCTACCTGCGGGAAACCGGCGAGGCGCCGGATATCCTGCCGGGCGATCTCGAGCTGCTGCGGGAAGGGGCGCCCGACTACATCGGGGTCAACTACTACTACACCCTGACCTTTACCGACAACCCGCTCGGCGGCCAGACCCTGCAGCGCATCAATACCACGGGGCAGAAGGGCACCACCCCCTCGAGCGGCATTCCCGGCCTCTACAAGACGGCCCCCAACCCGCACCTGGAGACCAGCAACTGGGACTGGGCCATCGACCCAACCGGGATGCGCATCGCCCTGCGCCGGCTCTCCTCTCGCTACGGTCTGCCGCTGATGATCACCGAGAACGGCCTCGGTGAGTTCGACAAGCTGGCAGCGGGAGATCGGGTACACGACGACTACCGCATCGACTATCTGCGCAGCCACGTCAAGGCGTGCCAGGAGGCGCTGCAGGACGGGGTGGAGCTGCTGGGCTACTGCGCCTGGTCGTTCACCGACATTCTGAGCTGGCTCAACGGCTACCAGAAGCGCTACGGCTTCGTCTTTGTGGAGCGTGACGAGCAGGGCGGCTCCCTGCGCCGGCTCAAGAAGGACAGCTTCTACTGGTACCAGACGGTGATAAGCTCGGGCGGCAAAACGCTCTAAGCAAATCGAGCAGCAGTACTTTGACAGGCTCCGCCCACCGGCGGGGCCTGTTGTTTTTGGTGGGAACGAGACGGTGAGGCGAAAGAGGGGGTGGCCCGCAATGGGATGTGCGTTCAGTGATAGCTGACGTCCACGCTCTCCTCGGCGCTGTGGGCCAGATGGGTCATGGCATAGATGAAAAATTCGGCAGGGGAGAGCGGCTTGGAGTAGTAGTAGCCCTGGATCTCGTCCACCCCGATATGGGCCAGCTGCTGCAGTTCATGCAGGCTCTCCACCCCCTCGGCCACCACTACCAGCCCCAGCTGATGGGATAGCTTGGTGATGGACTCGACGAACATGAATTGCCGCGGGTCGGTCTCGATGTTGCTGACGAAGGACTTGTCAATCTTGAGCTTGTCAAAGCTCAGAGACATCAGATAGGAGAAGGAGGACCAGCCGGTGCCGAAATCATCCAGTGCGATGCGCACGTGGATCTGTTTGAGCTCCTTGAAGATGCGCTGGCTGAGCGGCAGATCGTCGAGGGCGATGGTTTCGGTCAGCTCCAGAATAAGCTGTTCGGCGCGCAGCGGGCTCTGTTGCAGCATCTCGTTGACCTGGTGGAACAGGGCCGGGGTGAACATGGAGTTGGAGAGGTTGATGGCCAGCTCCAGCTTGTCCACGAAGCTGGCCGGCAGTTGCGACATGTCGTGGTTGACCCGGCTGAAGATCCATTTGCCGAGCAGTTCGCCGAGGCCGTTCTCCTCCGCCATGGCGATGATGTCCAGCGGGTTGATGAAGCCGTATTCGGGGTGATGCCAGCGGATCAGCACTTCGGCGCCCATGTTGTAGGCATTGCCCGGTTTTATCACCGGCTGATAGTGCAGATAGAGGGTGCTGTTGGAGATGATATTCAGATGTTCACGCAGCTCGGCGGCCAGTTTCCGGTTGCGACTGTAGTGCTCGAACATCCGGTGGTTGAACACCTGCAGGTGGTTCTCCTTGAGCTTCTTGGCATTGGCGAGGGCAATGTCGGCGAACAGGATCAGCTCCTCGATCTTGTGGGCCATGATGGGGTGCTGGCTTATCCCCATGCTGACGCGCACCCGGTGCGCCGGATCGGCCTGAAAGACGGTGGGCCTCAATTCAGCCAGCAGCCGGACAAGGTAGGGAATGCGGTATTCGATGGGCATGGCGCCATAGATGAAGAGGGCAAATTCATCGCCGCCCATGCGGGCGATGAAGGCCTGGTCATGGGTATACTCTCTGATCTGGTTGGCCACCATGGTGAGCAGTTCATCCCCGGCGGCATAGCCCAGGCTGTCGTTGACCTCCTTGAAGTTGTTCAACTCGACCAGGCAGATGGTCAGAGTACAGTCGGCGGGCTGTTTGCCCTTGGCCAGCCGCTCCAGCCGGGTCATGAAGGCGGCCCGGTTGGGCAGCAGGGTCAGTGGGTCGTTCCAGGCCAGGAAGTATTGCAGCTTCATCTCCCGGGAGACCACGAACAGGATGAGCAGGCCGATGGCCAGCAGGGCGACCAGTACCAGTACGTGCCCTTCTTTGGACTGCTGCAGCTCCTGACGCTGCTTGATGGCGGAGGGGCCGGTGAAGTTCATCACCATCAGATCCCGGATGGAAGGCAGCAGCTTGTTCATTCTGCCTTCCATCTCGGCCAGCCGGGCTGAATCGGGGGTGGGGTTGACCACGTCCTGCTCATACTCCTTGAGCACCTCAAAGAAGGCGCCGACTCTCTCGCTGGCCTGGTAGCGGGAACGAATAAGGGCGGTCTCCTGTCCGGTCAGGAAAATGTCCAGCCGGTTCCAGGCGATGTCATAGGCCTTGTTCAACTGCCCGGCATCGGTCTGGCCGCTGCGATACAGCGACAGCTGCTCGTCAAAACCGTGCAGCTCGAGCTCCAGCTGGGCCAGAGACCAGGCGGAGAGCTGGTTGTATTTGACCATGTCATTGAAGGTGCGATCGTAATTGAAGAGTGACCAGATGGTCACCCCCAGAAAGGAGACCATGATAAAGGCAAGGGAGAGGAACTTGCCCTTGATCATCATTACATCCCTTCAAGCTTGAGCACTTGCCACACCATCAGGCTGTGATATTGCTCGATATTGAGCTCGGGGTGGTCCGACAGGGGGTAGATGACCCAGACTGGGCCCTTGTTGCGCAGGGTCAGTGCCTTGCCATCTTCCTCGATGGCCAGCAGCACGGGGTATTTCTCGACATCTTGCCGCGGGATCACAGCGAAGTAGTCGTTCTGGGCCATCACTTTTATCTTGTCGGCAGTGACGCCGAGGGTATCGAGCAGCGTCTTGAGCAAGACGCCGCGATAGACATGGGAGCCCTTGGTCCAGGGAGTGGTAGTGGTGACGCTGGCTTGCGGCAGCGCCTGCAGCTGGGCGCGGCTGTACTCCATCTTGTCGGCGTTGTTGCAGCAACCCTTGGCGGCGACGCTGAGGATAACTTCATCGGCACTGTAGGCCTGGCCGCAGAAGAGTAAAGACAAGAGGTAAAACAGGGGTAAGGTTAGCGCTTTCATGGTCGGTTCCTTATGGGCAACTTATTGATATCCAGCCTGTTGAGGCCGTTTCGCTCTAACCATAGACCATTTCCGAATGGCTATTGATGATGGTTTCAGGTAACCACAAGGTCTCATTTTTTTCACATCTATTACACAACCGGCACGTGCCTTGCCAAATTGATCCAACTCATCTTTTTATCAATTAGATGAGTGGTATCTGGGTGAGGCTACTACCAGAGTTCATATTCTGATTTAAATTCAATGTGTTTACCCGGCCCCAGACACGGGATGTTTCACGTTGGCAGATGTGGACACGCATCATGAACAGCAACACCCCATACACCCGCAGCGGTGAGCACGTTTCCCAGCAGGTTGATCTGCGCCAGGTGGTATACGCCTTGTCGGCGTCGCTGGATCTGGTCGGCATCGGTGATGTGGCACACGGCAAGCGGGTCGGCATCATGGCTGCCGAGTGCGGCAAGGCGCTGGGAGCAAATGCCAGCGAGCGAGCCTGTCTGTTCGAACTGGGGGTGCTGCACGACATCGGCGTCTCCTCCACCTTCATTCATTGTCATCTGGTCAGCGAGTTTGACTGGGAGTCCTCTCAGTTCCACTGCGAGGTCGGTCATGACCTGCTAAAGGACTTTCCGCCGCTGGCGCCCCTGGCGGAACCCATCCGTTATCACCACACCCACTGGCACCGGTTGGTACAAACCCCTGGACTGGCGTCGGGCGTGATGCGCCAGGCCAATCTCATTTTTCTGGTGGACCGGGTGGATGCCCTGGCGGCACCCCATTACGGCGACGGCTCCCTGTTGATGCACACCCACGAGATCCGGCAACGGATTGAGGCGTGCGCCGGCGAGTTTTTCGATCCCGAGCTGGTGGCGGCCTTCCTCTTGGCATCCCGCTCAGAGGCGTTCTGGCTGCAACTGGAGGGGCGCGCCATCAGCGACTACATGCACGACATGCTGAGCGAGCGGGAACCCTGTCTCACCAGCAACGGCGAGCTCAAGCAGCTGGCGCGGATCTTCTCGGCCATCGTCGATGCCAAGAGTCCCTTCACCGTGGCCCACTCCCTCGGCGTGGCCAGACTGGCCCGGCTGCTGGCCGAGCTGATGGGCATTGAAGAGGGGCACTGCGAGCAGCTGGAGATTGCCGGGTTGCTGCACGATCTCGGCAAGCTGCGGGTGCCTGACGAAATCCTCGACAAGGCGGGGGCACTCGATGAACGGGAGCGGGCCATCATCAATACCCACAGTTTCGAGACCTACCAGATCCTGCGCCATATCGACGGCTTCGAGGCGATCGCCCTGTGGGCTTCCTATCACCATGAAGAGCCCAATGGCTGTGGTTACCCTTTCCACCTGACCGCCGAGGCAATGCCGCTGGAGGCGAAGATCCTGCGGGTGGCCGACATCTTCCAGGCCATGGTGCAGAACCGACCCTACCGGGAGGGGTTGAGCGCCGGGCAGGCGCTCGGCTTTTTGCAGCAACTGGCCAACCAGCGCCGGGTCGATGTGGAAGTGGTTGCGACCCTGGCCGCCCATCTGCCGCAGGCGCTGTGTGCCGCCTGCGGGCAGGCGCCTGACGTCAGCTCAAGTCACTGACGGGCTGCCTCTGCTGGCAGCGCCGTATCATCTGAGCAAGCAGGTCTAGAGGAACATGCCGCCCGAGGCTTCGATGCGCTGGGCATTGATCCAGCGGCTGTCAGGGGAGAGCAGGGCGGCAATCACGCCGCCGATGTCTTCCGGTTGGCCCACCCGTCCCAGGGCGGTCTGACCGGCGATGAAGTCGTTGACGGCCTGATTGTCCCGCACCACCCCCCCACCAAAGTCGGTCTCGATGGCTCCCGGCGCCACCACGTTGACGGCGATGCCGCGCGGCCCCAACTCCTTGGCCAGATAGCGGGTCAGCACTTCGACCCCCCCCTTCATGGCCGCATAGGCGGCATAACCGGGCAGCGCAAAGCGGGTGAGGCCGCTCGACAGGTTGAGGATGCGCCCGCCATCGCGGATCAGCGGCAGCAACTGTTGCGTCAGAAAGAACACCCCCTTCAGGTGAATGTTGAACAGGGTATCGAACTGCTGTTCGGTGGTCTGCTCTAGGGTGGCGTGAATGCCGATACCGGCGTTGTTGACCAGAAAGTCGATCTGCTGGCGCTGCCATGCGCCCAGCTGCTCCTGCACCTGGTGGGCGAAGGTGGCAAAGCTGCTGCTGTCGGCCACATCGAGGGGCAGGGCGTGGGCCTTGACGCCGAGTGCGGTCGCCTCGGCCACCACGGCCGACGCTTCATCGGCCTGACTGCGATAGGTGATGATGAGATCGACACCGCGAGCGGCGAGGGCCAGCGCCGCTTGTTTGCCAAGGCCGCGGCTGGCGCCGGTGATGAGTGCGATGGGGTGGGCCATGTGAGGACTCCTGTCTGTGGGTAATGCGCTCGGGATGAGCCGGTGTGATCACTCTATTGTCCGTTGTTGATTGGATAAATAAGGTGATAATGAATGCACTGTTCCAATCGGCGAGACAATGGCGGCATGGATCAACTGGATGCGATGAGGATGTTTGTGCGGGTGGCGGAGCTGGAGAGCTTTACCCGCAGTGCCGAGCAGCTAGGAGTTCCCAAGGCGACGCTCTCGGCGACCATTCGGCGGCTGGAGGAGCAGATGGGTACCCGCCTGCTGCAACGCACCACCCGGCGGGTGCAGCTGACCCCGGATGGCAAGCTCTGTTACGCCCGCTGTCAGGATCTGCTGGCGGACATGGAGGAGTTCAACGCGCTGTTTCGCCAGCAGGGGCAGCTGAGCGGCCAGCTGCGGGTGGACATGCCGAGCCGGATGGCCCGCCATCTGGTGATCCCGGCGCTGCCCGCCTGGCTTGCGGCCCACCCCGACTTGCAACTGCTGCTGAGCAGCACGGACCGGCGGGTCGATTTGGTGCGGGAGGGGTTTGACTGCGTGATCCGTGTCGGGGCACTCGAATCCTCCAGCCTGGTAGCACGCCCCCTCGGCCACTACCGTCAGATCAACTGTGCCAGTGCTGGTTACCTGGCCCGCCATGGAACACCGCGCAGCCTGAGCGAGCTGAGCGACCATCGGCTGGTGCACTACGGTGGCGGCAGCGGGCCCAGGGAGAGTGGTTTCGAGTACCTGCAGGCGGATGGCTCTCGCACCGTGCTGGCGATGAGCGGGGCGCTCACGGTGAACGACAGCGAATCCTATCTGGCGGCGGCGCTGGCCGGGCTTGGCATCATCCAGCTACCGCGAGTCGGGGTGGAGCCACTGCTGACCAGTGGCGAGCTGGTGGCCATCCTGCCAAAGTGGCAGGCGCCGCCGCTGCCCATTCACGCCCTCTATGCCCATCGCCGTCAGCTGGCCCCCCGGGTGCAGGCGTTCATCCATTGGCTGAGCGGCATTCTGGCGTCGGCACTGGAGCCTGGCGGACTGTGCGATGGCGGGCAGCAAAGCGTCGGGAGCGACGCGGCCGATTGACTCGTTGACGTTACTCTCATCGGCGGCCAGTGCTGCGGGCCTCTCTATGGTTGCCATCGACAATCCCGGTTTGGCGCCGGCCGGGCTGCTTGGCATAATGGCGCCCCATGTTGGCCGCCTCTTTGCTGCGCGGCCAGACCCAGCAACAGTGCAGAGGAGATGAGATGAAATTTATCGGAGCCCACGTCAGTGCGGCCGGCGGGGTGGAGAATACCATCGCCCGTGCCCAGGCCATCGGCGCCAATGCCTTCGCCCTGTTTACCAAGAACCAGCGCCAGTGGCAGGCGGCGCCGCTTTCCGAGACCAGCATCCGCGCCTTCAAGCTGGCCTGCGAGAAGGGGGGCTTTCGCCCCGAGCAGATCCTGCCTCACGACAGCTACCTCATCAATCTGGGTCATCCGGACCCCGATGGCCTCGCCAAGTCCCGCGACGCCTTTCTGGACGAAATGAAGCGCTGCGAACAGCTGGGGCTTTGCTACCTCAATTTTCATCCGGGCAGCCACCTGAAGCAGATCCCGGAGGCGGCCAGCCTCAAGCTGGTAAGCGAATCCATCAACTGGGCGCTGGAGCGCAGCCAGGGGGTGACGGCGGTGATCGAAAACACCGCCGGTCAGGGCACCAACCTCGGCTGGTCGTTCGAGCATCTGGCCACCATCATCGACGGGGTGGAAGACAAGAGCCGGGTCGGCATCTGCTTTGACACCTGCCATGCCTTTGCCGCCGGTTATGACCTGCGCACCGCAGAGGCTTGCGCCGCCGTCTTTGCCGAGTTCGAACAGACGGTCGGCTTCAATTATCTGAAGGGGATGCATATCAACGGCGCCAAGTGCACCTTCGGCAGCCGGGTCGATCGCCACCACAGCCTGCGCGAGGGGAACCTGGGGGAGGCGGTGTTCCATCACATCATGAATGACCATCGCTTCGATGGCATTCCGCTGATCCTGGAGACCATTGACGAGTCCATCTGGGGCGACGAGATCCGCTGGTTGCGCAGCCTGGCAAAGGCATGATGACCGACCGGCAGACAGCATAAGGAAACAGGGATGCAACAGAGATCAAGCGACCAGCCGCTGCGCTGGGGCATTGCCGGGGCGGGGGCCATTGCCCGCCGTTTTTGTCAGGATGTGAACGGGCACGCCAGTGGCAGCCGGGTGGTGGCGATCGCCGCCCGTGATCAAGCGCGGGCGCAGACCTTTGCCGACGAGCAGGGCTTGCCCCACGCTCATGGCAGCTATCAGGCGTTGGCGGCCAGCCCACAGGTGGAGGCGGTCTATGTGGCGGTGATCCATCCGGAGCACGCCGCCCTGATCGAACTCATGCTGCTGGCGGGCAAGCACGTGCTGGTGGAAAAACCGGCGGTGACCCGGGTGGCAGACTGGGATCGGCTGGTGCGGCTCGCCGCCGAGCGGGGCCTGCTGTTGATGGAGGCGATGAAGGTGATGTGCTTCCCCGCCATGCGCGAATTGCTGGGGCGGCTTGCCGCCCTGCCGGCCCCCGACAGGCTGCGGGCCGCCTTTGGCTCGGTGCAGGCGCGGGACGGCAAGCTGTTCGACCCGGCGCTGGCCGGCGGCGCCGCCTGGGATGTGGGGGTCTACCCGCTCTGGCTCTATGCCGCCCTCTGTCACCAGCTCGGGCTGGCGGCGGGTGAGCCCGAGGTCACGCTGTCTCGCCAGGCGGGCGAGGTGGACGAAGCCGCCCACTTTGATTTTTCCGGCCCGCTCAAGGCCGAACTGGCCGCCTCCATCGTCGCGGATCTCGACAAGTCGGCCTGGCTGTTTGGGCCCGGCTGGGCGCTGGAGCTGGTGGGCAAGTGGTGGAATCCCCAGCAGATAGCGTGGCGTGGGGGCGACCCCCTGCCAGCCTGGCCACACGACATCGCGCTGCCGGTCGGGGGCGGCGGCATGCAGCACGAGGCGGATCACTTTGCCGACTGCGTCAGACAAGGATTGAGCGACTCGCCCTGGGTGCCGCAGGCGCTGAGCAGACAAGTGCTGGGCTGGGTCGAGCGGGGATTGCAGCCCGCGAAACGCTGAGCCACAAGGCAGAATGCCAAAGAGGGAGAGCCTGGGCTCTCCCTCTTCTATTGCTGCCGATATCCTGGTGGCAAGGGCAATGCCGGGCAATAGGCTGCCCGATCATCCCATTGGCTCAGGTGCTGCTGGTCTGGCTGGGCAACACATCCTCCTGGGCGCGGCAAAATTGCAGAAAGCGGCGCAGGGTGGCGGAGTGATACTTCTGCCGATGCCAGATGAGGGAGAGCTGACGGGGGAAGCGACGGGTCAGGGGCAGGGCCACCAGACGGCCGGCCTGCAATCGATCCGACACCGCCAGGTGGGAGATGAAGGAGATGCCGAGCCCCTTCTCGACCGCCAGCATGACCGCCTCCAGAGTATTTAGCTCGAGCCCGGCCTGCCAGCGGGGCAGTTCGGGCTGGATCTGCTGCTCGAACTGCTCGCGGCTGCCGGACTGGGGCTCGCGCAGCACCCAGGTCTCATCGCTCAGCTGGGCGAGGGAGAGACGGCTGCGGCCGGCGAGGGGGTGAGCGGGCTGGGCCACGATCAGCATCTCGTCGTGGAGCCAGGGCTCGCTGACCAGATCCGGGTGGTGGTTCTCCCCCTCGATCAGCGCCAGATCCAGCTCGAAGTTGGCCAGCAGGTGGCAGAGCTGGTGGGTATTGGTGATGGTGACCCGGGGCGGCTGCCCCAGCTCCTGCTTGCTGGTGGCGAGCAGGGCCGGCAGCAGGTAGTTGCCGATGGTCTGGCTGGCGCCCAGACGCAGCTGGCCGCTCGGTTCGGCATCCGGGCTGAACAGGGTCTCGATATCCTGCATCCGGGTCAGCAGCTCCTCGGCCGCCGGTTGCAGCAGGCGCCCCTCGTTGTTGAGCTGCAATCTGGGGTGAATGCGATCGAACAACGGGGTGGCGAGCTGGCGCTCCAGCTCCTGCAACGACTGGGAGACGGCGCCCTTGCTCAGGCACAGTTCATTGGCGGCCAGCCCCAGATTGCCGTAACGGGCGATGGTGGCAAAGACCTTGAGTTGTTGCAGGGTCAGCTTCATGTTTGGATATCCTGAACGATTGATTTAATTCATTTAGATATCGTAAACGATACAGGGCCATTATCCTATGCCCATCGTCTCTCATCAGAGGTTTCAGACATGATCGCAAGAACCCGTCAATCCTTAGGCAAAGCCCCGACTCCCATGGCAGGGCTGGCGCTCGGGATCGCCAGTCTCGGTTGGTGCTGGGAAAATGCCGGTCACTTCGATGGCCGCCTGCAGTTGCTGGGGGCAGCCATTGCCGCCGTGCTGCTGGTGATCCTGACCTTCAAGTTTCTGCTGCACCCGCGCCTGCTGTGGCAGGATCTGGCCCACCCCGTGGTCGGCAGCGTGGTGCCCACCTATGCCATGGGCACCATGGTGGTCTCCAAGGCGGTCGGCATGCTCGACGCCGGTCTGGGCGAGGGGCTCTGGTTGTTTGCCGTGCTGCTGCACCTGGCGTTCCTGGCCACTTTCGTCTGGCACCGGGCCAAACAGTTTGAAATCCACCACATGGTGCCGAGCTGGTTCGTGCCGCCGGTGGGGATCATAGTCGCTGACGTCGCCTTCCCGGGCGGCCAGTTTGCGGCGCTGGCCAATGGCCTGCTCTGGTTCGGCATGCTCTGCTATGGCCTGATGCTGCCGCTGATGCTCTATCGCCTCATCTTCAGCCATGAAGTGCCGGATGCCGCCAAGCCGACCATCGCCATCCTGGCGGCCCCCGCCAGCCTGTCACTGGCCGGTTACCTGACCGTGAGCGAGGAACCCTCCCTGCTGCTGGTGGCCGTGCTGTTGGGGATTGCGGTGCTGATGACCGGCATCATCTATCTGGCCTTCATCAAGCTGCTGCGTCTGCCGTTCTCACCGGGCTACGCCGCCTTCACCTTCCCGCTGGTGATCGGCGCCACCGCCCTGTTTAAGGTGAGCCACCTGGTCGAGCAGTGGCCCCAGGCTGCCGAGTATGTCGAGCAGATCCGGCTGCTGGCCCACTTCGAACTGGGCGCCGCCACCCTGATCGTCGGCTATGTGGCCCTGCGCTACCTGATGTTCTTCCTGCCACTCGGCGGCAGCGACGAGGTGGCGCACGGCATGGTTCGTCGCTAAGAAGAGGACGGCGAGAGCCGGGATACGGGGCGTTGATGAGCAACCTTGCGGCAGACAAGGGCCATCAACCGGATAATGACCAAGCGCTTTACCCTCGGGTGAAGCGCTTTTTGTACCGGTTCTGGCAGCGAAAGGTGCCATTCATACCCGTTGGCGCCCCATTTTTTGCGCCAGCGCCCAGCCTGGGGGGACAATGATGAATTTCACTGGTATTACCTGTCAGGACGAATACAATGCAGCTCCATTTTCTTAGCTTGATCCCCATCCATGTCTTCCCATGATCCCGTGTTTGACACCCGCTTCGAGGCCAGATTTCTGCATCCACGCTATTGGCTCAGCTGGCTGGCGCTTGGCGTACTGATGCTGCTGGCGTTCGTGCCGGTCCGTCTGCGCGACCGTCTCGCCGCCGCCCTGGCACCGCTGGTGTTCCGTATCTCGAAAAAGCAGATCTATATCGCCAGAACCAACCTGGCACTCTGTTTTCCGCAAAAGAGCGAGGCCGAACGCGACGCCATCCTGATGACCTCGATCCGGGTCGGTCTCAAGAGTCTGCTCGGCTTTGGCGAGTTCTCCGTGCGCAGCCCCGCCTATCTGATGAGCCGGATGCAGGTCAGCGGCTGGGAACATATCGAGGCGGAGCAGGCCGCCGGCCGACCGGTGATCCTGGTGGTGCCCCACAGCTGGCCGGTGGATGCGGCCGGTTACTACTTCACCCGGCGCGGGGTGCCCATGTGCACCATGATGAAGCGGGCACGCAACCCGGTCTTTGACTGGCACCTCAATCGGGCCCGGGCCCGCAACGGCTGCCGGGTCTATGAGCGCAGTGCCGGCATCAAGGCGGTGATCCGTACCATCAAGGGCGGTCGCAGCTTCTTCTATCTGCCGGATCAGGATCATGGCCGCGAGAAGAGCATCTTTGCCCCCTTCTTCGGGCACCCCAAGGCGACGCTGCCGGCGTTGCCACGGCTGGTGCTGGTAAGTGGCGCCAAGGCGGTGCCGCTGCTGGCCTGCTATGACGAGGCCAAGCACTGCTACCGGCTGGAGATCGACGCGCCGTTTGACAACTATCCCACCGAGGATGTGATGGCCGACACCTGCCGGATGAACGACATGGTGCAGCAGCAGCTCTGCCGCGACCCCGGTCAGTACATGTGGTTCCTCAAGATCTTCGACACCCGCGAGGATCAGGTCGGCCTGGATGGTCGCTACGAGGCGGGGATCCAACGCATCCGCAGTGGCTTGCAGCCGCTGCCCTGAGGCGACACTCGTTCATGTCATATGGCCCTGCGGGGCCATTTTTATTGGTGATGGTGACCCGGCATGGGGGGAGGGCTGCCTTGCCTGCCAGCCCGGTGGCCGGGGGGCGTGGCCGCCAAAGTGGAAAAATCTGTCAGGATAATTAAAATAACCGTTTATTTTCTATGACTTGATGGCGGCCATGTCCTCACACGATCCGGTTTTTGACACCTCATTTCATCCTCGTCTGCTGCATCCGCGCTGGTGGGGCAGCTGGCTGGCGCTCGGTCTGCTCTGTCTGCTGGCGCTGGTGCCCCATGGCCTGCGCGACCGGCTCGCCAACCGTCTGGCGCCCACCCTGCTGCGGATGTCAAAGAAGCAGGCCTACATTGCCGAGACCAACCTCAAGATCTGTTTTCCCGAGCTGGACGAGGCAGGCCGTCAGGCCCTGCTGCTCAAATCGATCCGGGTCGGTCTCAAGACCTTCATGGGCTTTGCCGAGCTGACTCTGCGCAGCGCCGCTCATCTGGCCAGCCGCGTCAAGGTGCGTGGCTGGGAGCATATCGAGGCTGAGCGGGCCGCCGGCCGGCCGGTGATCCTGGTGGTGCCCCACACCTGGGCGGTAGACATGATCGGCCGCTACTTCGCCATTCGTGGGCTGACCATGTGTACCATGATGAAGAGCCCGAAGGATCAGGTGTTTGACTGGTACATCAACCGCGAGCGGGCCAAGGGCGGCAAGGTATATGAGCGCAGCGTCGGCATCAAGCCGGCCATCAAGGCGATCCGCAGCGGCGCCAGCTTCTTTTACCTGCCGGATCAGGATCACGGCCGCGAGGCCAGCATCTTCGTGCCTTTCTTCGGCCATCCCAAGGCGACCCTGCCGGCCCTGCCCAAACTGGTGAAACTGACCGGTGCCAGAGCGGTGCCCATTCTCGCCTGTTATGACGAGGAGGAGGGCTGCTACCGGCTGGAGATCGAGCCGCCTTTCGACCCCTATCCCGGTGCGGATCTGGTGGCCGATGTCTGCGCCATGAACGGCATGGTGGAGCAGCAGCTGCGCCAGCATCCCGAGCAGTACATGTGGTTTCTCAAGATTTTCGAGACCATGGAGCATCAGCAAGGGTCGGATGGGTTCTACGAAGAGGGCATTAAGCGGATCCGTGGCGATCTCCCTCCCGGGGAGTGAGGCCGGCCGACCCGGCGGCGCGGGTTATCGCACCGGGATCATCGCGGTTGCCGGTACGCTGGGCGCCGTCAGGAAACAGGGATAGGCAAGTGGCCCGGGAGGGGCTATCTTCTGATGCGCAAATAGGGTAAAAGGGCGGCCATGAAAATTCCAAATCGAATCCAACCTCTGGTTGATGACGGCCTGGTCGATGACGTCATCAGCCGGCTGATGAGCGGCAAAGAGGCCGACGTCTATGTGGTGCGCTGCGGCGACGAGATCCGCTGCGCCAAAGTCTATAAAGAGGCGTCCAAGCGCAGCTTCAAGCAGGCCGTGGTCTATCAGGAAGGGCGCAAGGTGCGCGGCAGTCGTGATGCCCGTGCCATGGAGAAAGGCTCCAAATACGGTCGCAAGCAGCACGAAGAGGTGTGGCAGAACACCGAAGTCGATGCCCTGTTCAAGCTGGCGGCGGCCGGGGTGCGGGTGCCCAGGCCCTATGTCTGCCTCGATGGCGTGCTGCTGATGGAGCTCATCACCGACGAAGAGGGCAATGTCGCTCCCCGTCTCAACGACGTGGCGCTCTCTGCCGAGCAGGCGGTCATCGACCATGCCAAGGTGATCCGTTACGTGGTGCGCATGCTCTGCGCCGGCCTCATCCACGGCGATCTCTCCGAGTTCAACGTGCTGGTGGATGAACAGGGCCCCGTCATCATCGACCTGCCCCAGGTGGTGGATGCCGCCGCCAACAACCAGGCCAAAGCTATGCTGGAGCGGGACGTCAACAACATGCGCAACTACTACGGCATGTATGCCCCCGAGCTGCTCAAGACCCGCTACGCCCGGGAGATGTGGGCCCTGTATGA
This sequence comes from Aeromonas sp. Y318-1, assembly GCF_027706125.1. Taxonomy (NCBI): domain Bacteria; kingdom Pseudomonadati; phylum Pseudomonadota; class Gammaproteobacteria; order Aeromonadales; family Aeromonadaceae; genus Aeromonas; species Aeromonas sp. Y318-1. The sequence continues at coordinate 111,396 of NZ_JAPDCM010000001.1, forward strand.
AGATGGCAAACTGACCCCCGACAGCGAGCTGACCGGCTTGTTCGAGGAGAGCCGCGAGCAGGTGGATCTCGATTCCGTGCTGCACGAGATTGAGAGCGCCCAGGAGGAGGCTCTGGCCCGTCAGGCCAGGATGAAGGCCGAAGAGGAAGACAGCTACTGATCTTGCTGGTGGCCGTGGTCAGTGAACAAAGAGCGCCTTGTGGCGCTCTTTTTTGGCTATGTCCCAATTACGTGTTGCATGGGACGCCCCAGCGCCTCATGCAAGCAACGTGAGACATTCACTTCCCGCCCATAGATAACTTCTCAGATAGTGGGTCGCGACCCCATGGAACCGCTCCATCCACTCCTTCAATCGCCTGTGGTACCCGTTCACATGTTGGATGTGATATGCACCCACCACCCGCTCTCCCGCTCGATTGCGCACCACTTGGTGTGTTATCCCTTGCCCCTTGCTGAAACTCGCATACACCCCGGCACCATCGCTGCACAGGACGGCATCCGGGGTGATAAGCGGCTCAAGCACCGCCTTCACCGCCCTGGCATTCAACTGTTCCAAATGGAAATCGGCCAGGTTGCCTGCTTTGTCTTGCACCACCATCACCGGGATGTAATCCGGCCTTGTGCCTCGGGTATGGCCTTTGCCGATACGCTGGCGGGCCGGGCGGGGCAATCCGCGCTGTCCTTTGAACGACTCTAAGAAGAAGGTCTCATCGACCTCGACGATACCTTCTTCCCGTACCGCTTGGTGGGTTTACACAACTAGCCGGCTGAAACGAATACCAAGTCCGGCGTAGTAAGGAGGAGCGCTGTACCAGCGCCAGACAGGCACTGCGCTCCGTTTCATCAGGATGCAGGACGCTGAATGCCACACGGGAGTGGTCATCCACCGCCACATGCGCATACTCCCATCCTGCCCCCGGAGAGTCTTGGCTGCGGTCACCGGTGACACGATGGCCGGGGCGACGGAAACACCCCAGCTTTTTGATGTCCAAATGCAGCAAGTCACCCGGTTTCTCATGTTCATAGCGTTGTACTGGAGGGGCAGGTGCCAGATCCGCCAGTCGATTCAGTCCCATTCGTTGCAGGATACGGGCGACGGAACTGTGTCCGATGCCCAACGCTTGGCTGATGTGCCGATAAGTCTGTCGTTGCTTGCGCAGTGCGATAATCACCTGTTGTCGCTGGTCATCGATGGCATGGGGACAGAATGCGGGTCGAGAAGAGCGATTGTGCAGCCCATCAGGCCCCTCCTGGCGATATCGCGTGAGCCACTTGTAGCGGTGCGGGTGCTGACCCCGGCGGCGTGAGCCGCTTCTTCAACGCGCAGGCCTTGTTCAAGGATACGCCGGACAAGAAGCTGTCGACCGAAGAGGGTTAATCGGGCATTTTTATGGTTGTTCACTCGGGCACCTCGGATAATTGGTTTGGTTGGTGCCTCCAATTTTGCGGGAATGCCCCGAGTGAACAACCTACAGAGAGATCACAGCTAGCCATGGCCTTCAGAAAGCGGTGACGCCACAAAAAGGCGGTGTTTTTACCGACCCCACAGCGGAGCGCCGCCTGCCGGACAGTCAGACCGTCGATGAGGGCCTGTGCATAGTCTTCCCAGCATTGTGGCTTGCGAAGTCGAGCGAGAGGCGTGTTGGTGAGCACGGAACTGGTGCGCAGACACTGCTTGCAGCGATAACGACGCAGCCCTCGAGACCAGCCCCAGGGAGCCAGCTGTGTGGTCTCGGCCTGGCAGTGAGGGCAACATTGGCATACGGGGAGTTGAGTGGCCAACGAGGTGATGGGATGAGGGGTGGTGAGTTCCTGTTGCGCGAGACGACGCTGACGCGAAGTGAGCAATGGGAAGAGGGACAGTAGCTGTTGAAAGGCTTGGGTATCCATGATGGTGGCCCTCAAGGTGATGACCTACTTCAAGGTTAGCCTTTCAACACATAACTGGGACATAGCCTAGTAAAAGCCCCGCCAACTGGGTTGGCGGGGCTTTGGCTTTTTTGCTATCGGGGCATGCAATACCGGCGCTGGCTTAGAGCGCGGGCAGCAATCCCATGCTGACGCTTATCTGCACCCCGACGATCAGCACCCCCATGGCGCCGGCAAGGCCCAGGGCCAGCACGCCGCCCGGGGCGCGGTAGTGGTGCGCCTCGGCCCGCTTGCGGCTCTGCCACACCAGGGCCACCGGCAGCAGCACCGCCAGCACAGCCAGCGCGATGGCGGCGTAGCCGAGCGCCATGATGAAGCCTTGCGGGAAGTAGAGGGCAAACAGCAGGGGCGGCACGAAGGTGATCATGCCGGTCTGGGTGCGACCCTGCCAGTTGTCCTTGCGGCGGGTCACCTTGGCCATGAAGTCGAACAGCCCCAGCGTCACTCCGAGGAAGGAGGTGGCCAGCGCCAGATCGGCGAACAGATGCATCGCCTGGTTGAAGGCGGGCCAGCTCACCAGATTGCCGACGTTGGCCAGCAGGCTGTCCAGCGCTCCGCCGGTCTGGATCAGGGATTGCTGACCGAGCAGCCCCAGGATGGCGATTTGCCACAGCACGTAGAGGATGAGCGGCAGGGCGGAGCCCCACACGAAGACCCGGCGCAGCTGCTTGGGGCAGTCCCCCAGGTAGAGCATCACGCTCGGGATGGAGCCGTGAAAGCCGAACGAGGTGAAGATGACCGGCAGGCCCGCCAGCAACAAGCCCTGACCGAGCGGCATGGAGAGCAGGTGCTGCCCCTCTGCGCGCGGCAGCAGCAGCCCGAGGACGGCCACCATGATCACCAGCTTGACGGTGAACATCAGTCGGTTGAGGTAATCCACCTGTTTGGTGCCGACGCAGACCATGCCACCAAACAGCAGGGTAAAGGCCCAGGCCGCCTGCTCCTGGCTGAGGGGCAGGCCGGCATCGGCCAGTGCCTGGGCCAGCAGGCTGCTGCCGCCGCTGATGTAGGCGGAGGCCAGCGAGTAGAACAGCATCAGGATGCAGAAGGAGGCAATGCGCTTGCCCCAGGGGCCGAGCAGGTGATCCGCCAGCTGGTGCAGGTACCACTTGCCAGTGTTGAGGCTGGCTTCCACCTGCAGCATGGCGGTAAAGGCCATCAGGCCCCACAGGCCGATCATCAGCAGCAGGGTGGCGGGCCCGCCAAGGGAGGAGGAGGCCAGCGGCAGGGCCAGCATGCCGGCGCCTATGGTGGTGCCGGCAATCAACAGGGTACATCCCAGGGTTTTGGTATTCATGGTGTCCATCCGAATCGAGAAACTGCGCCGTGCGCAGCAGGCATATGAGGTGTTGGCAAGGCGCCTCCGGGGTCGAGACCGGAGGCTAGCAATATCGGAGTGAACCCATCGTTACGAAAAACCCGCTGGTTGTAAAAGATGGTTGCCAACTTAGCGAATTAAAATGTTGGATACAAGCGTGTAAAGGCGGATTTTGTACTGAGTGGGCAGAATAAGTGGAAATAAAAAATGACAGGAGTGTGCTTTGACTGGTGAAAAAACGCGCCGCTGCGAACCAGGTCGCAGCGGCGCGTGATGCAGAGAGGATTAACGGCGGCGCTTGAGGGTACGGCTCACATAGTGCAGCCCGCACTGATATTCACCGCCAATCGCCTTGAGGGCCAGCTCGAGCGCCTGGCTGGCGAGGGCATCGTGCTGCTGGGGCAGGGAGTTGATGCCGAAGGGGAGAAAATCGAGCAGGCGATCGTCGCCGAAGGTGGCCATGGCCAGCCGGCTCATGTCGGTCTCCTGTTCCAGCAGATAGTCGAGCACCCCCTCCATCAGGATGTAGGAGGTGGCTACCAGTGCCTGGGGCAGCTGGCCGAGCTGTTGATGCAGCGTCTTGATCAGGCGGTAGCCCTCGGCGCGGGAGAAGTGGGCCCCTTCACACAGATGGCAAGCCGTGCTGTGGCTGGCGACGGCCTGCTCGAAGCCTGCCTTGCGTTCCCGACTGATCGTGAGCGCCGGCAGCGCGGTGATCAGGGCGATGTGCTTGATTGCCGGCGAGAGCAGGGAGGCGGTGAGATCGCAGCTCGCCTTCTGGTTTTCGCTGGCCACGGTGACGAACTTGTCGGCCGCCATGGCCCGGTCGATGGCGAGTACCTGGATGCCGCGCGTCTGCAGGCCGAGGTAGAAGGGATCTTCGGGTGGCAGGCAACTGGCCACCAGCAATGCATCCACGTGGCGGCTGGCCAGCATCTCGGCCAGTTCTTTTTCGGTGGCGGGGTCATCTTCCGAGCAGACGATCAGCAGCTGATAACCCTGTACCCGCGCCCCTTGCTCCAGCCGTTTGGCGAGCTTGGCGTAACTGGCGTTCTCCAGGTCGGGCAGGATGAAGCCCAGGGTCTTGGTCTGGCCACCACGCAGGGAGGCGGCGCGGCTGTCCGGCTGGTAGTTGTGGGCGGTGACCACCGCCATCACCTTGTCGCGGGTGGCCTGGCTGATGCGGTATTGGTCGGCCTTGCCATTGATCACATAGCTGGCCGTGGTGCGCGAGACACCGGCGAGGGCGGCGATTTCATCCAGTTTCATCATGTTGGCTCTGTTTGAGTTGCAAGGCCCACGGGCACTGCCTGGTGAGGGCACCGAAAAGTGTGCGCGGGATCATATCATTGAAAAGCACTCTTTGTGGGTACTTGATCAATTCGCTGAAACGATTCAGTCTGAGTGTAAGTGAAACGATTCAGCTTGTCAGCAGACAATCGATGGCCGGGCATAAAAACCGGGTATGACCCGCGAAGGGATGCAATCCGGTCTATTGTCAGCAGGCGAGTGGTACGAATGGTTATGTTTGATGAGCCGGTACGGTCAGGCCGCCCGGCACCTGATGGAGAATCTCTATGTTGAAGTTGGCGCGACAGCAGATCCTGCTGGGGCAGTCGGTGGCGACCAAGGCCGAAGCCATTGCCCTGTTGGCAGGCAAACTGACCGAAGCCGGTCTGGTGGAAGCGGGATATGTAGATGGCATGCTGGCACGTGAAGCGCAGCACGCCACCTATCTTGGCAGCGGCATCGCCATTCCCCACGGCACCACCGACACCCGGCATCTGGTGAAGAACACCGGCGTCATGGTGGCCCAGTTCCCGCAGGGCATCGAGTGGGACGAGGGGCAGATCGCCTACGTCGCCATCGGCATCGCCGCCAAGTCCGACGAGCATCTGGGTATTTTGCGCCAGCTCACCCACGTGCTGGGGGACGAGCAGGCGGCGGCACAATTGAAAGAGGCTACCGATGCCGACACCATCATCAATATCCTGACCGGTGCGACGGCGGCCAAAGAGGTGCAGTTCCTGACCCTGGCCGACTTCCCGGCGGACGATCGCGACCAGCTGCTGCTGGGCGCAGCCGCCCGCGCCAAATCCGCCGACTGGGGGGATGCCGCCATGGTGAGTGCCCTGCTGGCAAGTGAACCTGCCTACCTGGGCGAAGGCATCTGGCTGGCGCGGGCACAAGCAGCCCAGACCGGCTGGGTGCTGGCAACGCCTAGCACTGCACTGAACGCAGGGGAGCAACCGGTCAGCGCCCTGCTGCTGCTGTGCGCCGCAGATAGCGGCCATCTGGCGCAGCTCGACAACCTGGCCAAACTGGCCGCTGCCGGTCAGCTGGCCACGCTGGCAGGGGGCGAGGGGCTGGCCATGCTGCAAGCGGGGCCGGCCAGCGGTCTTAGTGAAACCTTCACCATCATCAACCCCCATGGGTTGCACGCCCGTCCCGGTGCCATGCTGGTCAAGGTGGCCAAAGAGTATGAATCCGACATCCGGGTAGCGAATCTGGATGGCAGCGGCGAGGCGGTCTCCGCCAAGAGCCTGATGAAGGTCATCGGTCTGGGCGTCAAGTGCGGGCACCGTCTGGCGTTTCGCGTCGAAGGCCCGGATGCAGAAGCCGCGCTAAAGGGCATAGGCGCCGCCATTGCGGCCGGGCTGGGCGAGGGGGTGCACTGATGGACCTAGTGACCATCACCCTCAACCCTGCGCTCGATCTCACCACCCGTCTCGAGGCGATGAGCCTGGGCGAGGTGAACCTGGTGAGCGAGGCCAACCTGCGTGCGGCGGGCAAGGGGATCAACGTCGCCATGGTGCTCAAGGACTTGGGCCGCGAGGTGGGCGTCACCGGCTGGCTTGGCGCCGATAACCAGCAGAGCTTTGACTCCCTGTTTACGGAGCGTGCCCTGGCCGATCACTTCGTGCGCGTGGCGGGCAGCACCCGCATCAACGTCAAGATTTCCGAGCAATCCGGTCGGGTCACCGATCTCAATCTGCCGGGGCTCACCATCCACCAAGGGGAAGTGAGCGCCCTGGAGCAGGCCATCGACGAACTGGCAGCGCATGCCGACTGGTTCGTGCTGGCGGGCAGCCTGCCCAAAGGGGTGGCCCCCGATTACTGCGCCCATCTGATCCGCCTGCTCAAGGCCAAAGGCAAGCAGGTGATCTTCGATTGCAGCGGCGTGGCCTTAAGCGAAGGGATCAAGGCGGCGCCGACCCTGGTCAAACCCAATCTGGAAGAGCTGAGCCAGTGGGCGGGCCGCCCCATCAAGACCCTGAGCGAGCAGGCCGAGTGTGCCCGCGCACTGCAGGCCAGCGGGATCCCCAACGTGGTGATCTCCAACGGAGCCGATGGCCTCATCTGGTTTGCCCCGGATGCCGTCTGGCAGGCGATTCCGCCGCGCATGCAGGTGGTCAGCACGGTCGGTGCCGGCGATTCCCTGGTGGCAGGTCTTGCCCATGGTCTCAGCTTTGGCTGGACGCCGGAGCAGACCCTGCGGCTGGCCACTGCCGTCTCCGCGCTGGCGGTTAGCCAGGTGGCGGTCGGCTTTAGCAATATCAGTGTGCTCAACCCCTTGCTTGAACAGGTGCGCGTACAGTGTCTGGATGCCCTGGCACCGGTTCAATGCCATACCCCCTCAATGGAAAACTCAGGAGATGCCCAATGAAAGCAATCTTGGTTACGGCTTGCCCGGCGGGCATTGCTACCAGCTTTCTCGCTGCAAAACGGATAGAACAGCAGGCCAAACTGGCTGGCTGGGAGCTCACCCTCGACGTCGGCTCCAGCGTACAGCCCCGCCAGGTACCGGACAAGGCGCAGATTGCCGCGGCCGACCTGGTGCTGGTTGTCGCCAGCGCTCCGGTGGATCTCGCCGCTTATGATGGCAAGCGGGTCTATCAGGGCAGCATGGATCTCGCTCTGCAAGATCCGGCCGCCTTGCTGGAAGCAGCCGCCAGCGGCGCCAGTGTTTATCGTCATCAAGCCGCCTCCGCCGTTGCCAATGCTGCCGCCAAACCGGCCGCCGCTAGCAAGCGCATCGTGGCGGTGACCGCCTGCCCGACCGGGGTGGCCCACACCTTTATGTCGGCAGAAGCGCTGGAGACCATGGCCAAACAGCTGGGTTATCAGATCCGTGTCGAGACCCAAGGCTCGGTCGGTGCCCAGAACGCCCTGACTGCCGAGGAGATTGCATCCGCCGATCTGGTGTTCCTCGCCACCGACATCGAGGTGGACATGGCCCGTTTCGACGGCAAGCCGGTCTATCGCACCAGCACGGGCGCGGCGCTGAAGAAAACCCGTGCCGAGCTCGACAAGGCCTGGACCGAGGCGAAAACCTATCGCCACAGCGGCGCCAGCCAACCCAAGAAAGAAGAGAAGGCTGGCCCCTACAAGCACCTGCTGACCGGGGTCTCCTTCATGCTGCCCATGGTGGTGGCGGGCGGCCTCATCATCGCGCTCTCGTTCGTGTTCGGTATCGAGGCGTTCAAGGTGGAAGGCACCCTGGCCGCGGCCCTGATGAAGATCGGTGGCGGCTCCGCCTTCGCCCTGATGATCCCGGTGCTGGCCGGCTACATTGCCTACTCGATCGCTGACCGTCCGGGCCTCGCCCCCGGCATGATCGGCGGCATGCTGGCAAGCTCGCTGGGCGCCGGTTTCCTTGGCGGCATCGTGGCCGGTTTCCTGGCCGGTTACAGCGCCAAGTACCTGAGCGACAAGGTGCGCCTGCCGGTGACCCTGGAAGCGCTCAAGCCGATCCTGATCATTCCGCTGTTTGCCAGCCTGTTTACCGGCCTGGTGATGATCTACGTGGTGGGTGGCCCGGTGGCCGGCATCATGAATGCCATGACCACCTTCCTCAACAACATGGGCTCCGCCAACGCCGTGCTGCTGGGTGTCATCATCGGTGCCATGATGTGCTTCGACATGGGCGGCCCGGTCAACAAGGCGGCCTACGCCTTCGGGGTCGGTCTGCTGGCCTCCAAAACCTACGCCCCCATGGCTGCCGTGATGGCCGCCGGCATGGTGCCGGCGCTGGGGATGGGGATCGCCACCTTCCTGGCCCGCACCAAGTTCATCAAGGCGGAGCAGGAAGCAGGCAAGGCCTCCTTCGTGCTGGGTCTGTGCTTCATCTCCGAGGGGGCCATCCCGTTTGCAGCCAAGGATCCGATGCGGGTCATCCCGGCCTGCATGGTGGGTGGCGCCCTGACCGGTGCGCTCTCCATGCTGTTCGGTTGCGAGCTGATGGCGCCCCACGGCGGTCTGTTCGTGCTGTTCATCCCGCACGCCATCAGCAACGTCATGATGTATATCGTGGCGATTGCGGCAGGCTCGCTGTTGACCGGTGTCTCCTACGCCATGCTCAAGCGCGGTGAAGAGCAGGCCAAACTGGCCACGGCATAAGCCGCCAGCCAGCGATACGCCATACAAGAGAGCGGCCTTTGGGCCGCTTTTTTATTGCCCAAATTTATTGTCCAAAAAAGTGACGAGGATGGTGCAACCTGGCTTGTGGTTAATGGATTAACCCTCTAGCGTGGGACCCCGAAGGGCGCCGACGCGCCTGTTGATAACCCGATCCCCAGGAGCAGATGATGATCCCCATGATCCCCCCCATTCTTGACTTTGCGACCGGTAGACTCGCTGGCGCCGAGCTGGTGGAAAAGAGCACCCCCCTGGCCGACCTGCAGGGCCTGTTTGCCGATCCGCACGCCGCTGCGGCGCTGCCGTCCGAGACACGGCTCTATCGGGTCGCCATGCTGCCCGGCCATGGTGGCGAGGGGGATCTCAACATGGGGGTCACCTATCTGGAGGCGGGCCGGGTCGGCCAGGAGTTCTTCATGACCCGCGGTCATCTCCATGCGCGCGTCGAGCAGGCGGAATACTACTTCGGGTTGTGCGGGCAGGGGTTGTTGCTGCTGCAGGATATGGCCGGTGTCTGCCGGCTGGAGCAGGTCTTCGCCGGCAGCGTTCACCATATCCCAGGCCATGTGGCCCATCGACTCATCAACACCGGCGAGACGCAGCTCTCGGCGCTGGCGGTCTGGCCCGCCGTTGCAGGTCACGATTACGGTGCGCTGGGAGCGCGTGGCTTCGGCCTGCGGGTGCTGGCCGGGGAGGATGGCACGCCCCGAATTGTCACTTCTGCCGGGCAAGCCACTTGAAACAGCGCGTGCGGCGGCCCGCTAGGGGCTGCCGCAGGATTGGCGCACCACCAGGGTGGGGGGCAGTATGATGCTCTTGGCCGGTTCGTCGTTGCCGGCCATCCGCTCGAGCAGCAGCTCGCCGGCTTTTCGGCCGATCTCCCGCGACGCCACCGAGACGGTGGTGAGGGGAGGGTCCACCAGCGCGGTTTCCGGCAGATCGTCAAAGCCTACCAGTGCAAAGTCCTGACCGATGACCCGCCCCAGCTTGCGCAGCGCCAGAATGGCGCCGAGCGCCACCACGTCCTGATAGCAGACCGCCGCCGTCACCTCGGGATGCTGTTCCAGCAGCGCCGTGATGGCACGGGTGCCTTCCACCCGGCTGGCGCCGCAGCCGATGATCCACTCCGGCCTTGGGGAGATGCCGTGTTCGAGCAACTTGCTCATGTAGCCGCCGAGGCGCTGGGAGCGACTGATAGAGGCAGGATTACCCCCGACAAAGGCGATGTGGCGGTGACCCAGCTTCAGCAGGTGTTCGGTCGCCAGCTGGCAGCCCAGGAAGTTGTCGGTGCCGACGAAGTCGATCGCCACGTCCGGCACCGGTCGCACGATCAGAATGGTGGGCATGCGGCGGCGCTGCAGGCTCTCGAAGAAGCTGCGGGGAGTGGTCTGGGTGGCGCAGATCACCATACCGGCGGCGTTGTTGCGCTGCAGCGAGTCGGTGAACTGCTGCTGCCGAGTGGCCGACTCCTCGCTGTTGGCCAGAAACAGCATCAGATCGTGATGCTCCATCTCCCGGCTGAGGCCCGCCGTCATCTCCGCATAGAAGGGGTTGGTGATGTCGTGCAGCAACAGACCGACCTGGTTGCTGCTCTTGTTGCGCAGGTTGGCGGCGGTCTGGTTGTAGACATAGCCGAGCTCGTCGATGGCCCTGAGTACCCGCTGGCGGGTGTGCTCGGAGATGCGCCCCTTGTTGCGCAGGGTCATGGAGACGGTGGCAGTCGACACCCCCAGATGGCGGGCGATGTCGGCAACGGTCACATTGCTCATGGGATGGATCCTGTCAGGGAGTAGGCCTCAAAGGTATATCGATTAACCTTTTCTTGTTCACTTGCCATGATGAAATTGCCGTCATGATCACATATTTCGCCCATCTTGGCGATCAAATACACCATTTTATGAGGTTAATCTTGTTTATCAGGTTGTGGTTAACAGGTTAATCGATTTATCTCTTTCGTAGGTGTCAACGAGAGAGCAAGCCAATGATTCATTCGAGTTACGTCTCCAACTACGACAAATTCCCGGAAGTGGTGGTCGCCGGCCATGAGGGCGCCGCCTGCGCCGGCTGGCACGAGATAGCCCGGCGACTGCAGGCCGCGGCAGACGGGCAAGGTGGGGCAAAGGTGGTGCTGGTGATCGACTGCTATCACGGCGTGGATCAGGACGAGCTGCGTAGCCAGCTGCTGGCGAGGCTTGGGCCCCACACGCTCATCGAGGTGGAGCAGGCCCGCCTGCCCGAATCAAAAGTGCTGGCGATGCTGGAGCGCTTCATCACCGAGGACCGGGTGTTTGGCGTGCTGGCCCCCCACAAGATGGTGGAGTTTTTTGACCCGGCCGCGCTGGTGCGCCTGCAGCGGCAGGTCGCAGAGATAACCGGTGGCCTGGTGGTGGTGATGGGCAGTGGCGCTTCGCTGGTGGCGAGGGGGGATGTGCGGGTCTATGCCGATCTCGCCCGCTGGGAGATCCAGCAGCGACTGCGGCGCAAGGAGCTGGGCAACTGGGGGGCCGGCAACGAGGAGGAGGACATACTGCGCCGCTACAAGCGTGCCTTCTTCATCGAGTGGCGGGTGTTTGACCGCCATAAACTGGCCCAGCTGCCCACCATCGATTTCCTGCTCGACACCAACACCCGAGGCAAGCCGACCCTGGTGACGGGGCAGGCGCTGCTGGCGGGGTTGCATCAGGCAGCGCGCCAGCCGTTTCGGGTGGTACCCTTCTTCGACCCCGGGGTCTGGGGCGGGCAGTGGATGAAGCAGGTGTGCGATCTGGACCCGGCCCAACCCAACTATGCCTGGTGCTTTGATTGCGTACCGGAAGAGAACAGTCTCTACCTGCGCATTGGCGAAGTGCGGGTGGAGATCCCGTCGCAAAACCTGGTGCTGTGCCAGCCCAGCGCCCTGCTCGGGGAGCGGGTACATGCCCGCTTTGGCGCCGAGTTCCCGATCCGGTTCGATTTTCTCGACACGGTGGGGGGGCAGCCGCTCAGCCTGCAGGTGCATCCGCTGACCGAATACATCCAGCAGGAGTTCGGCATGCACTACACCCAGGACGAGAGCTACTACCTGCTCGATACCAAGCCGGACTCTTGCGTCTACCTCGGCACCCGCACCGGCATCGACCCGCAGGCGATGCTGGCGGAGCTGGCCGCCGCCCAGCGCGGTGAGAAGCCCTTCGATGACGAGCGCTTCATCAACCGCTTCCCGGCCCGTAAACACGATCACTTTCTGATCCCGGCCGGGACCGTCCACTGCTCGGGAGAGGGGGCCATGGTGCTCGAGATCAGCGCCACCCCCTACATCTTCACCTTCAAGCTGTGGGACTGGGGCCGGGTCGGGCTCGACGGCATCCCGCGCCCCATCCATCTGGCGCATGGCAGCAAGGTGATCCAGTGGGAGCGCGACACCGACTGGACCCGCGAGCACCTGGTCAATCGCATCGAGCTCATTGCCGAGGGGCCGGGCTGGCGCGAGGAGCGCACCGGGCTGCACGAGCGGGAATTCATCGAGACCCGTCGCCACTGGTTCAGCGTGCCGGTGGAGCACGACACCGGCGGCACCGTGCAGGTACTCAATCTGATCGAGGGGAGGGAGGCGACGGTGGAGAGTCCCGACCATGCGTTCGCGCCGTTTGTGGTGCACTACGCCGAGACCTTCATCGTCCCGGCCTCGGTGGGGCGCTATCGCATCCGTCCGAGTGGCGAGAGTGAAGGGGCGACCATCGCCACCATCAAGGCCTATGTGAGGGGGTAACCAAGATGCTGAGGATCCTTATCGCAACCCATGGTTCACTGGCGCCGGCCCTGCTGGCCAGCGCCAGCATGGTTTACGGCGAACTGCCGGCGGTGGCGACCGTCTCCCTCACCGAAGAGGGGGGAATCGAGGCCTTTCGCACCGAGTTTGAACAGACCCTGCGCCGCCATGGCGCGGGGGCTGACGGGGTGCTGGTGCTGTGCGACATGGAGTGCGGCACCCCCTACAACGTGGCGTGCCGCTGCGCGTTTGACCCCGAATGGCCGCAGCCGCTGGCGGTGGTGACCGGGGTCAACTTCCCCATGCTGCTGATGAGCGCCGATCTGCTGGATGCCGTGGATGTGCACGAGGCTGCCCGCCAGTTGCTGGCCCAGGCGCTGGAATCCATGGTGATTGCGGCCCCGGCGGCTGCGCACCAGCAAGACGACAACTTCTAGGAGAGCGAGATGGCCATTTCATTTGTACGCATTGACGATCGGGTGATCCACGGTCAGCTGGTGACACGCTGGGCCAGGGAGCTGCCTTGCGACGGCATCGTCGCGATCGATGACGAGGTGGCGGCCGATCCGCTGCTCTCCCAGGTGATGATCGGTGCCGTACCGGACACCCGGGTATGGTTGTTCGACGTGGCGACGGCCATTGCCAAGCTGCCCAAGGTGATCGCCAGCGACAAGCGCTACTTCGTGATCGGCAAGTCGCCGGTCACCCTGCAGCGGCTCTGCGCCGCCGGCATCTCCCTTGAGAACCACAACGGCAAGATCAACGTCGGGCCCATGAGTGCCCGCGAGCAGACCACCACCATAGGCCCCAACCAGTCGGTCACGGCGCAGGAGATCGCCGCCTTTGACTACCTGGCCGGCCTTGGCCACGACATTGACTTTCGGCTGGTGCCGGACGCCAGCCACTACAGCTGGGCGGATGCCCAGAAAAAGCTGAAATAGGGAGCAGACATCATGTTTCTGGAAGCAACACTCATCGGGATACTCTGTTATCTCGGTGCCCTCAGCAGCCCCTGGCTGCTGGGATTGACCGGGGGCTGGTACACCATCACCCGCCCGCTGGTCTCGGGCATGCTGGTGGGAGCCATCCTCGGTGATATCCAGACCGGGATCCTTATCGGGGTGGCGGTGCAGGCGGTCTATATCGCCATGGTGACGCCGGGCGGTTCCATGCCGGCGGATCTCAACTTCGTCGCCTTTCCGGCCATTGCGCTGGGCATACTGTCGGGCAAGGAGCCGTCGGTGGCGGTGGCCATTGCCGCCACCATCGGCATCGCCGGTACCATCCTCTTCAACTTCATGATGGTGCTCAACTCCTACTGGAACCACAGGGCCGACGTGGCGCTGGAGCAGGGGGACGAGCAGGGGGTCTACCTCAACAGCGCCATCTTCCCGCAGGCCAGCAACTTCGTGCTGCGCTTCGTGCCCACCTTCATCGCCGTCTATTTTGGCAACCAGTACATCGAAGGCTTCATGAACAGCCTGCCGGAGCTGGTGATCCGCACCATGACGGTGGTGGGCGGCATACTGCCGGCGGTCGGCATCGCCATCCTGCTCAAGCAGATCATCAAGCAGAGCAGCATGCTGATCTACTTCCTGGTGGGCTTTGTCGGCATCGTCTTTCTCAAGCTCAACATGGTGGGGCTGGTGATGATCGGCGCCCTGCTTGCGCTCATCCACTACAACTACAAGCCGGAGCCGCGCCCAGCACCGGCTACCCGCGCTGCCACCCAAACCGACGATGAGGATGAATTCTGATGGACGCAAAGCTGCAAGCGGGTCAGCCGGTGAACAAGGCGCCGGTGGCCCTCACTCCCAAGGATCTGCGTGCCTGCTGGCGCGCCTGGATGATGTACAACCTCTCCTCCATGAGCTTCGAGCGGCTCGAATCCTTCGGCTTCTGCCTTGGCATGATGCCGGCGCTGAAAAAACTCTATCCCGGCAAGGCGGAGCGGACGGAGGCGATGAAGCGTCACGCCTCCTTCTACAACACCGAGCCTCAGCTTGGCGCCATCATCAACGGGTTGGCGGTGGGGCTGGAGGAGAAGCGGGCCAACGGCGAGCGGATCGATGGCGAGACCATCAACACCCTGAAAGTCGGCTTGATGGGCCCCATCGCCGGGATCGGGGACTCCATGATCCCGGGCATGCTGGTGCCCATTCTGCTCAGCATCGGCATGGCGCTGGCCGCCGGCGGCAGCGTGCTGGGGCCGCTCTTTTACATCATCAGCTTCAACGCCATCGTCATCACCGGCTCCTACATGCTGTTCATGAAGGGCTACCGGATGGGGACCGGCTCGGTGGAGGCACTGGTGAGCTCGGAGTCGGTCAAGCTGCGCGAGGCGCTCTCCCTGCTCGGGGTCTTCGTGATGGGCGGGGTGGCGGCCAGTTACGTCAATCTCTCCACCGGGCTCGATTTCGTCACCTCCGATGGGGTCAACATCCAGCTGCAGGCCATGCTGGACGGTATTTTTCCCAAACTGATGCCGCTGCTGGTGGTGCTTGGCACCTGGTATCTGATGGCCAGACGCAACGTCTCGCCGGTCAAGGCCATGCTGGGGCTGCTGGTCGTGGCCTTTGTCGGGGTCGCCGTCGGGCTCTTCTAGGCCGGTTGAGGGTGAGCACAGACAGGGGAGAGCAGGGCTCTCCCTTTTTATGGGCTGGATGATGGGTTGGCTGGAGAGGTGATGAGATGCATGATGAGATAAGAGAGGCCGCGCAGCGCTGCCGACGCTGGCTGGTGGAGGAGGCGCTACCTCACTGGGGGGCAAACAGCTTTGATTGGGAGCGGGGGCTGTTTGCCGAAGGGCTGGATGGCGCAGGCGCGCCGCTCTGGCAGCCCATTCGTTTTCGGGTGCAGAGCCGCCAGATCTATGTGTTCAGCCACGCCGCCATGCTCGGCTGGTATGAGGGGGGTGAGCTGGCAGAGCGCTGCGCCAAGTTTGGCATGAGGCACTTTGCTGATGGTGCCGGCAACCAGCTGTTTTCCCTCAATGCAGATGGCTCGCCCGCCGACGGTGCGGTGTGTTGCTACGAATACGCCTTTGCCCTGCTGGCCGAGTGCTGGCTCTACCGCTTGAGCGGTGAGCCGCGCTGGCGGCAGCAGGCCGAGTCGCGCTATCAGGCCATCGAACTGCTCTTTGCCGATCGTGTGTATGGCGGGTTTCACTCCCGCTTTCCGCCAAGCGCGCTGCGCAGTCAAAATCCTCATATGCATCTGTTCGAAGCGCTGCTGGTGGCGGCGGAGAGCTTTGATGAGCCGCGCTGGCAGGGGCGTGCCCATCGGCTCTATCAGCTGTTTTGCCAGCGCTTGCTGGAGCCCACCTTGCTGCGGGAGTTCTTCGATGAGCGGCTTCTCCCGACCCATCCCGATTCGCACCTGATCGACCCGGGTCATCACTACGAGTGGTGCTGGCTGCTGGCCCGCTATCGGACATTGGCGCAAGGGTGGGAGTGTGGACCGAGTGAGCGCGAGATAGGCGAGGGGATCGCGATTCTGACCCGCTTTGCCGCCGCTCACTGCCACGGGCCGACCGGGCTGGTGCTGGATGAGCTCACCGATGACGGGCTGCCCCATCGGACGACCAGCCGGCTCTGGTGTCAGACCGAGCAGCTCAAGGCGCTGCTGGCAGCCTACGAGCGGCGAGGGGAGGCTGAGACAGCCCGCCGGATTGGTGAGGTGGTGGGGCGGATCTTTGACTATTACCTGATGCCGGCGCTGCCGGGTCAGTGGCTAGATCAGGTGGATGTGACGGGGGCGCCGTTGGCCTGCCATGCACCGGCCAGCACCTTCTATCACCTGTTCGTGGCGTTCAGCGAGCTGGTGCGGGTGGCGCAAAGGGAGGGGTAAAGAGGGATAAAAGAAGGGCTGGATTTAAAAATCCCAGCCAGGTTGCTCTGGCGACTCGGGTTGGGCTCCCTCCAGTGCCTTGCGGCGGGCGGCTTCCACCCGCGCCTTGCGACCCCGGCACAGGCGCATCACCTCTTGCTGCTGGGCATGGCTCATGGTGAGCCAGTTGAAACGCTCCTCGCGGCTGCGCAGGCACCCCTTGCAGTAGCCCTTGTTGTTCACTTCGCAGACCCCGATGCAGGGGCTCTGCAGCGGGAAGATTTCGAGCTGTTCCATCCATGGCCTCTCACACCCTGTTACCTTGTTATAACCCAGAAGATCCCCTTTGGAGAAATCCGCCGTCACAGGCCTGAAGGCGTTTGCTTTCCCCCTGCAAATTTGGCATCTTCCCCGCCGAACATAACCCTTGGTGTTATATGAGGACATATGAATAAACACGCTTACTGGCTGACCGCCGCAGTGCTGGGGTTGGCCGGTTGTGCGGGCAATTCTGAGCAAGCCCAGGTGCCCAAAAACAAACCCGATGCCAGATGTTTTCTCAACTGCGAGGTGCCGGAAAATCTGGGCAAGCAGTATCTGGACGGTCCCCTGCCTGATGATCTGGTGCGAGTGGAGCGGGTCAACAGCCGGCAGCGCGCCGACTACAGCAAGTTCGGCCCCCAGAGCCGGCTGGTGCTGGAGCGCTCCGGCAAGATGACCCGCCGCTATGGCGAGCTTTACCATCAACTCTCCCGCTGGGTGGCCAATGGCGGCGATCCCGCTCAGATCACCCGTTACGGCATCAGCCTGGCCCAGCTGGGCGGCTCGGATCGGATGGGCAACGTGCTGTTCACCGGTTACTACTCGCCGGTGCTGGAGGTGCGTCACCGCCCGGATGCCAAGTACAAATACCCCATCTATGCCATGCCCAAATGTGGTGGCCGCTGTCCGAGCCGGGCCCAGATCCACCAGGGGGCCCTGGCCAACCGTGGGCTGGAGCTGGGCTACAGCAAATCCCTCATCGACAACTTCCTGATGGACGTGCAGGGCTCGGGTTTCGTTCACTATGGTGACGACGATCGGCTGCAATATCTGGGTTACAGCGGCAAGAACGGTCACGGATACGTCAGCATCGGCCGGGTGCTGATCGATCGCGGCGAAGTGCCCAAGGAGCAGATGTCCATGAAGGCCATCAAGGAGTGGGCCAACCGTCAGCCGGAGGAGAGCGTCAAGGAGCTGGTGGAGCAGAACCCCTCCTATGTCTTCTTCGAGCGTCGCCCCACCAACGACGTGATCGGGGCCGCCGGCATTCCGCTGCTGCCGATGGCGGCAGTGGCCGCCGACAAGACACTGCTGCCGATGGGCACGCCGATCCTGGCGGAAGTGCCGCTGCTGGACAAAGAGGGCAACTGGACCGGCAAGCATCAGCTGCGGCTGTTGATTGCGCTGGATGTGGGCGGGGCGGTGAAGAAGGGCCACCTCGACCTCTACCACGGCATGGGCGAGAAGGCCGGTGTCGCGGCCGGTCACTACAAGCACTTCGGCCGGGTCTGGAAGCTGGGACTGCACCATGGGCCGACCGCCGCGCCCTGGCTGTAAGGCCCAGTGGGGACGGGTGGTGCATCAGCCACCCGCCCACCAGGCATAGAGATGGACGTAAAAAAGCCGCCGGAGCAATCCGGCGGCTTTTTGTTTACTGACGCGAACCTGAGGGGGCTCAGCGCTTCTTGATGTCCAGCCGGATGGCGCCCACCGGTTTGCAGCAGCAGGGCAGGCATTCACCCTCTGAGACAAAGGCGAGCGGCACGGCGGCATAGTGCACCTTGCCTGCCAGCAGCGGGGTGCGGCAGGCGCCGCAATAGCCGCTGCGGCACTGGAACTCCACGTGATGACCGTGGCGCTCCAGGGTTTCCAGCACACTCTCGCCGGGATGGGCGTGTAGCACGCCATCCTGGGTATGCACCCGTGGCGAGCCTGCGTCGCTCTGGGCGGGGGCCGCGTGCGGGGCAGGGGTCAGCGTGCCGGTGGCGTCACTCACAGCTCGAAATCACCCAGGTCTTCGGCATTCACTTCGCTGTCGATCTGACCTACCAGGTAGGAGCTCACTTCCACTTCCTGCGGGGCGACCTGCACGTTGTCGGACGACAGCCAGGTGTTGATCCAGGGGATAGGGTTCTGCTTGGCCCCGGCAAAGGCTGGCTGCAGACCGACCGCATTCATGCGCAGGTTGGTGATGTACTCCACGTACTGGCAGAGGATGTCCTTGTTCAGGCCGATCATGGAACCGTCCTGGAACAGGTACTCGGCCCACTCCTTCTCCTGAATGGCGGCTTCCTTGAACAGCTCGAAGCAGGCCTGCTCGCACTCGGCGGCAATTTCGGCCATCTCGGGGTCGTCCTGGCCGCTGCGCATCAGGTTCAGCATGTGCTGGGTCCCGGTCAGGTGCAGCGCTTCGTCGCGGGCGATCATCTTGATGATCTTGGCGTTGCCCTCCATCAGCTCGCGCTCGGCGAAGGCGAAGGAGCAGGCGAAGCTGACGTAGAAGCGGATCGCTTCCAGCGCGTTGACGCTCATCAGGCACAGATAGAGTTTCTTTTTCAGCTCGCGCAAGGTGATGGTCACGTCACGACCTGCCACCCGGTGGGTACCTTCACCGTGCAGGTTGTAGAGCGCGGTCGCCTCGATCAGATCGTCGTAGAAGTGGCTGATGGAGCCGGCGCGTTTGAGGATCTGCTCGTTGGTGACGATGTCGTCGAACACCTGGGCGGGGGTGTTGACGATGTTGCGGATGATGTGGGTGTAGGAGCGAGAGTGGATGGTCTCCGAGAAGGCCCAGGTCTCGATCCAGGTTTCCAGCTCCGGAATGGAGACCAGCGGCAGCAGCGCCACGTTGGGGCTGCGACCCTGGATGGAATCCAGCAGGGTCTGGTACTTCAGGTTGGAGATGAAGATGTGCTGCTCGTGGGGCGGCAGGGCCTGGAAGTCGATGCGGTCGTGGGAGACGTCCACCTCTTCCGGGCGCCAGAAGAAGGAGAGCTGCTTTTCGATCAGCCGTTCGAACACTTCGTGTTTTTGCTGGTCATAACGGGCCACGTTGACCGATTGGCCGAAAAACATCGGCTCCTTGAGCTGGTCGTTTTGGGTCTGGCAGAACGTTGAATAGGCCATGGTGATTTGAATGTCTTGAATAAGGGGAAACAGGAGGGCGGGAGCTTCATGCTCCCGCCCGGTTCATCAGATCTTGCAGGCGCCGCCGGCACAACCGTCATCTTGCAGATCGGTTTGGGCATCGTCCGCACCATCACGGGTGTTGTGATAGTAGAGGGTCTTGAGGCCGTATTTGTAGGCGGTCAGCAAGTCCTTCAGCAGCTGCTTCATCGGTACCTTGTTGCCTTCGAAACGGGCGGGATCATAGTTGGTGTTGGCGGAGATCGCCTGATCCACAAACTTCTGCATGATACCGACCAGCTGCAGGTAACCATCGACGCTCGGTTGCTTCCAGAGCAGTTCGTATTGATCCTTCAGGCGGTCATACTCGGGCACCACCTGCTTGAGGATGCCGTCCTTGGAGGCTTTGACCGACACCAGGCCGCGCGGCGGCTCGATGCCGTTGGTGGCGTTGGAGATCTGGCTGGAGGTCTCGCTCGGCATCAGGGCGGTCAGGGTGGAGTTGCGCAGACCCACGGTGCGGATCTCCTCGCGCAAGGCTTCCCAGTCCAGGTGCAGCGGCTCGTTGCACAGGTTGTCCAGATCCTTTTTATAGGTATCGATGGGCAGGATCCCCTGGGCATAGGTGGTCTCGTTGAAGGCGGGGCAGGGGCCGAACTCGCGGGCCAGCTGCACGGAGGCCTTCAACAGATAGTACTGGATCGCCTCGAAGGTGCGGTGGGTCAGCGCCAGACCGGAACCGTCGGAGTAGCGGGCACCGTTCTTCGCCAGGTAGTAGGCGTAGTTGATGACACCGATCCCCAGGGTACGGCGGTTCATGCTGCCCTTCATCGCGGCCTTGAGCGGGTAGTCCTGATAGTCGAGCAGGGCATCCAGGGCGCGCACGGCGAGATCCGCCATCTCTTCCAGATCTTCCAGCTTCTCGATGGCACCCAGGTTGAAGGCGGACAGGGTGCAGAGCGCGATCTCGCCCTCTTCGTCATCCACGTTGTTGAGCGGCTTGGTGGGCAGCGCAATCTCGAGGCAGAGGTTGGACTGGCGCACCGGCGCCACGCTCGGATCAAATGGGCTGTGGGTGTTGCAGTGGTCCACGTTCTGGATGTAGATGCGACCGGTACCGGCGCGCTCCTGCATCATCAGGGAGAAGAGATCGACCGCCTTGAGGGTCTTCTTGCGAATGCTCGGATCCTGCTCGTACTTGACGTAGAGCGCTTCGAACTTGTCCTGATCCGCGAAGAAGGCATCGTACAGGCCAGGTGCATCGGACGGGGAGAACAATGTGATGTCGCCGCCCTTGATCAGGCGCTGATACATCAGCTTGTTGATCTGCACGCCGTAGTCCATGTGACGGACCCGGTTCTCTTCCACGCCGCGGTTGTTCTTCAGTACCAGCAGGCTCTCCACTTCGGTGTGCCACAGCGGGTAGAACAGGGTGGCCGCCCCGCCGCGCACACCGCCCTGGGAGCAGCACTTCACGGCAGTCTGGAAGTACTTGTAGAAGGGGATGCAACCGGTGTGGAACGCTTCGCCGCCACGGATCGGGCTGCCCAGACCACGGATGCGGCCGGCGTTGATGCCGATGCCGGCGCGCTGGGAGACGTAACGCACGATGGCGCTGGCGGTGGCATTGATGGAATCCAGGCTGTCGTCGCACTCGATCAGCACGCAGGAGCTGAACTGACGGGTCGGGGTGCGCACGCCGCTCATGATCGGGGTCGGCAGCGAGATCTTGAAGGTCGAGACCGCATCATAGAAGCGCTTGATGTAGTCCAGACGGGTATCTTTCGGATACTTGGAGAAGAGGCAGGCCGCTACCAGGATGTAGAGGAACTGCGGGCTCTCATAGATTTCGCCGGTGACGCGGTTCTGCACCAGGTACTTGCCTTCCAGCTGCTTGACCGCCGCGTAGGAGAAGTCCATGTCACGCCAGTGATCCAGGTGCTGGTTCAGCTCCTCGAATTCGGCCTGGTTGTAGTCTTCCAGCAGGTGCTTGTCGTACTTGCCCATGTCCACCAGCTTGGCGACGTGCTGATAGAGGTGGGGCGGCTCGAACTGGCCGTAGGCCTTCTTGCGCAGGTGGAAGATGGCCAGGCGGGCGGCCATGTACTGGTAGTCCGGGCTTTGCTCGGAGATCAGGTCAGCAGCGGCCTTGATGACGGTTTCGTGGATATCGGCGGTACGGATGCCGTCATAGAACTGGATGTGGGACTTGAGTTCCACCTGGGAGACCGACACGTTGTCGAGACCCTCGGCAGCCCAGTCGAGCACGCGGTGAATTTTATCCAGATCGATGGGTTCTTTGTGGCCGTTACGCTTCGTCACAAACAAGTTCATTGGCTGATGACCTTTAGTTGATTCCCGAAAAACCATCGCACGGCGTTCGCCTCCAGACCTGTGAGAGGCGTGGGAGGTGGGGACCTATTGTGCGATGAATCACAAGATATAGTGTTATTTTGATTTCGAGCTACAAGATAGTGAGGTCGGCCCGGCTTTGCAATCTGTGGATAAGGGATTAGCTGTGGATAAATTGTGGGTGTTCCGCTCTGTGTTAGTGGACGCTCACAGCGAGTGGGTTTTCATCCGTCCGATCCGGTAAATGCAAGTCTGATGATCGAACATGGAAAATTTAAATAACTTTTTTTGCTTGCGAAAAGGGGGTGTTTTTACTAGCAAATTCAGCCTGATTATCCCTTGTGCAGCAAGGGTCAAAAGGTGTCCGATCTCGCCGCTTGCCTGCTTGTCAAACCGCCAAAACGGGGGATCGCCAGGGATCCCCCGTCGGTACTGGCAAGGCTCTGCCGCGATCAGTCAACAGTGCTCATCTGACCACCCTTTGGCGGCAAAGCTGCCTTTGTTATCCATCTCTGTTGCCTGCTTCCTGTACCAGAGGTGCCCGGCACGGGGTGGCAATCTCAGCCCAGCTCGTAGCGCAGCCAGTGGTGCAGGGCCTGCACGGTGTCAAAGTGCAGGTCGGCCCCCCACTGGGCCGGATCCTCGTCGTCATTGAGATAACCCCAGCCGGCGACGGCGGTGCGCATGCCGGCGTTGCGGCCGGCCTCGATGTCGCGCACGTGATCTCCCACATAAAGGCAGTGGCTCGCTTCGACGCCAAGCTGGTCGCAGGCAAAGTACATGGGGGCGGGGTCGGGCTTGCGCACCGGCAGGGTGTCGGCGCTGACGGTGACACCGCAACTGGCCAGCGCCGGCAGGGCCGCCAGCAGCGGCTCGGTGAGAAAGCCCGGCTTGTTGGTGACGATGCCCCAGGGCAGCTGCTTCTCGTCGAGCCACTCGATGAGATCCACCATCCCTTCATAGGGACGGGTGCCAACGCAGAGGTTAGCGGCGTAGTAATCGAGCAGGGCGGTGCGAAGGCGGGTGGCGCCCAGCTCTTCCAGCAGCTCGTCGCCAAGGCCGGCCCTGAGCAGCCCGAGCGCCCCGTGGGAGGTGGTCTGACGGATGATGTCGTCAGAGAGGGGGGCAAAGCCTTCGCTTATCAGCACGTGGTTGACGGCGGCGCCCAAGTCCGGCGCGGTGTCGAGCAGGGTGCCGTCCAGATCGAACAGCACGCAGCCAAGGGGGGCAGCGGAGTGAGTCGTCATCAGCCTTGCTCCGGGCGCTCGAACGCCACCATGTAGTTGACGTCGACGTTGCGACCGAGCTTGAAGCTGTTGGAGAGCGGCGCGTAGTGCACCCCGCTCATGTCCCGTACCAGCAGACCTGCCGCCTCACCCATGCGACACAGTTCGGCGGGGGTGATGAACTTCTTGTGGTCGTGGGTACCCTTGGGCACCATCTTCATCAGGTACTCGGCGCCGAGGATCATCATCAGATAGGCTTTCGGGTTGCGATTGATGGTGGAGACGAACACCTTGCCGCCCGGGCGTACCAGGGTGGCGATGGCGCGCAGCACGGAGGCGGGATCCGGCACGTGCTCCAGCATCTCCATGCAGGTGACCACGTCGTACTGGCCGGGGGCCTCATCGGCGTGAGCCTCGGCGGTGATCTGGCGATACTCGAGCTCCACGCCTGCTTCGAGGGCATGGAGGCGGGCGACCCCGAGGGGCTCCTTGCCCATGTCGATGCCGGTGACCTTGGCACCCCGGCGGGCCATGCTCTCGGCGAGAATGCCGCCGCCGCAGCCGATGTCGAGGATGCGCTTGCCAAACAGGCCGCCGCTTTTGTCGGTGATCCAGTCAAGGCGCACCGGGTTTATCTGGTGCAGCGGCTTGAACTCTCCCTCCATGTCCCACCAGCGGGAGGCGATGGCTTCGAATTTGGCAATTTCTGTCAGATCGACATTGGCATCACTGTGCATTTTTTGATGATCCTGTGGCAAGGGCGCGCAGGCTGGGTGGGGCGCGCGCAATCTGTTGTCCTGGCGGGCATTATAACGGACGGACTTTGTCACACCAGCCCGACTTGTTACCGGATTTGTGGCTTAAGGTATTTGGCTCAGTGTGTTACCATGTCGCGCTGTTTAAGCCAAAGAACAACTAATTAGGGATTAAGGCTTTCTATGAGCGATCTGGCCAGAGAGATCACGCCGGTCAACATCGAAGAAGAGCTCAAGAGTTCCTATCTTGATTACGCCATGAGCGTGATCGTAGGACGAGCTCTGCCGGATGTGCGTGATGGCTTGAAACCGGTTCACCGCCGCGTTCTGTATGCAATGAACGAGCTGGGGAACGACTGGAACAAGCCCTATAAAAAATCGGCCCGTGTGGTCGGTGACGTAATCGGTAAATATCACCCGCACGGCGACATTGCCGTGTATGACACCATCGTTCGCATGGCGCAGGATTTCTCCATGCGTTACATGCTGGTCGATGGTCAGGGCAACTTCGGTTCGGTCGACGGCGACAGCGCCGCCGCCATGCGTTACACCGAAGTGCGGATGGCCCGCATCTCCCACGAGCTGCTGGCCGATCTGGACAAAGAGACCGTGGACTGGGTGCCGAACTATGACGGCACCGAGATGATCCCGGCTGTCATGCCCACCAAGGTTCCCAACCTGCTGGTCAACGGCTCCTCCGGTATTGCGGTGGGCATGGCGACCAACATTCCGCCTCACAACCTCACCGAGATAGTCAACGGCTGTCTGGCGTTGATCGAGAACGGCGACCTCACCATCGACGAGCTGATGACCTACATCACCGGCCCGGATTTCCCCACCGGTGGCATCATCAACGGTCGTTCCGGCATCGTGCAGGCGTACCGTACCGGTCGTGGCTCCGTCTATGTGCGTGCCAAGGCCGAAGTGGAGGTGGACGAGAAGACCAGTCGCGAGACCATCATCGTTCACGAGATCCCCTATCAGGTGAACAAGGCGCGGCTGATCGAGAAGATCGCCGAGCTGGTCAAAGAGAAGAAGATCGAGGGCATCAGTGCCCTGCGCGATGAGTCTGACAAAGACGGCATGCGCATCGTTATCGAGATCAAGCGCGGCGAGTCCGGCGAGATTGTGCTGAACAATCTCTACAAACACACCCAGATGCAGACCACGTTCGGCATCAACATGGTGGCGCTTGATAACAACCAGCCCAAGGTGATGAACCTCAAAGAGATCCTGGATGCGTTCCTGCTGCACCGCCGTGAAGTGGTGACCCGCCGGACCGTGTTCGAACTGCGCAAGGCGCGGGATCGGGCTCACATCCTGGAAGGCTTGGCGGTGGCGCTGGCCAACATCGACCCGGTCATCGAGCTCATTCGCCACAGCGCGACCCCGGCCGACGCGAAAGCGGGCCTGGTTGCCCGTGGCTGGGAGCTCGGCAACGTGGCCTCCATGCTGGAGAAAGCCGGTGACGACGCGGCCCGCCCCGAGTGGCTGGAACCCGAGTTCGGCATCCGCGAAGGCCACTACTACCTGACCGAGCAGCAGGCCCAGGCCATCCTTGACTTGCGTCTGCACAAGCTGACCGGCCTCGAGCACGAGAAGATCCTGGAAGAGTACCAATCTCTGCTGGATCTCATCGCCGAGCTGCTGTTCATCCTGGCGAGCCCGGTGCGGTTGATGGAAGTGATCCGTGACGAACTGCTGGCCGTGCGCGAGCAGTACGGCGACGAGCGTCGTACCGAGATCAGCATGTCCAGTGCCGAGATCAACATCGAAGATCTGATCACCCCGGAAGACGTGGTCGTGACCTTGTCTCACCAGGGTTACGTGAAGTATCAGCCGCTCTCCGACTACGAGGCCCAGCGCCGCGGTGGTCGTGGCAAGTCGGCCACCCGGATCAAGGAAGAGGACTTTGTGGAGCGTCTGCTGGTGGCCAACACCCACGACACCATTCTGTGCTTCTCCACCCGTGGCAAGGTCTACTGGCTCAAGGTGTATCAGCTGCCGGAGGCGTCCCGTGGCGCCCGCGGTCGTCCGATCATCAACCTGCTGCCGCTGGATGAGGGTGAGCGCATCACCGCCATCCTGCCGGTCAAGGAATATGACGCCGACAAGTATGTGTTCTTCGCCACCGCCAACGGTACCGTGAAGAAGACCAGCCTGTCCGACTTCAGCCGTCCGCTCTCCTCCGGCATCCGCGCCATCAACCTCAAAGAGGGTGATGAGCTGATCGGGGTGGACATCACCGATGGCAGCAACGAGATCATGCTGTTCTCCGATGCGGGCAAGGTGGTTCGCTTCGCGGAAGGCAGCGGTCGCGCTGATGCCGATGCCACTGACGAAGTCGACACCGACGACGACGCCGGCAACGACGATGATGGCAGCGACAACGGCGAAGGCACCGAAAGCAAGGGTACCTTCAAGGGCGTACGTCCCATGGGTCGTACCGCTGCCGGTGTGCGCGGCATCAAGCTGGGCGCCGGTGACAAGGTGGTGTCCCTCATCGTGCCGCGTGGCGACGGGGCCATCCTCACCGCCACCGAGAACGGTTACGGCAAGCGTACCGCGCTGGACGAGTACCCGACCAAGAGCCGTGGTACCCAGGGCGTCATCTCCATCAAGGTGGACGAGCGCAACGGCAAGGTGATCGATGCGATCCAGGTCGAAGATACCGACCAGATCATGCTGATCACCAACGGCGGTACCCTGGTACGTACCCGGGTGTCCGAGGTGAGCGTCATCGGCCGCAACACCGGTGGTGTGCGTCTGATCCGTACCGGTGAAGACGAGACCGTGGTCGGTCTGCAGCGGGTTGCCGAGAGCGACGAAGACGAAAACGAAGTGCTGGCCGTTGAAGGGGAGGTGTCTGAAGGCACCGATACCGCAGCGGACACCGGTGCTGTCGATGCAGGTGAAGCGGGCGACGAATAATCGCTCCTCTTTACTCGATGCCAAAGAGCGGCCTCATGGCCGCTCTTTTCATTGGCTCGCTTGTCGCTGGCGTCCCCCGTTATCCTCCTTCCTTCTCTTCCTTCTCTTCCTTCTCTTCCTTTTTCCTCTGTCAAGCCTTGCCTGTCATGGCAGGAAGAACGGGCACTACTCGCCTTCCAGAGCTGCCTTCATGGGCGCATGGCCTCGACACGGCTCCTTCATGTGAATGTCATCGCTCTGTCATGGCGGCCAGCCATGCTGCTCCCGTTGGAGATAAACCACCATAGACGCAGGTAACACCTGCCAGGAGCATGTCATGACCAGCTGGGTAATGTGGGAGATCTGGTGGAGCCGGGTATGGGGCGAGGCAGAGATGGATATGCGCACAGGCGAACATGAACCTGAAGTGGCACATGAGCCAGCCCGTTTGCCCGCCGAGTTGATTGCCCACCGTAGCAAGGTCAGTGCGTCGCGACCAAGGGGCTGAGACCTTGTCCGTGGCGGGCTTGACGGGCGCTTAGAACAGCCGCAACTGCTCGCCAGGGCGGATGAAGGCATCCTGGCGCAGCTGAAAGTGGCGCTTGCCGAGCCCGAGCCGCTTGGCGATCAACCGAAAGCGCTGGGCCAGCAGATCGGCAAACTGGCCTTCTCCCCGCATCCGGCTGCCGAAGGCGGGACTGTTGAGGGCGCCGTCCCGGCTGGCCCGCAGCTGGTTGAGGATTGCCTCCTTCTGGCCGGGATAGTGTTGCTCCAGCCAGTCACTGAACAGCGGTGCCAGCTCGTGGGGCAGTCGCAGCAGGATATAGTCGGCGCAATGGGCTCCGGCCTCGGCTGCGCCTTTGATGATCTGCTCGAGCTCAGGCTCGTTGAGCCGTGGGATCATGGGGGCCGCCAGCACACCGACCGGCACGCCGGCCCTGGCCAGTTTCTCCACCACCTTGAGCCGGCCGGCCCCCGTGCTGGCTCTTGGCTCCAGCTGTCGCCGCAATGTCTCATTCAAGGTGGTGACCGACACCATCACCTGGCAGAGCCCCTCCCGGGCCAGCTCCGTCAGCAGATCGAGGTCGCGCAATATCATGGCGCTCTTGGTGATGATCCCGACCGGATGGCGGTGGGCCAGCATCACCTCGAGCAGCTGGCGGGTGAGGCGATAGCGATGCTCGATGGGCTGATAGGGGTCGGTATTGGCTCCCAGCACAATGGTCTGCGGCTGATAGGCGGGTCTGGCAAACTCCCGGCGCAGCAGCTCGGCGGCATTGAGCTTGGCGAACAAGCGGGTCTCGAAGTCGAGGCCGGGGGAGAGCTCGAGATAGGCGTGGCTCGGTCTGGCATAACAATAAATGCAACCGTGCTCACAGCCCTGATAGGGGTTGATGGATCGGCTGAAAGGGACGTCGGGGGAGCTGTTGTAACTGATGATGCTGCGGGCGCTGATCTCCGTCACCTCGGTGCGGGGATCGCTGGTGGCAAATGCCGCTTCCCACTCGGGTTGGGACCAGCCATCGTCGACCGCATCGACCCGCTGGCCGCTGAAGCGGTGATCAACATTGTGGGAACTGCCTCGACCTGCCATCGCATTGCACCAGTACTGTTTATATATACAGTTATCATGCTGGCCCCCATTGCCGAATGCAAGCCCTGCCGACTCAGCCGGTCATAAAAAGCATGCCAAAGGGATCTCTTGCTTGATCGCGGCGCTACATTTCGTTTACATAGACGAAATGCGAACTGGATCACGGAAATCATCATGGCACCCATCACCTCCCGCTGGCTCTTCATCGCTGTCATTGCGCTGGTTATCTGGCGCCTGATCCCGCTCTCTACCGAGCAGGAGCTGGCCTCGGCCAATCGCGCCTGGCGCACCGGTCACTTTGATGAGGCGACCCGGATCTGGTCGCCGCTGGCCGAGCAGGGCCAGCCACGGGCCCAGGCGCTGATGGGCTGGAGCCATGAAGTGGGGCAGGGGAGCGAGCAGGATATCAGCCGGGCCATCACGCTCTATCGTCAGGCGGCGCAGGCGGGGGATGCCTTCGGCCAATACCGGCTCGGGGAGGTCTACCTGCGGGGGGCCGGGGTGAAGCGGGATCTGCGCGAGGCGTTTCACTGGATGGAGCTGGCGGCCAAGAACGGCGATGTGCCCGCCATGTTGAAGGTAGGGGTGCTGCATCTGATGGGGGTCAGTGGGCGGGTCGATCTGCCCCGTGCCAAGGAGTGGCTCTATCAGGCCGCCAAGCAGGGCAATCAGCTGGCGCTCAAGGTGCTGCAGGAGCTGGAACTGGCGCAGGAGGGGAGTTCCACATTCGATTTCAACTGGCAGCCCTTGCTGGGGGAATAGTTGCCAAGCACTTCATCTGACTGTAGAAAATCTCAGCAAACCCGATACAGCCCCGCCTACTTCTGGTAGCATGGTCCGGTTTTTGGTTTGTCTTGCGACGTTGAACGGGTTGTTTGCGTCGCGGGGCGCCTTCGCAAAGTGCTGTGGAGAGCCAGAACATCACCCATTTTTGAATGAATCTTTCCATCCCGCATGTGCCCTTTGGTAGGGGGCACCACTGTATAAGGAAACACACAATGCCAATCATTACTCTGCCTGATGGCAGCCAACGTCAATTTGCCCACGCCGTTTCCGTCATGGATGTGGCCGCGGACATCGGTCCCGGTCTCGCCAAGGCGTGCATTGCCGGTCGGGTAAACGGTGAACTGGTGGATGCCTGCGAGCTGATCGAAGCCGATTCCTCCCTGGCCATCATCACCGCCAAAGACGAAGAAGGTCTGGACATCCTGCGCCACTCCTGTGCACACCTGTTGGGTCATGCCATCAAGCAACTCTGGCCTCAGACCAAGATGGCCATCGGTCCCGTCATCGACAACGGTTTCTACTACGACATCGATCTCGACCGCACCCTGACCGACGAAGATCTGGCTGCGCTGGAAGAGCGCATGCTGGCGCTGGCCGCCAAGGATTACGACGTCATCAAGAAGAAGGTCTCCTGGCAGGAAGCACGCGACGTGTTTGAAGCCCGTGGCGAGACCTACAAGGTCGAGATCCTGGATCAGAACATTGCCCGTGATGACCAGCCCGGTCTGTACCATCACGAAGAGTACATCGACATGTGTCGCGGCCCGCACGTGCCCAACATGCGTCACTGCCATCACTTCAAGTTGCAGAAGATGTCCGGCGCCTACTGGCGCGGCGACTCCAACAACAAGATGCTGCAGCGCATCTACGGCACCGCCTGGGCCGACAAGAAGCAGCTCAAGTCTTACCTGCAGCGCCTGGAAGAGGCCGCCAAGCGCGACCACCGCAAGATCGGCAAGCAGCTCGACCTGTATCACATGCAGGAAGAAGCGCCTGGCATGGTGTTCTGGCACAACGATGGCTGGACCATCTTCCGTGAGCTGGAAACTTTCATCCGCGGCAAGCTCAAAGAGTACGACTATCAGGAGGTGAAAGGCCCCTTCATGATGGATCGCGTGCTGTGGGAGCGTTCGGGTCACTGGGAGAAATACGCCCAGGCCATGTTCACCACCCAGTCCGAGAACCGCGAGTACGCCATCAAGCCGATGAACTGCCCGGGTCACGTGCAGATCTTCAACCAGGGTCTGAAATCCTACCGCGATCTGCCGCTGCGCATGGCCGAGTTCGGCTCCTGCCACCGCAACGAGCCGTCAGGCTCCCTGCACGGCCTGATGCGGGTACGTGGTTTCACCCAGGATGACGCGCACATCTTCTGTACCGAAGAGCAGATCATGGAAGAGGTGTCGGCCTGTATCCGCATGGTCTACGACGTCTATGGCACCTTCGGCTTCGAGAACATCGTGGTCAAGCTCTCCACTCGTCCGGAACAGCGTATCGGCTCCGATGAAGCTTGGGATCGCGCCGAGGCCGCGCTGGCCGAAGCCCTGGTACTGAACGGCCTGAAGTACGATCTGCAGCCGGGTGAGGGGGCCTTCTACGGTCCCAAGATCGAATTTACCCTGCACGATTGCCTTGATCGTGCGTGGCAATGTGGTACCGTGCAGCTCGATTTTGCCCTGCCGGGCCGTCTGGGCGCCACCTACGTGGGTGAAGACAACGAACGTCATGTTCCCGTGATGATCCACCGCGCCATTCTGGGTTCGCTGGAGCGTTTCATCGGGATCCTGACCGAAGAGTACGCCGGACTGTTCCCGACCTGGCTGGCACCGACCCAAGCCGTGGTCATGAATATCACCGACAATCAGGCCGATTATGCAGTGAAAGTAGCCAAAGCATTGAATGATGCGGGCCTTCGCGCAAAAGCGGACTTGAGAAATGAGAAGATTGGCTTTAAAATCCGCGAGCATACTTTGAAGCGAGTACCCTTCATGCTGGTCTGCGGCGATAAAGAAGTAGAAGCCGGCAAGATTGCAGTGCGTACTCGTAAAGGGGCTGACCTGGGCACTTATCCTGTTGAAGAGCTGATTGCTCTGTTGACCCAGGAAGTTCAGACCCGCGGACAAAAGAAAGTGGAGGAATAAGCTATAAAAGGCGGAAAAAAACTGGGTAAGCAACCGCAAGCCCGCGCTCACCGGATCAACGAAGAGATCCGTCTGAAAGAAGTTCGTCTGACTGGTCTGGATGGTGAAGCCATTGGCATCACCTCCATCCAGGATGCCTTGAACTTGGCCCTTGAGGCCGGAGTGGATCTGGTCGAGATCAGTCCGAACGCTGAGCCGCCCGTTTGCCGGATCATGGATTACGGCAAATTCCTCTACGAAAAGAGCAAGACCACCAAAGAACAGAAGAAAAAGCAGAAAGTCGTCCAGGTCAAGGAAATCAAATTCCGTCCTGGCACCGACGAAGGCGACTATCAGGTAAAACTACGCAACCTGGTTCGCTTTCTGGAAGACGGGGACAAGGCAAAGGTCACCCTGCGCTTCCGTGGTCGTGAAATGGCCCACCAGGAACTTGGTATCAAGGTTCTGGAGCGCGTCAAGAACGATCTGGAAGAGCTGGCCGTAGTCGAATCGTTCCCGAAAGTCGAAGGCCGTCAAGCTGTGATGGTCCTCGCACCTAAGAAGAAATCTTAAGGCCCACAAGAAATTGACTCATGGGGCCAGCCCCATGAGTCGGTTCGCCTTGCGATTTTGTTGTCACTCACAATGCGGAGTATGAAATGCCGAAGATGAAAACCAACCGGGGCGCCGCAAAGCGCTTCAAGAAGACTGGCTCAGGTCGCTTCAAGTGCAAGCACAACCACCTGCGTCACATCCTGACCAAGAAGAGCAGTAAGCGTAAGCGTCAGCTGGGACCGAAGTTCTTTGTTTCCGCTGCCGACCACAAACGTGTTGTCGCTTGTCTGCCGTACGCATAAGGGGGGATGTGAAAAATGCCAAGAGTTAAACGTGGTGTGACCGCTCGCGCTCGTCACAAGAAAGTAATGAAAGCCGCCAAGGGTTACTACGGCGCCCGTTCCCGTGTCTACCGCGTAGCGGTACAAGCGGTAACCAAAGCTGGTCAGTATGCCTACCGTGACCGTCGCCAGAAAAAGCGTCAGTTCCGTCAACTGTGGATTGCTCGTATCAACGCAGCAGCCCGTCAGAACGGTCTGTCCTACAGCCGTCTGATCAACGGTCTGAAGAAGGCTTCCATCGAGATCGATCGCAAGATCCTGTCCGATATCGCCGTTCACGACAAGCTGGCTTTCACCGCCCTGGTTGAAAAGGCCAAAGCAGCTCTGGTCTAATCCGGTTCTGTTATAAATGCTAAAAGGAGGCTCAGGCCTCCTTTTTTGTTGTCTGTCATTTACCGTCTGCAGGTAGTGATGACTCGACCATCATGATAGCTAGGCATATGGCTACATATGCCATCAAACTAAAATTGTGTAGCCAATCACGAAGAAGAAGCCGGTCCGGCTCGAAGCCCTACTTGATAACAAAATGATTTCTAGGGAGAAAAGGGCACCTTAACTATGGTCAGTGAAGGGGCTTTTTTTGTATTATTCCCCTCTTGACCTTATTTAGCCTAAAGGCTCCTGTACCGGGAGTGGTGACGAGGAAGACATGCAACAGCTTGAAGAAGTAGTCGGCCAAGCCAGGGCCGAAATTGAGGGCGTAAGCGACATCGCCGCCCTTGACGAAATCCG
Organism: Aeromonas sp. Y318-1; assembly: GCF_027706125.1. Classification (NCBI taxonomy): domain Bacteria; kingdom Pseudomonadati; phylum Pseudomonadota; class Gammaproteobacteria; order Aeromonadales; family Aeromonadaceae; genus Aeromonas; species Aeromonas sp. Y318-1. The sequence continues at coordinate 144,176 of NZ_JAPDCM010000001.1, forward strand.
GGTCAAATATCTGGGTAAAAAGGGCTTTTTTACCGAGCAGATGAAGGGCCTGGGCGCCCTGTCCGCTGAAGAGCGTCCCGCCGCGGGCGCCGTGATCAACCAGGCCAAACAGCAGGTTCAGGATGCCCTGAATGAGCGTCGTGAAGCCCTCGAAGTCGCCGTGCTGAACCAGAAGCTGGCCGCCGAGACCATCGACGTCAGCCTGCCGGGCCGCCGCATCGAGAATGGCGGTCTGCACCCAGTGACCCGCACCATCGAGCGCATCGAGCGCCTGTTTGGCGAGATGGGCTTCAAGGTTGCCCGTGGCCCCGAGATTGAAGATGGCTTCCACAACTTCGATGCGCTGAATATCCCGGCTCACCACCCGGCGCGTACCGATCACGATACCTTCTACTTCAATCCTGATCTGATGCTGCGTACTCACACCTCCGGTGTGCAGATCCGCACCATGGAACATCAGCAGCCGCCGATCCGCATCATCGCGCCGGGCCGCGTCTATCGTAACGACTACGACATGACCCACACCCCGATGTTCCACCAGGTCGAAGGCCTGCTGGTCGACGAGCATGCTAGCTTCACCGAGCTGAAGGGCATTCTGCACGACTTCCTGCGCAACTACTTCGAGGAAGATCTGACCATTCGCTTCCGTCCTTCCTACTTCCCGTTCACCGAGCCGAGCGCTGAAGTGGATGTGATGGGCAAGAACGGCAAGTGGTTGGAAGTGCTGGGCTGCGGCATGGTGCACCCGAACGTGCTGCGTTCGGTCGGCATCGATCCGGAAAAATACTCCGGCTTTGCCTTCGGCATGGGCGTTGAACGCCTGACCATGCTGCGTTACGGGGTCAACGACCTGCGTGCCTTCTTCGAAAACGACCTGCGCTTCCTCAAGCAGTTCAAGTAAGGGCGAGAGAACATGAAATTCAGTAAATCCTGGGTGATGGAGTGGGTCCGCACCGAGTTGAGTGACAATGCACTGGCCGAGCAGATCACCATGGCCGGTCTGGAAGTGGACGCCGTGGAAGCGGTGGCCGGCCAGTTCAACAACGTGGTGGTGGGTGAAGTGGTCGAGTGCGCCCAGCATCCGGACGCCGACAAGCTGCGGGTGACCAAGGTCAACGTGGGCGAGGCCGAGCTGCTGGACATCGTCTGCGGCGCGCCGAACTGCCGCGCCGGCCTTAAAGTGTGCGTAGCCAAAGTAGGGGCGACCCTGCCGGGTGATTTCACCATCAAGAAAGCCAAGCTGCGCGGCCAGCCGTCTCACGGCATGCTTTGCTCCTTCAGCGAGCTGGGTATCGACGTCGAAGCTGATGGCATCATCGAGCTGCCGCTTGATGCACCCATCGGTACCGATATCCGCGAATACCTCGCACTCAACGACGTCAGCATCGACGTGGATCTGACCCCGAACCGTGCTGATTGCCTCGGCATCGCGGGTCTGGCCCGTGAAATCGGTGTGCTCAATAGCGTGGACGTGGTCGAGCCGACCTGGACGCCTGCAGTTGCCACTATCGATGCCACCTTCCCGATCCGGGTTGAAGCGCCGGCCGATTGCCCCCGTTATCTGGGCCGTGTCATCAAGGGGCTGAATCTGCACGCCCAGAGCCCGCTCTGGATGCAGGAGAAGCTGCGCCGTGGCGGCATTCGTTCCATCGACGCCATCGTCGATATCACCAACTACCTGCTGCTGGAATACGGTCAGCCGATGCACGCCTTCGATCTGGCGACGCTTGAAGGGGAACTGGTGGTGCGCCGCGCTCGTAGCGACGAGCCGATGACCCTGCTCGATGGCAACGAAGTGAAGCTCAAAGAGACCACGCTCGTTATCGCAGACGCCCAGGGCCCTGCCTGTATGGCCGGCATCTTCGGTGGCGATCGCACCGGTGTCTCCGAGACCACTACCGACATCTTGCTGGAGTGCGCCTTCTTCGCGCCGCTCTCCATCACCGGCCGTGCCCGCGCCTACGGTCTGCACACCGACTCTTCCCACCGCTTCGAGCGCGGGGTGGATCCGCAGCTGCAGGCCAAGGTGATGGACAGAGCCACCCGTCTGCTGCTGGACATCTGCGGCGGTGAAGCAGGTCCGGTTGTAGAGGTCAAATCCGATGCTCATCTGCCCAAGGCTGCTCCCATCAAGCTGCGTCGCGCCAAGCTCGACAAGGTGATCGGTATCAGCGTGGCTGACGCTCAGGTGGTCGAGATCCTGACTCGTCTTGGCATGCAGGTAACCGTTGAAGCCGACGGCTGGACCGCGCTGGCACCCTCCTGGCGTTTCGATATCGCCATCGAGGAAGACCTCATCGAGGAAGTGGCCCGTATCTACGGCTACAACAACATCCCGAACCTCAAACCCGCCGCCTCTCTGGCGATGGTGGAGCAGGCAGAAGGGCAGGTGACCTTGAAGCGCGTGCGCGACCTGCTGGTTGATCGTGGCTTCCAGGAAGCGATCACCTACAGCTTCGTCGATCCCAAGGCTCAGCAGACCCTGTTCCCGCAGAGCGATGCTATCGTGCTGCCCAACCCGATCTCGGTCGAGATGTCCGCCATGCGCGTCTCTCTGTTCCCGGGTCTGGTGCAGGCCGTGGTTTACAACCAGAACCGTCAGCAGCCGCGGGTGCGCCTGTTCGAACAGGGCCTGCGCTTCATCAAGGACGAGAATGCCGAGAACGGCATCCGTCAGGAGCCCATGCTGGCCGGCATCATCACCGGCAACCAGAGCGACGAGCACTGGGACATCAAGAGCCGCGCTGCCGACTTCTTTGATTTGAAAGGGGATCTGGAAGCGGTGCTGGATCTGACCGCCGAAGGGGCCACCTTCACCTTCGAGCGTGCCGAGCACAGTGCCCTGCACCCGGGCCAGAGCGCGGCCATCCTGCGCAATGGCTTGGTGATCGGCCACATCGGCGTGATCCATCCGAGCCTCGAGAAGAAGCTGGGTCTGAAGAGCCGCGCCGTCATGTTCGAGCTGGAGCTGGACAAGCTGACCCCGGCCAAGGTGCCGGTTGCTGCCGAGGTTTCCAAGTTCCCTGCCAACCGTCGTGACATCGCCGTGGTGGTTGATCGTCAGGTCCTGGCCGGTGATGTCCTCGCAGTAATTAAAAAAGTTGGCGGAAATCAGGTAGTTGGAATAAACTTGTTTGACGTATACCAGGGTGCTGGCATGGCAGAGGACAAGAAGAGCCTGGCCATCAGTCTTGTTCTGCAAGACACCCAGCGCACTCTGGAGGAGAAAGAGATTGCCGAGACCGTAGACAATGTCGTGCGGGCCCTTGGTGAAGAGTTGAATGCATCCTTGAGGGATTGATCTATGGCGCTTACCAAAGCCGACATTGCAGAGCACCTGTTCACCCAGCTCGGGATGAGCAAGCGTGAAGCCAAAGATATGGTGGAAGCCTTCTTTGAAGAGATCAGACAAGCGCTTGAGCGTGGTGAACAAGTCAAGATTTCAGGCTTCGGTAACTTTGATCTTCGTGAGAAGAACCAGCGTCCTGGACGTAACCCGAAAACCGGCGAAGATATTCCTATCAGCGCCCGGCGGGTGGTCACCTTCCGCCCTGGTCAGAAGCTCAAGGCCAGGGTCGAAAATGTTGAGCCCAACGAGTGACAAAAAGCCAGGCAGCCGCCTGGCTTTTACTTTTTCATGAGAAAAACCAGCTTATTGTTAGGCCTGCTGCTGGCTACGCCACTGCAGGCGATGGATCTCCCCCTCTCCCCGGCGGCCAAGGCGTATGCCGATGCCACCAAGTCGCTGACCATTTGTTATCCGGCGCTGATCCGGCCGCCTTATCTCGAGGAGTCGGGAGGCTTGCTGATCGATCAGATGGAGCGGTTGGCAGAGCAGCTCCCTTTTCCGCTCCTGCATGAGAAGCTGCCCAACTGGTCGGCGGTGCAGCGCGGCTTGCTGGAGGGGCGCTGCGATCTCATTCCCAATGTCGGCCCTTCATTGCAGGCCCTGCCGGGCATGGCACTGAGTCGTGCCATGCTGGAGGCCGAATCCGCCATCCTATATCGCGGCGATCTGGAGCGGGCGACCTTCCTGGTGTCTCCTATCTGGCAGGCGAACGAGGTGCTCAAGGCGCTCTATCCCCGTTCAACCCAGTTGCCCCTGACCGAGGCGGACAACTGGTATGCGGCGCTGGCGGCGGGAAAGGGGACCGCCTACCTCGGTGACTATCTGCAACTGCGCTACCTGATGCGCGAATATCCGGATCAGGGGCTGCGGCTGCGCCGGCTGCGCAGCGATGAACTGGTGGTGAGCTACCGGCTGATGATGCGCGACCAGCCGGAACTGCGCGAGCTCATCGATACCGCCATCCGCTATCTGCCGCCCGGCGCCCTCTACAAGGATCTGGACCGTTATCTGGCACAGGGGGAGCAGGACATCAACCCGCTGCACTTCACCGACAAGGAGCAGGCCTGGCTGGTCGGTACCTCCCGTGCCATCAAGCTGGTCGTCAACCCGGATTTCATGCCCTACAGCGGTCTCGACGAGCAGGGAGAACTCAAGGGGTGGAGCGCCGACGTACTGCGGCAGGTGAGCCAGCAGACCGGGCTCAACTTCCACGTGATCCCGACCGCCAGCAAGGAAGAGGCGTTGGCCAAGCTGCGCAGCGGTGAGGCAGATATGATGGCCGGCCTGCTGGAGACGCCGGCGCTGACCAATGCCTTCGACTTCACCCGCATCATGGCGCTCAATCGCTATGCCCTGGTCAGTCGCAAGGCGAAGTCGTTCGACACGCTGGCGGCGGTGAAGGGCGACATCGTGGTGCCCGCCACCCTCTATGACGAAGGGATGTTGGCCCGGCTGGATGGCGAACATCATTGGCGCAAAAGCGACACCCTGGCGCAAGGGCTTGCGGCGGTGCAAAGCGGTGAGGCCGACGCCATGCTGGCCGAGCTCTACCAGCTGCAATACCCGCTTCGCAACAACCAGCTGGACGGACTGGATATCAGGGAGCTACCTCAACGCTTCGGGCTGGGGTTTGCCATCAGCCATCACAGCCCGCGACTCGCCGGGGTGATGGAGCAGAGCCTGATGGCCTTCACCAGCAGGCAGAATGACGATCTCAATCAGCGTTGGCGCCGGCTGGTGCTGACCCAGCAAGCCGGCGTCAGCTACGGGATCTGGCTGGGGTCGGTGTCGCTGGCGCTGTTGATCAGTGCCGGCGTCATCTGGCTGATCTGGCGCTCCCGCCAGCAGTTGGCCCGGGAAGTGAGCCAGCGTCAGGAGATGGAGCAGACCCTGGCGCTGGAGAGCCAGTTCAGGGAGTCGCTGTTCCAGGCGCTGCCGGTGCCGGTGTTTCTGCGGGACAACCAGGGCGAGATCATCAAGCGCAACAAGCAGGCCAAGCGGCTAGAGGCGCGCTACCTGGCCGAGCTGCACCTGCCGCAGGCCCAGTTGCAGGGGGGCGAGGGGGAGATGGCCTTGGGCGATCAGGTCTACTCCTATGCCCAGATCCCGCTTCAGCTTGGCAAGCAGTCGCCGGCGGGGGATCTCATCGCGCTCTCCAACATCAGCGCCCTGCGCGAGCGCACCCGCTTGCTGCGCCAGGCCGAGCGCCGCCTGCGGGCATTGACCAATACGGTGCCCGGAGTGGTGATCCAGTTCCTGCTGCAGCGAGAAGGCATCGCCCAGGTAGAGTTCATCAGCCGTGGCAGCTACGAGCTGCTGGGGCTGGCCAGCCAGCAGATCCGCCGCAATCCCGGTCAGGCGCTGGGCCGGCTGGATCAGCAGGACAGGCGCAAGATGCAGATCCCCATGCTGGAGATGCTGCAGGCCGGTCAGCCTTTTTCCTACGCGCTGCGCTATGAGCATCCGGGCAAGGGCACCCGCTGGCTGCAGTTCTACGGCCGGGGGCGTAGCCAGTCCGAACAGGGTTGGCGGGTGTACGGGGTGGTGCAGGATGTCACGACCCGGGTCGAGCAGGAGCAGGCGCTGCAGGCCTCCCACGAGCGGGCCGAGCAGGCGGTGCTGGCCAAGGGGCGTTTCCTCGCGGCGGTGAGCCACGAAATTCGCACCCCCATGAACGCCATTCTGGGGTTGCTGGAGTGGCTCAGCCACACCTCCCTCAATGCCGAGCAGCGCTCGGCACTGGCCCACGTCCGCCAGGCGGGGGACGAGCTGCTGGGCCTGCTCAACGACGTGCTGGACTTCAGCCGCAACGAGAACCGGCAGCTGGCGCTCTCGCTGCAACCCACAGATCTGGTGGATTTGTGCGAGCACGTGGCGGCCGTGCACTGGTCCAAGGCCCGCTCCAAGCGGTTGCAACTGCGGCTGGATCTCGATCATCGACTGCCCGCCCAGGTGGAGCTGGATCCGCACCGGGTGCAGCAGGTGCTGCACAACCTGCTGGCCAATGCCATCAAGTTCAGCTCCCGTGGCGAGGTGGTGCTGTGGGCCCGCCGCGCTGGCTCCCAGCTGTTGTGCGGAGTGGACGACGAGGGACCCGGTATCAGTGCCGAGCTGCTGCCGCGGCTGTTCCTGCCCTTTGAGCAGGGCGGGGAGGCGGGTCAGCCGCGGGCCCAGGGCACCGGGCTCGGACTTGCCATCTGTCGCCAGTTGATGGAGCAGATGGGGGGCGAGATCCGGGTCGAGCCGCGACCGACCGGCGGCAGCCGTTTCCTCTGTGCGCTGCCACTGGTGCTGCTGCAGGAGATGCCGCGCTGGCGGCCAAGGGTGGCCAGTGTGCATGTACAACTTGGCGGGGCGGAGCGGGACTATCTGCTGCCCTGGCTGGGTGAACTGGATTTGCAGGACGATCCGGCCGGCCCGGTATTGAGCGTCCGGCTGGATGAGCAGGGGCTGCGCTACTGGGACTGGCAGGGGGAACCCTGGGTGCCGGGCTCGGTGGTCAGCCTGATGCAGCCAAGGCTAGTGCCCTCTAGTCAGGGCATGATCACGCTGCCGGGGCAGGGGATGCGGGTGCTGCTGGTCGAAGATCACGAGGTGAACCGGGTGCTGATCAGCATGCAGCTGACCCAGCTGGGGGCCCGGGTGATCAGCGCGGCCAACGGCCAGCTGGCGCTCGACATCCTGCAGCATGAGACGGTCGATCTGGTGTTGACCGACCTGCAGATGCCGGTGATGGACGGGGCCGAGCTCTGCCGCCAGCTGCGTGACTCGCCGCGCTGGCAGCATCTGCCCACCTATGTCATCACCGCCGATCTCAGCGAGCAGGCGGCGGCGCAGCTGGCCAGCTGTGGTTGTCGCGGGCATCTGGACAAACCGCTGCTGCTCAAAGACCTGGCCAATCTGCTGCGCAGCCTGGGCGAGCCGGACCAGGCACCGGCACCCGAGCCGCCCCCTCAAAGCGACGTATCGGCAGAAGGGGAGGTCTGGGCAGCGCGAGAGGTGTCGCTGCTGGCGCCAGAGCTTATCCCGCTCTATCTGGATGCGACCGGGCAGGATCTGGCCGACATTGAGCGCTGCGTCACACAAGGGGACGAGATGGCGCTTGAAGCCGCTTTACACAAGATGAAGGGGGCCGCCAAAATGGTGGGAGCCACCCCGCTTGTTCAGGTGATCGAGCAGTGGAAACGGGATCCACGGCAACCCCTGCTACCCCCGCTGCGGCAAGCTCTGGATGAGGTGTGCCGGCGACTACGTGAGAGGCTCTGACATGATCATCACAGATGAAGAGTTACTGGCGTTGCTGAACTCGGAAGAGACGGACGAGCGCCTGTTCCACCCCGTGACCATCTACGCCCTGGACGGGGTCGCCTATCGGACGGCAAAAGCCGTCGAGCTGCCCGAGTTCGCCACCTTGCGCCGTACCCGCCCCGATGCCTGCTGGCAGTGGGAAGGGCTGTTTGCCGCCGGTGCCATCGCCCTGTTCGATCCCGACTCCCATGTGGGGGCTGACTATTTGCCACAGCTGACGGCGCAGGCCGAGGGTGTCTATCGCCTCACCGACGACTGGCTGGCGGGGGTCAATGGCCGCTACCTGGCGTGGCAGGAGTGGCTGGCCCAGACCCAAGTGCTGCTGCTGGAGGATCACCCGTTTCAGGGGGCCCACATCCAGCAGGAGATCAAGGGGCTGGGGGTGCCTTGCCAGTGGGTGCAGGATGGCAACGCCTGCATCAAGGCGCTGGCCGGCGGCGAGGTGAAGCTGCTGGTGAGCGATCTCAGTCTGGTGGAGCAGGATGCCATCAGCCTGCTGATGAGCCAGCCCCAATACCAGCACAGTGGCTTGCCCATCGTGCTGCTCTCCGCCCACGATCAGACCCTGATCGACGGCGCCCGCCGCCTGCTGCACGACGCCGGTTTCAACGTGCTGGCCGCCCTGGCCAAGCCGCTGCTGGCCGACGATCTGCTGCGGCTGCTCAAGACGCTCTATCTGGGGCCGCAGCGTCAGCGCCGCTTGAGCGGCCTGCGCCGCACCATCCGCACCTGGCAGGGGGAAGAGAAAGGGCTGCTCGGGCTCTTGTCCGATCCCCCGTCACCCTTGCCCATCTGGCTGGCAGTGACCGGCTTGCCGCCGCGCTGGGAGCGGGTGCGCGAGTGGCTGGTCCAGCAGGGCCGGGAGCCCGGCGAGCTCACCCTGCTCATCCACCGGCGCGACCACCTGCTGAGCCAGGCGGAGCGTTTTGCCCTGGTGTTGCAGGCCAGTCTGGCGGGGGCCAAGCTGGCACTGCTGCTGGACAACGATCAGCACATTCCGTTCGACTTGCTGGAGCGGATGCCGCTACAGCACCTGCTGCTGGGACAGAGTCTGCTGCCCGGGCTGGAAGCCATGACCCCGGACTCCCTGCTGGGGCGCTTCATCAACCGGGCCAGGGAGCTCGGGATCGCCCTCTATCTGGACGATCCCTTCAACCTGTTGGACAGCAATCTGTGGCGCGATCAGGGCGTGGCGGGGCGCTGGTAGACAATGGCCCGCTACCTCTGCTGGCCACCGGACGAGGCCCGGCTGCGACGCGCCTTGGCCGGCTGGTTGCATCCTCATTCACGGGCTGCCCTGCCACTGATGATGGAGGTGGGGGGCATTCCCTGCCGTTTGCAGGAGCTGGCGGGTGCCGATCCCGAGCGGATCAGGGCCGCCTATGGCGAGCTCAGCGAACAGAGCGTCTACCTGCGTTTCATGCGCGCCAAGCAGATCCCGAGTGACGAGCAGCTCGCCTTCTTCCTCGATTACCCCAAAGAGCAGCAGATTGGGCTGCTGCTGACCGACGGTCAGGGGCGACCGTTGGCCCAGGCCCAGTCCATCCGGCGGCGGCTGCACCCGGATCGGGCCGAGTTCTCCTGCATCGTCGCCGATCACTTCCAGCACCGGGGCGCGGGACGGCGCATCCTGCTGGCGCTGGCCCTGCTGGCGCGCGCCGAAGGCATTCGCGAGTGGACGGCGGAGGTGTTGCCCCAGAATCGCCCCATGCTGGCGCTGCTGCGCGGGCTGGGCTTGCCGCTCACCCTGGTGACGGGGCGGGAGCTGGTGTTCGTGCGACTCGATCTGAGCGTGCTCGACACCCTGTAACCGCGTCATAAGACCAAGGGCGAATAGGCCGGTTTTTCACCCTGTGCTAAGGTCAGCCAGAGAGGTCGTCAGAGGGAGTCAGTCATGGTGCAGTCAGCGAAACACATCGTCATTCTTACCGGTGCCGGGATCTCGGCCGAGTCGGGCATCAAGACCTTTCGCGCCTGTGACGGTCTGTGGGAAGAGCACAGGGTCGAAGACGTGGCGACGCCGGAGGGCTACGCACGGGATCCCGCCCTGGTGCAGGGCTTTTACAACTCCCGCCGCTACCAGCTGCAGCAACCCCACATCCACCCCAATCCGGCCCACTATGCGCTGGCCCGGCTCGAGCGCCTGCTGCCGGGCTGCGTCACCCTGGTGACCCAGAACATCGACAACCTGCACGAGAGTGCCGGCAGCAAGAACCTCATTCACATGCACGGGGAGCTGCTCAAGGCGCGCTGCCCGGGCTCGGGCCAGGTGATCGAATGGCGCGGCGATCTGCAGCAGGAGGAGCTGTGCACCTGCTGCCAGTTTCCCCAGCCGCTGCGCCCGCACGTGGTCTGGTTCGGCGAGATGCCGCTCGGGCTGGATCGCATCTACAGCGCGCTGGCCCAGTGCGATCTGTTCATCTCCATTGGCACCTCGGGCGCCGTCTATCCGGCGGCCGGTTTCGTGCACGAGGCGGGATTGAACGGGGCCCATACCATCGAGCTCAATCTCGAACCGAGCGAAGTGGGCAGCCAGTTTGACGAGAAGCGCTACGGTCCGGCCTCGTTGCTGGTGCCGGCCTACGTGGATGAGCTGCTGCAAAGCTGCGGCGTGCACCAGCCGGCGCAGATCGAGGGCCACAACTGGATGGAGATGCGCGGTCCCTGAGCTATTGTGTGACTGGACAGTTGCAATGAACCGGTGAAATCGCCACACTGGCAGCCACAAAAAATGGGACGCAGTTGGCGCAAATTACCATGACCGCAGTAAAGCAATGGATCGCTTTTTTCCTCCTGATGCTGGCCAGTGCCGGCGCATCGGCCTCGATCCCCCTGATGACCCTGGTGCTGCCAAGTGGCCAGCAAGTGGCCCTCGATGAGGCGGCCCTGTCCGCCCTGCCGCAGACCGAATTCACTACCACCACCCCCTGGACCCAGGGCGCCCACCACTATCGCGGGCCGACCCTGGCAGCCGTGCTGGCGGCGCAAGGGATCCTGGATGCCCGCAAGATCGCCGTCTCGGCCCTCAACGGCTATCAGCAGGTGGTGGATCTGGCCCTGTTCGACGGCGTGCCGCTGACCCTGGTGCGCCAGGAGGACGGCAAGCCGCTGACCCGGCGCAACAAGGGCCCGCTCTGGCTGCTCATTCCGTTCACCACCTATCCCAAGCTGGACGTGCCCGCCATCCACAATTGCATGGTGTGGCAGGTGACCCGCATCGAGATCGTCGATTGATGGGGCTATCCCGCCACAAACTGCTGTTGGTTGCGGTGTCGCTGCTGTTTCTGCTCTCCTCGGGCAGCAGCCTCTATCTGCAGCATCGCCAGGAGCAGCTGGTCGATACCTTCTACCGCAATATCCACTGGAACATCAGCCAGGTGATGCTCGAATCCCAGCGTTTCCTCTACGATCTGCAGCTCTACCGGGCCGGCCGGCTGACGATGGAGACCCTGAGCCTTGATTACGATCTGCTGTGGAACCGGCTCGATATCTTCCTCATCAGCAGCGAAACCGCCGAGGCGCGTCAGCGGCACGGGCTTGGCAAGGCGCTGGCCGGACTGTTCGAGCAGATCAAGCAGCTCGAGCCCCAGATGGAGGCCGGTGCGCTGCGCGAGGGGGCCGAGCTTGCTCGCTTGCAAGAGGCGATCGCCAGCCAGACCCGCCTCATCGAGCAGATTGGGGATCAGATCCTCTCCGGCCAGGAGCGGGAGCGTTCGGTCAGCCAGATCCGCAGCAGCCTGTTCTGGCTGCAGATCTGGCAACTGATCCTGCTGCTGACCGGCGGCGCCCTGGTGGCCGCCCTCATTCGCGCCAACCTAGCGAATCGCCGGCTCGCCCTGCTCGATCCCCTGACCCGGCTTGGCAACCGCCGTGCCCTGCAGGAGCAGCTCTCCCGCGCCCTGCATGCTGGCGAGGCGAGCGCCCTGGTGGTGCTCGATCTCAAGCGCTTCAAACAGGTCAATGATCTGCTCGGTTATCAGGTCGGTGATCGGCTGTTGCAGACGGTGGCCGACAAGCTGCAGCAGGCCCACGGTGGCCACGCCTACCGGCTCGGTGGCGACGAGTTCGCGGTGGTGTTGACCCGCGCGGATGGCGTGCTGGAAACCCGCATTCATGAGCTGGTGAGCCTGCTCCATTTCGAGTTCGTGACCCGGGAGTGCAGCTTCGATCTGGCCTGTCGGCTCGGGGTGGCCAAGGCGCAGCAGCAAGATGCCGGCCGGCTGCTGGATCAGGCCATCCTGGCCCTCAATCAGGCCAAACGCAGCCAGGAGGGGGACATCTGCTGGTTCGAACCTGCCATGCTGCAGCAACTGCAGTTGAGCCAGCATCAGCTTCATCAGCTGCGCGACTGGCTGGCCGGGCGTGAGCCTGCACCGCTGCGAGTGGCGTTGCAGGGGCTGACGGACGGGCAGGGCAACGACCTGTGGCAAATGACGCTCTACTGGCGTGAGCAGGGGGCGCCCTGCCAGATGCGCTGGCTGCAGGAGTGCGGCGTGCTGGGGCCCGTGCTGGCCCGGCTGCTGCAAGCGCACGAGGCGCAGCATGTCGATGGGCGGGCGTTGTTGCTCCCGCTCGACAACCAGGCCCAGCTGGCCCATGTCGTGGCCTATCTGCCGGCTGCATCCCGCACGCCGCGGGTGCTGCTGGTGCCGGCGCTGTTGCCGGATGCAGCCTTGCTGGCGGGGTTGCGGCAGCAGGGTTGCGCCCTGGCGCTCAGAGACATTGGCAGCGCCACCCCGGCCCAGCTGGCGGCCGGCTGGCCTGTCCGCTACTGGCTGCCAGATGACGCGGAGCACAGCGAGCTGTTGCAGCCGCTGGCCCGGCGACTGGGGCTGGTGCAACTGCAACTGCAGGTGCTGGCGGGCGGTGAGGCAAGGCAGCTGGCCTGAGCACAAAGAGCGGTATTGAACCGGCCAGAGACAAAACGCAGCAAGGCGACCCCAGGGTCGCCTTGCTGCGTTTAATGCCCGTGAATGTCAGGGGCGGGGGGAGCAGGAATCCCTGATCACCAGGTCAGGGTCGACGGTGATCAGATGATCCGCCACCGCCTCGCCATTGATGCGCGCCAGCAGCCGGGTGACGGCAAGGCGGCCCAGCTCCTCTTTCGGCTGATTGACGGTGGTGAGCGGCGGCGACATGAATTCGGCCAGCGCCACATTGTCGTATCCGATGATGGAGAGATCGCGCGGGATCACCAGCCCAGCCTGATGAGCGGCGCTGATGGCCCCCATCGCCATCATGTCGTTGCAGACAAAGAGGGCGGTGGGGCGCTCGGGCAGCGCCAGCAGGCGGGTCATCGCCTGATGACCGCTGGCGCAGTCGAAGTCACCCTCCTGAACCCACTCTGGGTTGACGGTGAGCCCGGCCTCCTGCATCGCCTGCTCGAAGCCTGCCTGACGCTGGTTGGCGGGGGCGCGGCTGTGGGGGCCTGTGATGCAGCCGATGGCGGTGTGACCCAGCCCCAGCAGGTGGCGAGTCGCCAGGTAACCGCCGCGATGGGAGTTGTCGGCGATGAGATCCACGTCGGCACTCTCCATCCCCCAGTCCATCACCACCACCGGCAGGCTCTTGAGCCAGTCGAGCTGGTTGAACACCTCCTGCTGCCCCTCGCTGCACATGATGAGCAGGCCGTCGACCCGCTTGCGCAGCATCATCTTGAGGTAGGAGAGCGCCGTCTCGGCCTGGCCCTCGGTGTTGCCCAGCATCAGGTTGTAGCCCTGCTCGAAGCAGTAGCGCTCCACCCCGCGCACCACCTCGGCGAAGAAGGGGTTGCTGGAGGTGGTGACCAGCATGCCGATACTGTTGGTCTCCTTCACCTTGAGGCTGCGGGCCACCAGGCTCGGGGCATAGTTGAGATCGCGCATGGCGCTGAAGACCCGCTCGCGGGTCTCCTCGGCGACGAAACGGGTCTCGTTGATGACGTGGGAAACGGTGGTGGTCGACACCCCCGCCAGCGCCGCCACCTCCTTGATATTGGCCATCAGTGCCCCTGCGCAGTCTGCTCAAGCAGGAAGGCGTCGACCTCCTGCTTGCTCGGGATGGAGCTTTGGGCACCAAACCGGGTGACGGAGAGCGCGGCGGCGCCGTGGGCAAAGCGCACGGCAGCGTCAAAGTCGGCACCGGCGAGCTCGGCCGCCAGCAGGGCGCCGTTGAAGGTATCGCCGGCCGCCGTGGTGTCTACTGCTTTCACTCGAAAACCCGGAATGAGCGCTTGTTGCTGCCCCTTGCTGCAATAGACTCCTTGCGACCCCAAGGTGATCATCACCTCCCCGATGCCCATCTGGTGGAAGCTGGCAGCCGCCTCGCGTGCGCTCGCCTCGTCGGTGACCTTGACGCCGGTCAGCAGCTCGGCCTCGGTCTGGTTGGGGGTGATGAGGTCGACCAGTGCCAGCAGTTCGTTTGAGAGCGGGCGAGCGGGGGCGGGGTTGAGCACCACCCGGGTACCATGGGCACGGGCCAGGCGGGCGGCTTCCAGCACGCTCTCCAGCGGCACTTCCAGCTGCAGCAGCAGGGTATGGGCGGCGGCGATCATTGCTTCATGGCCTTTCACCACGGCCGGGGTGAGGGCGCCGTTGGCTTCGGCGGAGATGCCGATGCTGTTCTCCCCCTCATCGCTCACATAGATGATGGCGATGCCGGTCGGGAGCTTGGGGTCGAGCTCGACGGCGCTCACGTCGATGCCGTCTTTGGCAAAGCCGGTCTTCATCTGGTGACCGATGGCGTCATCGCCGATGCGGGCGATAAAGGAGACTTCAGCGCCTAACCGAGCGGCGGCCACCGCCTGGTTGGCGCCCTTGCCACCGGGCACCACTTGATAGCTGTGGCCTGTCAGGGTTTCACCCGGGCGAGGAAAGTGGGGAACGCGCAGCACGTGGTCTGCATTGACACTGCCCAGAACGACGAGACGATTCATGTTGAGTACTCCTGATGCATCTTGGCATGGACACGAAAGCCGGATCCAGGCCGGGAGGCACCCTAAACCTTGAGAAAAAAGGGGGAGGCGAGCCTCCCCCCGTCAACTTACTTGCTGACCACTTGCAGTGGAACCGGGATGGATTTTTCTACCGGCTGCCCCTTGAGCACCTTGTCGGCGGTTTCCACGCCGATGGCACCAATCAGGGCGGGCTGCTGGGCCACGGTGGCGGCCAGTTTACCCTTGGCCACGGCGGCCTTGCCATCGTCGGTGCCGTCGAAGCCTACGATCATCACCTCTTTGCCGGCGGCCTGCACGGCGCGGATGGCACCCAGCGCCATCTCGTCGTTCTGGGCGAACACCGCCTGCACGCTCGGGTGAGCGGCCAGCAGGTTCTCCATGACGTTCAGACCCTTGGTGCGGTCAAAGTCGGCGGGCTGGGAGGCCAGCACTTCCAGTTTGTTGGCGGCCACGGCCAGGGCAAAGCCTTCGCCGCGGTCACGAGCGGCGGAGGTACCGGCGATCCCTTCCAGCTGGATCACCTTGGCACCGGCACCCAGCTTCTGGGTGATGAAATCGCCGGCCAGTTTGCCACCTGCCACGTTGTCGGAGGCGATGTGGGCCTTGACGTCACCCTGCGCCGCGCCGCGGTCCAGGGTCAGCACCGGGATGTTGGCTTTGTTGGCCAGCCGGATGGCGTTGCCCACCGCTTCGGAATCGGTCGGGTTGATCAGGATGGCGTTGACCTTGCGCACGGTGAGATCTTCCATGTTGGAGAGCTCCTTGGCCGGGTCATTCTGGGAGTCCAGCACCACCAGCTCGTAGCCAAGCTCCTTGGCCTTGGCTTCGGCCCCTTCCTTCATGGTGACGAAGAAGGGGTTGTTGAGGGTGGAGACCACCATGGCCAGAGTGTGATCGGCGGCCTGGGCGGTGCCCAGCACGGACATGATGGCGGCAGCGAGCAGGGTATTGAGCTTTTTCATCATTTCATTCCTTGTGTGTGGCTTGTTTTATCAACGATTGCTTTTGTTATCGATCATCACGGCGAGCAAAATCACGCTGGCCTTGGCGATCATCTGGTAATAGGACGATACGTCGAGCAGGTTGAGGGCATTGTTGAGGAAGCCGATGATCAAGGCACCGATCAGGGTACCCATGATGCGGCCCTTGCCCCCCATCAGGCTGGTGCCACCCAGTACCACGGCGGCGATGGCGTCCAGCTCGTACCCCATGCCGGCGGTCGGCTGGGCGGAGGAGAGGCGGGAAGTGACGATGAGCCCGGCCAGTGCCGACAGCATGCCGCACAGACCATACACCGCGAGCTTCACGCGGTCCACATTGATGCCGGAGAGGCGGGTGGCCGATTCGTTGCCGCCCAGGGCATAGATGTAGCGACCCAGGCGAGTGTGGTTGAGCATGAACCAGGCCAGCAGGAAGACAATGGCCATCAGCCAGATGGGCACCGGCAGACCGAACAGGTAACCGGTACCCAGCCAGGCGAAGTGATCGGCGCCGTCACTGAAACCGGTGGAGATGGGGCGCCCCTCGGTATAGACCATGGTGACGCCGCGCAGGGCGGTCATGGTGACCAGGGTGGCTATGAAGGCCTGTACCTTGCCCTTGGCAATGATGAGGCCGCTGATGCCGCCAAGCAGGGCGCCGGCCCCCAGGGTGAGGGGGATCACCAGGGCGATGGGCAGCTCCAGGGCGACCATGGTGGCGGCCAGGGCGCCGCACAGGGCCAGCACCGAGCCAACCGACAGATCGATGCCGGCGGTGAGGATGACCAGCGTCATGCCGACCGCCATGATGGCGTTGACCGAGGTCTGGCGCAGGATGTTGAGCAGGTTGTCGGCGGTGAAGAAGTTGGGGCTCAGGAAGGAGACCACGCCGATCAGCACCAGCAGCGCCACCAGGGATTTGTTCTCGATCCACCAGGCCTTGCTCATGACGCCGCGGCGGGAAAGGGTTTGGGTTGTCATTGTGCTGCCTCTTGCTCTGCTTGCCACTGTTTACCGACTGCCGCTGCCATCAGCTTCTCCTGATTGGCATCGCGGGTGTTGAATTCTGCGCTGATGCGCCCTTCGTGCATCACCATGATGCGATCACTCATGCCGAGCACTTCCGGCATTTCGGAGGAGACCAGGATGATGCTCATCCCCTCCTTCTTGAACTGGTTGATGAGCTGATAGATCTCCTTCTTGGCGCCGACATCGACGCCGCGGGTCGGCTCGTCCAGGATCAGCACCTTGGGCCTGGTCAGCAGCCCCTTGGCGATGGCCACCTTCTGCTGGTTGCCGCCGGAGAGCAGTTTTATCAGCTGATCCTGACTCGGGGTCTTGATGTTGAACAGACGCACATAGTCGCTCACCGCCTGGCGCTCGGCCTGACCGTCAATCTTGCCGTGGCTGATGAACTCGCCAAGGGCGCACAGGCTCATGTTTTCGCGCACCGACAGCTCCAGCACCAGGCCGTCGCCCTTGCGATCCTCGGAGATGTAGGCAATGCCGGCGGCCAGACCATCGGCCGGGCTTTTGGGCACCAGAGCATGACCGTCCACTGCCACTTCACCGGCGCTGATGGGGCTGGCACCGTAGATGAGCTTCATCAGCTCGGTACGCCCGGACCCCATCAGGCCGCTGAAGCCCAGAATTTCACCCTGACGCAGGGAGAAGCTCACCCCGCGCACGCCGGGACCGGCCAGATCCTTGACCTGCAGGCTGACCGGACCGAGCTCGCGGGCAAGGCGCGGGTACTGCTCTTCCAGCCGGCGACCCACCATCATCTCGATGATCCTGTCTTCGTCGAGCTCGCTCACCGCCTGCTCGCCGATCCACTTGCCATCGCGCAGCACGGTGACCCGATCACAGATTTCGAAGATCTCCTTCAAGCGATGGGAGATGTAGACGATGCCGCAACCCTGCTCACGCAGCTCGCGGATAACCACGAACAGCTGCTCGGTTTCGGTGTCGGTGAGGGCATCGGTGGGCTCGTCCATGATGATGACGCTGGCATCAAACGACAGCGCCTTGGCGATCTCCACCATCTGCTGTTCGCCGATGGAGAGATCCCCGAGCCGGGTATCCGGGCCGTGTTTGACGCCAAGCCGTGCCAGCAGGGTGCTTGCTCGTTCGCGCAGCTGTTTGTGGTCGATGCTGCCAAAACGGGTACGGGGCTCGCGGCCGAGGAAGATGTTGGCGGCAATCGACAACTCCGGCAGCAGGTTCAGCTCCTGGTGGATGATGCTGATACCCTGATCCTGAGAGTCGCGCGGCCCCTTGAAGTGAACCGGTTGGCCGCGATAGCTGATGCTGCCCGCATCGGCCTGGTAGATGCCGGTCAAGACCTTCATCAGGGTCGACTTGCCGGCGCCGTTTTCGCCGAGCAGGGCCATCACCTGGCCTGGATAGACCTTGAGGCCCGCCTCATCGAGGGCACGCACCCCGGGGAAGGTCTTGACGATCCCGGAAAGAGCCAGAATGGGCGAGGGGAGCATATTGGCGTTGCTCATAGCTGCTTCCTTGGGAATTTAAAACGCCACGCCGGCGCAGAGAATAAGGTTGGCGTAGGGGGTCACCTCGCCGCTGCGCACGATGGCCTTGCTCTGGTGGGAGCGAGCCTTGAATGCTTCGTGCAGGCAGTACTCGATGGTGATGGGCTTGCCCTGGGCAGCGGCGTGCGCCTCCAGCTGATCCACCAGCGCCTGATGGGCAGCGGGGCTGATCTGCTTGATCTCGCTTGCCATGATCACCTTCTCCACCACCAGGTCGGTGAGCAGGGCGGTCAGTACGGTTTTAAGGCTCGGCGTCCCCGCCATCAGCGCCAGATCGATCCGCTCCGGTCCCGTCGGAATGGGCAGGCCGGCATCGCAGACGGTGATCTCGTCGGTGTGACCCATCCGTGCCACCAGGGCACTCAGGGGAGCATTGAGCAGTAAGCCTCGTTTCATACAGCACCTCGGCAGGCTATGCCCGCGTATTTGATGTTAGCTAGGCAACCGGTTACGCAACCGGTTGCGTCATGGGGTGGAAGATAGGCGCTCAGGCGGTTTTGATCCACCAAGAGATGGCAGAAATGTGAAAACGATCTCAATGGGGAGGGGAAAGCGGGGAAAAACAGGTGCCAGAGGAGCACTGGCACCCGCAATGAGCGGACTAGAGGGCGAGCCCTTGCTGCACGCCGGGACGTGCCAGCATGCGCCGATAGTGGTCCGCTACCTTGGGAAACTCGCGGATGGCCACCCCGTCGCCCTCGAGCCAGCTCGCCACCACGAACAGGTAAATGTCGGCCAGGCTGAACCGCTCCCCCAGCACCCAGGGGCCGGCCAGATAATGGCGTTCAATCTCGGCAAAGCCATCGCGCATGTTGTGTGGCACCTTGGCCTGCATGGCGGCAATGGCCTGCGGGTCATCGGCCCAGCGGCTGCCGCGCCGGCCGTGGGCATGGGCGACGTGCACGGTGGCGGCGAGAAAGCCGTGCACCTCCTGCATCCTGGCCAGCAGGAAGGGATCGTCCAGCGGCGCCAGCCCGGCATTGGGAAAACGCTGCGCCACATAAAGCAGCAAGGCCGGCGTCTCGGTGAGTACGCCCCGCTCGGTCACCAGCGCCGGGACCCGTCCCTTGGGGTTGATGGCGAGATAGGCAGGGGAGCGCTGCTCGCCAGCCGTCAGATCCAGCTGCTTGATCCGATGAGGGGCACCGGCTTCGGTGAGGGCGATACGCACGGCCATGGCGCAGGTACCGGGGGCAAGATAGAGGGTCAAATCAGACATGAACATCTCCTTGTAAAGCGCGTGCCCCTGTATTCCCGGGTAGGGCGGGGCGCGCAAAAAAATCCGCACTGTCGCCTGGCATCCTACGCCCCTGGTGGCCGTCGGCCAAGGAGGGGATCCTGGCCTGGACTATGGGGGGTGATGAAATCAAAGGCTTTTTGAGCGCAGACGCGTGGGAAAAACGGCTACGCATGCCGGGTCAAATCGCTATAATGTGCTCCCTGAATAGCAGTTTTTCGGATGTTGGATAGTCAATTGAGTAACAAAATGCGGATAGGTGGTTCCCTCGAACAGTCCCTGAGCCAGGGATATCGTCTCGACCTCAAGGGGGTATTGCAGGAGAGCTGGCAACAGACGCGGCGCACCGGATTCGGCCTGCTGCTGGCCATTGTCGGGGTGACAGCCATCTGGATGCTGTTGAGCAACACCCTGCTCGCCCCCTACGTCAGTCAGGAAGGGGGGATGGACGTGGCCCTGGTGCTGAGCCTGCTCATCACCATCATCATGTCGCCCATGACCTCCTCCCTCGACATGCTGGGCTTGCAGCAGTCGGTGGGGGTGAGAGCCCGACCGAGCCAGGTGTTCGACTTCTTTCGCCACTTCCTGCGCCTTGGCAGCCTGAGCCTGCTCGGCAGCCTCATCACCAGCCTGTTCGGCCCGCTGTTCGAACTGCTGGGTCTGCCGGTAATGCTGGCCTTCATTCCGTCGGCCCTGATCGGCATGGGGCTGGTGTTTACCGTGCCGCTGGTGCTGGAGCGCGGCTTGTCGCCGGTGCAGGCCATCCTGGTCTCCCTGCGCCTGTTTGCCCGCGGCTGGCCCAGCATAGTGCTGCTGCACGGGGTCATGATGGCGCTGTTCTTCCTGGCGCTGATCCCCATGGGGCTCGGACTTATCTGGGTGGCACCGCTCTATTTCAACTGCAAGGGGATCCTCTACCGGGATCTGTGCGGGGTGGCGGTCGAAGTGACCGAGGTGAGCCAGGGCCCCGATCATTTCAACGCCTGACGGCATGCAGGGCCTCAGACAACAGCTACAGATAGCGGCGCGTACAGATGCGTGATGCAAAAGGATGGCATATGAACAATCGATACGGGATGGCGGCCGCGCTGCTGATGGCGCCCATGCTGGCAGTGGCCCAGCCCTCCCTTGAGCTGCAGTACGGTACCTTCTACAGCCAGATGAAGACCTTCGCTAAAGGGGAGTTTGGTCACGCCAGGCTGGGCTTTTATCTGACCGATCAGCAAAATGGCCGGCGCTGCTTGCTCACCTCGGCCCGGGTCTCGACTCTGGATCGGGACGTGGCGGCCGAGGTGACCATCGACAGCGAATTGCGGCTGCCCTATGACGATGATTTGAATCTCGACAAGGCGACCGTGGTGGTGGGGCTCACCGAGCCCCATGAGGCCTGCGATCTGTCGGTACAGGTGATGGCGGATGTGCCGCCGCCGGCAGACAGTCGGTGGGAGCTCAAGGTGAGCGAGCTGACGGGGCGCCAGCACGACATGCAGAGCCTGCTGGAAAAGCTGGCCGGCATGGTCGGCAAATATTTCCTGCCCGAGATGACGGGGGTGAGGGTCAGCCTGGTGCAGCCAAGCGGTACCGCCTACCTCATCGACGGTGCTCGCCAGCTGCCGCTGCCCTGGCAGGAGGGGCAATTGCTGCTGAGCAACGCCCAGCTGGCGGAGTTTGCCGGGGGCAAGCTGCAGCTGCAGGGGGAGATCCTGCGGTTGACTCCCTGGCTGCACAAGGGCTAGCCCATCTTGAGCCGCTACCGAGGGTGGCCGGTATAAAAACGAAAAGGAGCGCGATGCGCTCCTTTTTTATGGTTGAAGTGGGCTTAGCGCACCTCAATGACGTCCAGCATGTCCATCTCGTCGATGTCCAGCAGCGGTGCCTTGGGCAGTTCGGGCGGATCAAACGCCTTGTCGCCGCCGTCGATGATGCCGGAGTCGCGGTTGATGCTCTTGAAGTCAAACAGTTTGTGATCGAGCAGGTGGCTCGGGATCACGTCCTGAATGGCGGTGAACATGGTCTCGAGACGACCCGGGAAGCGGCGATCCCACTCCTGCATCATCTGCTTGATGGCCTGGCGCTGCAGGTTCTCCTGGGAGCCGCACAGGTTGCACGGGATGATGGGGAAGGCCTTGACCTCGGCATAGCGTACCAGGTCCTTCTCCTTGCAGTAGGCGAGCGGGCGGATCACCACGTTCTTGCCATCGTCGCTCACCAGCTTGGGCGGCATGGACTTGAGCTTGCCGCCGTAGAACATGTTGAGGAACAGGGTCTCGAGGATGTCATCGCGGTGGTGGCCAAGGGCAATCTTGGTGCAGCCCAGCTCCTGGGCGGTGCGGTAGAGAATGCCGCGGCGCAGGCGGGAGCAGAGTGCGCAGGTGGTCTTGCCCTCCGGCACCTTCTCCTTGACGATGGCGTAGGTATCCTCTTCGACGATCTTGAAGTCGATGCCGAGGGTGGTCAGGTATTCGGGCAGCACGTGCTCGGGGAAGCCGGGCTGCTTCTGATCCAGGTTGACCGCCACCAGATCGAAATGGATGGGGGCGCTGGCCTTCAGGCTCATCAGAATGTCGAGCATGGCGAAGCTGTCCTTGCCGCCGGACAGGCACACCATGACCTTGTCACCCTCTTCAATCATGTTGAAGTCGGCAATGGCCTGACCTACGTTGCGCCGCAGGCGCTTCTGCAGTTTGTTGAAACTGTATTTTTCTTTGGCGTTAAGCTCTTCTAGCATGACCTGAAACCCGGGACAAAAATAAGCGGCTTATTATAGCCATGTCCCGGGGGAGGGCAAGAAAGGCTTATGCTGGACGGCGGCTATCGACCGGGCAGCTGTAATCGGCGGGCTTGAGGATCAGCATGTCGCAGGCGAGGCGATCCACCACGTGTTCGGCGGTGTTGCCGAGCAGGGCGGCGGAGAGCCCGGTGCGACCGACGCACCCCATGATCATCAGGGTGGCCTGCAGCTCGCCGGCGAGATCGGGCAGCACCTCTTCGGGCAGGCCTTCCGCCACCCGGGTCCAGAGATGGCCGATGCCGTATTTGTCGGCGTGGCTCAGCAGTAGGCTCTCGTGGTGTTTGCGAATGGCGTCATTGTAGGCGTTGGGGTCAAACTCTGGCAGCTCGATGGCCACGTTGACCGGGGTGCCCGGATAGGTGTTTACCAGATAGAGGTTGGAGCCGAGCAGCTCGGCGATGGCGATCCCCTCTTCGGTGATCCGCTCGTTGAGCAGTTTCTGATCCTGATCGTCGCTGGAGCAATTGATGGCGGCGATGATGTTGCCGCCCCGCTGCCAATGACCCTCTTTCACCAGCAGCACGGGGCAGGGGCACTTGCGCAGCAGATGCCAGTCGGTGGGGGTGAAGATGAAGGTTTGCAGGAAGGAGTGGTGGTGGGTGGCCTTGACCACCAGATCGTGGCGCTGCTCCAGCACTTCCTGAATGATGCATTCGAAGGGACGGTTGTGCCAGACCACCTTGATCTCGCAATCCAGCCCTCGGGCGCGGTAGGGTTTGAGAATGTCGTCGAGCCATTCGCGGCGCTGGGCAATCACCCCGTGGCGCATCTCTTCCCGCTCATCCACCGACAGCATGGCGGTCATTTCATACGAGAAGTCGTAAATGGTGAGCAACAGGGTCAGTTGGGCGCCTTCATCCAGCTCGGCTACCTTGACCGCACGTTCGAGGGCGATTTGCCGCTCTTCTTCCGGGTTGATGACCACCAGAATTTTTCGGTACTTGACCATGTTCTCCTCCTCCTTGGCAAAAATACCAATGATGGCAGACCTTTAGCCATTACAGCTTAGCTCAGGAGGAGAGAGGGGGACGTGTGCCGGATCAAATTTCGGGGTAAACCGATCCGGCACCAGAGAGAGGAAGCTTAACCGCAGGGGGGGCGGGTTGCACCGGCCATGACGCCGAGGGCAACGTGATCCAGCACGGTAATGTACTTGCCCTTGACGCTGATGAGACCGGACTTCTGGAAGCGGCCCAGCAGACGGCTGATGGTCTCGACGGTGAGGCCGAGGTAGTTGCCGATGTCGCCGCGGGTCATGGAGAGGCGGAACTCCTTGGCGGAGAAACCACGCTCGGAGAAGCGCACCGACAGGTTGTGCAGGAAGGCGGCGAGGCGCTCTTCGGCATTCTTCTTGGAGAGCAGCAGGATCATCTCCTGGTCGCCCATGATCTCGTTGCTCATCAGCCGCATGATCTGCTGGCGCAGCTTCGGCATCTTGCCGGAGAGATCGTCAAGCACGTCGAACGGGATCTCGCACACCATGGCGGTTTCCAGCGCCTGGGCGAAGGAGGGGTGAGCCTGTTTGTGGATGGCGTCAAACCCAACCAGATCACCAGCTAGGTGGAAGGCGGTGATCTGCTCGTCACCCTGTTCGGTGATGGTGTATGACTTGATGGTCCCGGAACGGATGGCGTAGAGCGACTTGAGCTCATCGCCGGCCTTGAACAACTCTTCACCCTTCTGGATCGGCTTCTTGCGCTCGATGATGCTGTCCAGCTGATCGAGCTCGTTGTCGTTCAGAGTGAAGGGAATGCAGAGCTGGCTGATGCTGCAATCCTGGCAATGAATTGCACAGCCACCGCTCTGAATACGTCTGCCAGGTTTCTTTTCCGGGATCATAGGCTCATACGAATAATTGATTTATATCAAACAAGTTTACCATCAACTCATCCGTTTTGGATAGGGTTTCAAAAGGACGCAATCCCGATCCAGAGGGTATGCAGCCCGTATGCGATGAGCAGCAGGGCACCACCAAGGCGCAAACTGCGCAGGGTCAGCCAGTAGCGCAGCCGATCCGCCAGCCCCCCCAGCGCAAACAGGGTCGGCAGGGTGCCGAGCCCGAAAAAGAGCATGATCAGCGCTCCACCACCGGCGGATCCCGCCGCTGCGCTCCAGGTCAGCATGGAGTAGACCAGCCCGCAGGGGAGCCAGCCCCATACCATGCCAAACGGCAGTGCCTGCCAGGTCGAGGTGAAGGGGATGAACTTGCCCGCCAGCGGCTTGAGACGGGGCCACAACCTGGCGCCAATGCGCTCGAGCAGCAACACCCCCTGCCACCAGCCGGCGAGATAGAGCCCGAGGGCAATCATCAGGAAGGCCGCCACCAGCCGCAAGCCGGCGATGGCGTGCTTGCCCGCGCCGAGTTCACTGGTAGTGGCCAGCAGTCCCCCGACCAAGGCGCCGGCAATCACATAGCTGAGGATCCGGCCGAGGTTGTAGTTGAGCAGATAACCGAGTCGCCCCCAGAAGTGCTGCTTCTCGGCAGGAATGGCCATGGAGAGGGCGGCGGAGACACCGCCGCACATGCCGATGCAGTGGCCGGCGCCAGCCAGTCCCACCAGCAGGGCGCCCAGCAGATCAAGGGTGGCCGTCATCTTTGTGCTCGTGTTCGGCATGTTTGGGGGCGGGTTGCTCTTCGTCGAACAGGATATTGGAACCCTGGCGGTCGAGATCTTCAAACTGCTCGGAGCGAATGGCCCAGAAGAAGACGGCGCCGGCGATGATGACGAAGAGGATGGCGATGGGGATGAGGACGAAGATGATGTTCATGCAGCAAGCCTTGCAATGAAAAGGGTCATGGTACACCCGTTGGTGGCCGCAGGCCCGTCGATTCGATGGTGAAGGGAGCCTGACCGGAGCCCGCTCCCTTCACCCTGTCTGTCCCTGTGGCCACGGCTCAGCGGTTGAGCCGCATGGAGTTGGTGACCACGATGAGGGAGCTCAATGACATGCCCGCCGCCGCCACATAGGGGGGCAGCCAGCCGCTCGCCGCCAGCGGCAGCACCAGCAGGTTGTAACCGATGGACCAGGCGAAGTTCTCCTTGATGATCTTGCGGGTGCGCAGCGCCAGGGCGCGGGCATCCAGCAGGCGGGAGAGATCATCGGCCAGCAAGATGGCGTCGGCGCTGTTCTTGGCCAGATCGGTGCCGCCGGCCATGGCGAAGGAGGCGTGGGCACCGGCCAGCACCGGGGCATCGTTGATGCCATCTCCCACCATGATGCTGATGTCTCCGCGGGCCTCGTGCTCCTTGAGGTAGGCCAGCTTGCCATCTGGCGTGACGCCCTTGACCAGCTCGTCGACCCCCAGCTCGCGGGCCACCTCGTCGGCCTGGGCCGAGCTGTCGCCGGTGAGGATGGTGGTCTTGAGGCCAGCCGCCTTGAAGGCCTGGATCAGCGCCTTCGCATCGGGGCGCAGGGTATCGGTCAGCAGGAAGCGGGCGAGCGCCCGAACCTCGTCGGCCAGATAGATGACCAGCCCGTCCGCTTGCGTTTCGTGGGCATCGCTGATGCCGAGCCAGCGGGCACTGCCGAGGCGATAGTGGCGACCGTCGATCACCCCCTCGATACCGTGTCCGATGACGGGGGTCACCTTGCTGGCAGCCAGCAGCACGGCGTCCTCTGCGGCGTTGCTGCGAAAGGCGCGAGCGATGGGGTGCTCGGAATAGGCCTCCAGGGCGCGGGCAATGGCAAGGCAGCGCGTCTCGTCAAGGTTACCCAGGGCCTCCGTGCTGGTGAGGCTGATGTTGCCCGTGGTCAGGGTGCCGGTCTTGTCCATCACGATGCGATTGGCCCGAGTCAGCACGTCCAGCACGTGGCCACGGCGCAACAGAATGCCGGCGCGGGTCAGGCGGGCGGTGGCCGAGGTGAGCGCGGTGGGGGTGGCCAGCGACAGGGCGCAGGGGCAGGTCGCCACCAGCACCGCCAGGGTGACCCAGAAGGCCTGCTCCGGCTGATGGAAGTGCCAGAAGGTCCATACCCCGGCGGCGATGAACAGCAGTACCAGAATGAAGTGGCGGGAGAGTACGTCCGCCATCTGGGCAATGGCCGGTTTGTCGTCCAGCGCGTGATCCTGCAGCCGCATGATCTGGGCCAGGCGCGACTCTTCGATGCGATGGCTGACCCGAATTTCGAGGGGGGCGTCGGTGTTGATGGTGCCGGCGTAGACGGCATCCCCCACCTGCTTGAGCAGCGGCAGCTGTTCGCCGGTCAGCATGGATTCGTTGAGGCTGGCCTGCCCAACCAGGATGATGCCATCCGCCGGCAGGGTGGCACCCGCCAGCACCCGTACCCGGTCGCCCACCTGCAGCGTCTTGGCGGCCACCTCGTGTTCGCCATCCTCATCGAGCCGGGTGGCCATGATGGGCACCAGCCGCGCCAGGTTGGAGCTCGACTCGGAGGCTTTGCGTCTGGCCCGCAGCTCGAGGAAGCGCCCCAGCAGCAGGAAGAAGACGAACATGGTGATGGAGTCGTAATAGACCTCGCCGGTGTTGAACACGGTGGCCCACATGGAGGCGACGAAGGCACCGATCAACGCCAGCGACACCGACACGTCCATGGAGAGGTGCCCCTGCTTGAGGCTGCGCCAGGCACCCACGTAGAAGGGCTGGGCCGAATAGATCATGATGGGGGTGGAGAGCAGCAGACTTATCCACTTGAAGTAGACCATGAACTCCTCTTCGACACTGATGAAGAGGTCCATGTAGAGCGCCACCGCACACATCATCACCTGCATGGAGCCGAGCCCCGCCAGTGCCAGCCGGAACATGTAGCTGCGCACCTCTTTGGCGTAGAGCGCTTCCTGCTGGTGAGTCTGGAAGGGGTAGGCGCGATAGCCAATCTTGGCAAAGCCTTTGAGGATGTCGCTCAAAGAGAGCCGGTCCGGATCCCACTTGATGCGGGCCCGGTGCGTGGTGGTGTTGACGTTGATGTAGTGCAGCCCGGCCAGGTTGCCCAGATGGCGTTCGATGAGCCAGGCACAGGCGGCGCAGGTCAAGCCTTCTACCGTCAGCTGGATCTCGCGCACTTTGTGGCTGCCGGTAGCGCTGTCGGTGACAAAATCCTGCTGTACTTCGGCCAGATCATAGTGGGTGAGGGCAGCGAGCTCTGCGGGTACCAGCTCGCCCTTGGTGCCGGGGGCGGTGCGGTGCTCGTAGTAGCTGGCCAGGCCGCACTCCAGAATGGTTTCCGCCACCGCCTGACAACCGGGGCAGCACATGGGCTGGACTATGCCTTTTATCTCGAGGGCATAGTGGCTGCCGGCGGGCACCGGCTCACCACAGTGAAAGCAGCCGCTCATGACAGCTGGCCGCAGGCCGCCTGGCCTGTCGGCAGAAACAGTGAAGCGCCGGTCACTGCCGGCGCGTCATGGTAAACAGGACGGCTCATGACTCAGCGTCCTTTGGGATCGAGTTCGACGGGGGCCTTGGTGGGGAGCTGGACAGTCTCTTGCAGCCGCCATTCGTGGTTGAAGGCATCCACCCGCACGTGCCACTTGCCGGTGAGCGGCTTGTCGAGCAGCAGGCGATAGACGCCGTTGCCGTCGGCGGTCACCATGTGCTCGCTGTCCATGCCGGCGAGAGTGGGGTGAAACAGGGAGAGGTAGAGCGCCTGGCCGGCCGGGATATCCCCCGACAGCGGCTTGAGGGTCAGCTCGTTGCCGTTGACCTCCAGCGCGATGTGGATGTTGAGGGCTTCGGAGCGATCAAACTTGCTGAGATCCTGATTAATCTCTTTGCCTTGCTTGTAATAGTCTTCGGCCACCAGGTTGACGCCATCCTTGCTGGCGATGATCGCCGTGCTGATGCTGCCGATCACGGCTGCGGTCGGGAGGGCGATGATGAACCAGGGCCAGAATTGGCGATACCAGGGTTGGGACATAGTGCTACTACCGTGAAACCAGTGATTAACGAAACAGAGGAATTTCAGTCAACACAAGATAACAAAAAGCCTCGAAGAGTCGAGGCTTTTTGCTGAGTAATCACGTGTTTATCACATGTTACTGCTTATTTTGCTGGTCGTTGTGGGACAAGCTGTAAACGTAGGAGGCGAGCAGGTGCACCTTGTCTTCACCCAGAATATCCTTCCAGGCCGGCATCACGCCGTGGCGACCGTGGGTGATGGTCTGCTCGACCACCTGACGGGAACCGCCATAGAGCCAGGTGTTGTTGGTGAGATCCGGCGCTCCGAAGGCGATGCCGCCCTTGGCGTCCGGACCGTGACAGGCGGCGCAGATGGTGAAGCGCGCTTCACCCTTCTTGGCTTCCACCATGTCCACCTTGCGACCGGAGAGGCTCAGCACGTAGGAGGCCACTTCCTTGACCCCGTCCTTGCCGAGGATCTCGCCCCAGGCTGCCATCACGCCCTGACGACCACCCATGATGGTGGTCTTGATCTGGTCGGGCGCGCCGCCCCATTGCCATTCGCTGTCGGTCAGGTTCGGGAAACCGCGACCACCGCGGGCGTCGGAGCCATGGCACTGGGAGCAGTTCTGCAGGAACAGACGCTGACCCACCTTGCGGGCTTCCGGATCGGCGGCGATCTCTTCGATGGCACGATAGGTCTTGCCATCGGCCTGATAGGCCAGCTCGCGGAACTTGGCGCCGTAGATCTCGTCGGCCTTGATGAGCTCGCGATCGTACTCCACCGCACGCCCTTCAGCCTTGGCGGAGGCCGCCGCAGCCTTGGACTCGGCCAGCGAGCGTACGTCCTGGTAGGAGCTCTGCCAGCCCAGTACGCCCTTGAAGTTGCCAAGGCCCGGGAAGGCAATCAGATAGACCAGACCGGTGACGATGAAGAAGAGGAACATGTAGGTCCACCACTTCGGCAGCGGGTTGTTGATCTCTTCGATGCCGTCGAAGGCGTGTCCCATGGACTTGCCCTCTTCCACCCCCATCTTGTCGCGCAGGCACCAGACCAGCAGCAAGAAGCAGCCGAGGATGGTCCCCAGACTGATGACGGTGACAAAAATGCTAAACAAAGTGCTCATTATTGTTTCGCTCCTGCGTTCTTGTTATCAGCACTGGGTTGCTCGTCGTCGGCAAAAACCAGATTGGCAGCCTCGTCGAAGGAGGTCTTGCGGCGCTTGCTGTAGGCCCAGACGATGATGCCGATCATGATGGCCATCAACAGCAGGGTATACAGGCCGCGAAATGTGCCGTAATCCATATCCTGACTCCTTTATTTCAGGGCATGACCCAGTGATTGCAGATAGGCTACCAGCGCATCCAGCTCGGTCTTGCCCTTCACGGCCTCGCCGGCACCCTGAATGTCGGCATCCGTGTAGGGTACGCCGAAGTGATCGCGGAACAGGGCCAGCTTCTTGCCAGTCAGTTCACCGGTCAGCACGTTGGTGTCGAGCCAGGGGAAGGCGGGCATGTTGGACTCGGGTACCACGTCGCGCGGGTTGATCAGGTGAGCACGGTGCCAGTCGTCGGAATAACGACCGCCAACCCGGGCCAGATCCGGACCGGTACGCTTGGAGCCCCACAGGAAGGGGTGCTCCCACACGCTCTCACCGGCGACCGAGTAGTGGCCGTAACGCTCGGTTTCGGCGCGGAACGGACGGATCATCTGGCTGTGGCAGACGGTGCAGCCTTCGCGGATGAAGATGTCGCGCCCTTCCATCTGCAGAGCGGTATAGGGCTTGAGGCCCTCGACCGGCTCAGTGGTCTGCTTCTGGAAGAACAGCGGAGTGATTTCGACCAGGCCCCCCAGGCTGATGGCAAATATGATGCCGACCACCAGCATGGGAACGCTCTTTTCAAAGATCTCGTGACGGTTATTGTTGCTCATGCTTTGACCTCTTCAATCATGCTGGCTGTGCGACAGGTTCCAGGGAACCTTTGGGCGCAGTGATGGTGCGATAGGCGTTGTAGGCCATCAGCAACATGCCGGTGACAAAGAAGCAGCCACCCAGGAAGCGCACGAAGTAGAAAGGATAAGAGGCCTGCAGCGCTTCTACGAAGCTGTAGGTCAGGGTGCCGTCGTCGTTGACCGCACGCCACATCAGACCTTGCATCACCCCGGAAATCCACATGGCGACGATGTAGAGCACGGTGCCCACGGTAGCCAGCCAGAAGTGGACGTTGATGAGCTTGATGCTGTACATGCGGCCCTGGCCGAACAGGTTCGGGATCAGGTGGTACACGGCACCGATGGATACCATGGCAACCCAGCCCAGTGCGCCGGAGTGGACGTGACCGATGGTCCAGTCGGTGTAGTGGGAGAGGGCGTTGACGGTCTTGATCGCCATCATCGGGCCTTCGAAGGTGGACATGCCGTAGAACGACAGGGACACGATCAGGAAGCGCAGGATGGGGTCGTAACGCAGTTTGTGCCAGGCACCGGAGAGGGTCATGATGCCGTTGATCATGCCGCCCCAGGAGGGCACGAACAGGATCAGGGACATCACCATGCCCAGCGACTGGGCCCAGTCAGGCAGCGCGGTATAGTGCAGGTGGTGCGGACCGGCCCAGATGTAGAGGGAGATCAGCGCCCAGAAGTGAACGATGGAGAGACGGTAGGAGTAGACCGGACGACCCGCCTGCTTGGGCACGAAGTAATACATCATGCCGAGGAAGCCGGCGGTCAGCAGGAAGCCTACCGCGTTGTGGCCATACCACCACTGCACCATGGCATCCATGGCGCCGGAGTACATGGAGTAGGACTTCATGCCGGAAAGCGGCACTTCCATGTTGTTGACGATGTGCAGCACGGCCACCGTGATGATGAAGGCACCGAAGAACCAGTTCGCCACATAGATGTGGGAGGTGGTGCGCTTGACCAGGGTGCCGAAGAAGACCACGGCATAGGCGACCCAGACGATGGTGATGGCGATATCAATCGGCCATTCCAGCTCTGCGTACTCCTTGGAGGTGGTGTATCCCAGCGGCAGCGAAATGGCGGCCGAGAGGATGATCGCCTGCCAGCCCCAGAACACGAAGGAGGCAAGCTTGCCGCCGAACAGTCGGGTTTGACAGGTGCGTTGCACCACATAGAAGGAGGTCGCCATCAGGGCGCTACAACCAAACGCGAAGATGACCGCGTTGGTGTGCAGAGGGCGAAGGCGACTGTAAGTCAGCCAGGGAGTATCAAAGTTGAGGGCAGGCCAGATCAACTGGGCTGCGATCAGTACGCCAACCGACATGCCGACAATTCCCCAGACAATCGTCATGATGGTGAACTGGCGAACAACGGTGTAGTTGTACTCAGGATGGTTAGTTGTATGGCTCATCGTTGTATTCCGCTTCCGATGCTGCTGTTGTTTGATTTTGTGTCCAGTGACGTGGACCGACTTCATTGGCTACTGCCTTTTCTCTTGTTAACAACTGTTAATAAAAGGAAAAGCAAAAAGTAGCTAAATGAAAATTCAATGGGAATGATACTGAACTGACAGGTAAAATAACAGTATAAACAGTGATATATTTGGCTCCGTTGGGTCTCGCCTGTTCAATTATTTACCTTGCGCGAGATCACGAAAATGTCATTTTTCAGACATCTTACAAGGCTGTTTTTTCATGAAAGAGAGACTCACTTCACGCAAAATTGTCCATTTGGCGATCGTCCTGGCCATTTTGCTCGGATTGGTTGCCTATCGAACCTGGTTCGACAACGTGCAGACCGCGGTGGCGGGATCAGAAAAAGATCAGATTTGTGATCTGTCCCACACCAGCTGCAACACCCGACTGGGCGACAAGCCGTTGACCGTGCGTGTTGCCTCGCTGCCGGTGCAGGCCGAACGTGACTTTGTGATACAGCTTCAGGGCGGCGATCCGGCCGTGACACCGGTGAAGGCGTGGCTGGAGGGGCGGGACATGTTCATGGGGACCATTCCGGTCAACTTTGAGGCCACCGAGCAGGGCTGGCAGGGGACTACCCTGGTGGGATCCTGCACCTCGCCGCTGATGGTCTGGCTGCTCAATATCGAGTGGAGCAATGGCCAGCGCCAGCAACTGGCGCTCTCCGTCGCCCGCTAAATGCCTCGCCTGATTGAAGAAAGGATGGGGGGGGAGGTGAAAATTGATTTGAATTTTTCAGGCGGGGCGTTACCTTGCACTGATTGTCAGGGAGTGAAGTTCATTTAATCATGATTGAAAAACAAGCATTTTATCGCACCCTCAACCAGCAGGCCCAGGCATTGCTGGAAGGGGAGCCGGATCTCATCGCCAACTTGGCCAACCTGTCTGCACTGCTCAACCAGGAGCTGGCCGACATCAACTGGGTCGGTTTTTACCTGTTGCAGGGCGAGACCCTGGTGCTCGGCCCGTTCCAGGGCAAGCCGGCCTGCGTGCGCATTCCGGTCGGGCGCGGGGTGTGTGGTACGGCGGTGGCCGAGGGCAAGACCCAGCTCATCGACGACGTGCACCAGTTTGAAGGTCACATCGCCTGCGACGGTGCCAGCAATGCCGAAATCGTGATCCCGCTGCGGCGTGGTGGCGAGATCATTGGCGTACTGGATATCGATAGTCCAATCTTTAACCGCTTTGATGCGCAAGACCGGATTGGACTGGAAGAAACGGTGCAAATTTTGGAAAGCATGCTCTAAGTCATTGCTTGATGGTTCGCAAAAGGCCCCAAGCTCTCTATAATGGGGCCTTTGTTGTGCTCGGGTGTGCCCGCGCGTTTATATGAAAGCCAAGGTTATACATGGAAAACACTGAGAAGCTGAAGAACAGTAAAGAGATCGTTGCCTACCTGGTCGAGAAATTCCCGGCCTGCTTCATTGCTGAAGGAGAGGCCAAGCCGCTCAAGATTGGCATCTTCCAGGATTTGGCCGAGCGTCTTGCTGACGACGCCAGAGTCTCCAAGACCATGCTGCGTTCTGCTCTGCGTCAATACACCTCCAGCTGGCGTTACCTGCATGGCCTCAAGGCTGGCCAGGCCCGTGTCGATCTGGACGGCAATCCGGGCGAGCTGCTCACCGAAGAGCACATCGAGCATGCCAAGCAAGCCCTTAAAGAGAGCAAAGAGCGTGTCTTTGCCAGCCGTCGTACCAACACCAAGGAAGAGAAGGCCAAGCAGCCACGTCGTCCTGCTCCGCGCAAGGCCGATGCTGCCGCCAAATCCGACAAGCCGAAAGCCGCTCCCAAGGCTGCTCCCGCTGCTGTCGAAGCCCCGCTGGTCAAAGTGGATGCCGCTACCCTGAAAGTGGATCAGGGCGTCCGGGTTGTGCTGGGCAAGTCTCCGGTGCCGGCCACCATCAAGGAAGTGACCAAGGATGACGTTCAGGTTCAATTGCAGACCGGCATGATGCTGCGGGTCAAATTCGAGCACCTGGTTCTCTAAGGAGACAAATGTTGAAGCATGGCGTAATTCGTTTTTCCCTCGTTGCCTGTAGCCTGGCGCTTGCCGGGCTTGCACAGGCCATCGAGCCGGTGCTCAAGGAAAGTGATTTGCCTGTGTTGGCTCAGGAGAGCCAACATGCTACGGCTAGCAAGCGAATTGCCAATCTGTTTACCCGCTCGCATTACAAGCAGTTCAAGCTGGACGATGCCTTTTCCTCCGTGATCTTTGACAAGTATCTGGAGAATCTGGACTACAGCCGCAACCTGTTTCTGGCCTCTGATATCAGCCGCTTTGAAAAGTACCGTACCGGTTTTGACACCGACCTCGAGAGAGGACGGCTGGCACCGGCTTACGAGATGTTCAATCTGAGTCAGCAGCGGCGTTATGAGCGGTTCGAATACGCCCTCAAACTGCTCGATACTCCTTTCGATTTTACCCAACCCGACAACTACATCTTTGATCGGGAAGGGGCGGCCTGGCCGAAAGACGAAGCCGAACTCAACGAGTTGTGGCGCCAGCGGGTCAAGTTCGATGCCCTGAGCCTCAAGCTCAGCGGCAAGGAGTGGCCCGAGATCAAGGAACTGCTTGGCAAGCGTTACAACAACGCCATCAAGCGGATGTCCCAGACCGAGAGCGAGGACGTGTTCCAGCTCTTCATGAACTCCTTCGCTCGCGCCATCGAACCGCACACCAGCTATCTGTCTCCGCGCAGCG
This sequence comes from Aeromonas sp. Y318-1, assembly GCF_027706125.1. Lineage (NCBI taxonomy): Bacteria > Pseudomonadati > Pseudomonadota > Gammaproteobacteria > Aeromonadales > Aeromonadaceae > Aeromonas > Aeromonas sp. Y318-1. The sequence goes on from NZ_JAPDCM010000001.1 coordinate 178,324, forward strand.
CCGATCGTTTCAACACCGAGATGAACCTCTCGCTCGAGGGGATTGGTGCCGTGCTGCAGGCCGAGGATGACTTCACCGTCATCCGCTCCCTGGTGCCCGGTGGTCCGGCTGCCAAGTCCAACCACCTCAAGCCTGATGACAAGATCGTCGGGGTAGGGCAGGATGACGGCAAGATTGTCGATGTGATCGGCTGGCGTCTCGATGACGTGGTCGAACTCATCAAGGGACCAAAAGGCAGCAAGGTGAAGCTGGAGATCCAGCGTGGCAAGGGTGCCGCCGCCAAGACCGAGCAGATCGAGCTGGTGCGTGACAAGGTGCGTCTGGAAGACAGAGCCGCCAAGTCCAAGGTGATCACCGCCGAAGGCAAGAAGATCGGGGTGCTCGAGATCCCGAGTTTCTACGTCAACCTGCACGATGATGTGATCAAGGAGCTCTCCAGCCTCAACAAGCAGAAGATCGATGGCCTCATCGTCGATCTGCGTGGCAACGGCGGCGGTGCGCTGACCGAAGCCTCTGCCCTGAGCGGCCTGTTCTTCGCCAGCGGTCCCGTGGTGCAGATCCGGGATCACATGGGCCGCATCACCGTCAACGGTGATGACGACGGCAACGTCTACTACGGCGGCCCCATGTCGGTGATGATCGACCGATACAGCGCCTCGGCCTCCGAGATCTTTGCCGCCGCCATGCAGGATTACGGCCGCGCCCTGATCCTCGGCGAGAACTCGTTCGGCAAGGGCACGGTGCAGCAGCATCGCAGCCTCGCCAAGGTGTACGACTTCTACGAGCAGCCGCTCGGTCACGTGCAGTACACCATCGCCAAGTTCTACCGGATCAACGGTGGCAGCACCCAGAACAAGGGTGTCGCCCCGGATATCAGCTTCCCGACTGCGGTTGCACCGGAAGAGACGGGCGAGAGCCGCGAGTTCAATGCCTTGCCGTGGGACAAGATTGCATCGGCCAAGTATGACAAGCTCGGCAACTTCGCCAGCCTGCTGCCCAAGCTGCAGTCTGCCCACGAGGCGCGGATCAGCAAGGATCCGGAGTTTGCCTACGTGATGCAGGACATTGCCGACTACAAGGAGGAGAAAGACAAGAAGTCGGTCTCCCTCAACGAGGCGGAGCGTCTGGCGGATCAGGCCAAGCAGGACGAGAAGGCTCTCAAACGCACCAACGAGCGTCTTGCCCGTCTCGGCAAGCCGGCGGTGAAGAGTCTGGATGAACTGCCTGCCGATTTCGAGGCCCCCGACGAGTATCTGGTCGAGGCTGCCAACATCACGGCGGACCTGGCCAAGCTCAGCAAACGCAGCTGATCATTGGTGAGTCAATTAATCAACAAGGGCGACTGAGGTCGCCCTTTCTTTTACCTGAATGCAAACTATTTGACCCTGCCAACCGGTTGTGACAGCCTCTGACACGTCAATTACAAGCGTGGAAGCAAACAATAATGACCGATCACTCCCAGGCCATGACGGCCAAATATCGCCAGGATTACCGGGCTCCGCTCTACTGGATCGACAGCATCGATCTCGACTTTCAACTGCAGGAGCCGCTGACCCAGGTGACCGCCATCTCCCGTCTGCGGCGCAACGGCGAGCACAATGAACCGTTGGTGCTGGATGGGGAGGGTCTCTCCCTGCACAGCGTCAGCGTGGACGGAGTGCCCTTCACCCAGTACGAGCAGGGCGAGAGCAGCCTGACCCTGTTCAACCTGCCCGCCGAGTGCGTACTGACCATCGTGACCCTGCTGGATCCGGCCGCCAACACCGCGCTGGAAGGACTCTACAAGTCCGGCGACGCCTACTGCACCCAGTGCGAGGCGGAGGGCTTTCGCCGCATCACCTATTACCTGGACCGGCCCGACATTCTGGCCCGTTACAGCACCCGCATCACCGCCGACAAATCCCAGTTCCCTTTCCTGCTCTCCAACGGCAACAAGGTCGACAGCGGCGATCTGGGTGACGGCCGTCACTTCGTGCAGTGGCAGGATCCCTTCCCCAAACCGAGTTACCTGTTTGCCCTGGTGGCCGGGGACTTCGATGTGGAACGCAGCCATTACGTCACCAAGAGCGGCCGCAAGGTGGCCCTCGAGATCTTCGTCGACAAGGGCAACCTGGACCGCGCCGGTTTCGCCATGGAGAGCCTCATCAACTCCATGCGCTGGGACGAGCAGCGCTTCGGCCTCGAGTATGACCTCGACATCTATATGATCGTGGCGGTGGACTTCTTCAACATGGGCGCCATGGAGAACAAGGGGCTCAACATCTTCAACTCCAAGTTCGTGCTGGCCAACCCGGCTACCGCCACCGACAGCGACTACCACGGTATCGAGCGGGTGATCGGCCACGAATACTTCCACAACTGGACCGGCAACCGCGTCACCTGCCGCGACTGGTTCCAGCTCAGCTTGAAAGAGGGGCTGACCGTGTTCCGGGATCAGGAGTTCTCCTCCGATCTGGGCTCGCGCGGGGTCAATCGCATCAATAACGTGCGCACCGTACGGGGCCCGCAGTTTGCCGAAGATGCCGGCCCCATGGCACACCCGATCCGCCCGGATGTGGTGATCGAGATGAACAACTTCTACACCCTGACCGTCTACGAGAAGGGCTCGGAAGTGATCCGCATGCTGCACACCCTGCTGGGTGAGGCCGCCTTCCAGGCGGGCATGCGCCTCTATTTCGAGCGCTTTGACGGCCAGGCGGTCACCTGTGATGACTTCGTGCAGGCGATGGAAGATGCCTCCGGGGTGGATCTCGGCCGCTTCCGCCGCTGGTACAGCCAGTCCGGCACTCCCGAGCTCACCGTGACCGACGAGTACGATGCCGCAAGCGGCGTCTATCGTCTACACGTGAGCCAGCACACCCTGCCGACCCTGGATCAGCCGCAAAAACTGCCGCTGCATATTCCGCTCGACATCGAACTCTATGATGAGCAAGGGGCCGTCATCCCGCTGCAGTATCAGGGCAAAGCCATCGGCAATGTACTCGATGTGCTGGAAGCACAGCAGACCTTCGTCTTCGATCGGGTGGCGGTCAAGCCGGTGCCCTCCCTGCTGCGGGACTTCTCGGCCCCGGTCAAGCTGCATTTTGACTACAGCGACGAGGCGCTGGCCTTCCTGATGCGCCATGCCCGCAACGAGTTTGCTCGCTGGGATGCGGCGCAGATGTTGATCAACAAGGCAGTCATCGACGGCGTGGCCCGGGTGCAGCACGGGCAGGGGGTTGAGCTCTCTCAGACCCTGCTGGCGGCCTTTGTTGCCATTCTGGATGACGGCGATCTGGACCCGGCCCTCAAGGCGGAGATCCTGGCGCTGCCGGGTGAGGCGACCCTGGCCGAGCTGTTCGAGGTGGCCGACATCGATGCCATCCATCAGGTGCGCAACGAGATCCACACCTCGCTGGCCCACGCCTTCGGTGCCCGTCTGACGAGCAGCTATGAGTCGCTGCGCCTGCCGGCGTATCAGGTGGTGCACGCCGACATGGCCAAGCGGGCGCTCAAGGGCGTGGTGCTGGGCTATCTGGCGGCGCTTGACGCCGGCAGTGCCGATCTGCTGGTACGCCAGCAATATGCCACCGCCGACAACATGACCGATACCCTGGCGGTGCTGCAGGTGGCCAACAGCCATCTGCTGCCGTGCCGCTCCGAGCTGCTGGCCGATTTCGAAGGCAAGTGGGCCAAGGACGGGCTGGTGCTGGACAACTGGTTGCGACTGGTGGGCTCCAAGCCGGCGGAAGACGTGTTGGAGGAGGTGAAGCAGGCGATGGCGCATCCCACCTTCAGCATCCGCAACCCGAACCGGCTGCGGGCGCTGGTGGCCAGTTTTGCCATGAACAACCAGGTGCAGTTCCATGCGCGCGATGGTCGCGGCTACCGCTTCCTGACCGATCTCTTGATCGAGCTCAACGAGGTCAATCCGCAGGTGGCCTCCCGCCTCATCACCCCGCTCATCCAGTTCAAGCGGCTCGATGAGGGGCGCAAGGCGCTGATCCGCACCGAGCTGACCCGTCTGGCCAACCTCGAGGGGCTGGCACGGGATCTGTTCGAGAAGGTGAGCAAGGCACTGCAGCAGTAAACCCGACGGGGTGGGGGAGCCATCTCCCACCCTTTCAACACTCGGGCCGTTTATCAGACCAGAGGAGTCATCGTGAAGCAGTTTACCTTTCGCCTGTCCCTGAGCCACGACGAGGTTATGCTGATGTATCAGGGCCATGCCAAACGGCTGGTGGTACGCAGCGAGCAGGGGCTGACCCTGGAGCTGGGCATTGAGAAAATCCGGCCTTTTGTCGCCATCAGCGGGGTACATGGCTATTTTCGCCTCAAAACCCAGGACGATTATCGCTTTATCAGCCTCGAACGCATAAATTAACAAAACTTGAACATATTTCCGCGCAATTCACTGCTTTCAGTCACTATCTATCCGGTAAATCCGTAACCATCCAGTGGGATTTTCTGTTTTTTGCCTGAACGGCAAAATATTTCACAGCTTAAGGCGTGATCTGACCCTTGTTTTTAACAACTCATTATCACCTTTGCTCGCCTTCCTTGATCCAAGACATTACACTTCGCAGCAACTCTGTACCGGTTGGCATCCAGGGTGGATGTCTCTGTGTCGGTGGTTAATGTCGTCCGATAAGGAATATAGAAATGGCATTGAAAGACGCCCCTACCTCAGTTCTGCTCGAAAACGTTCTCAGCCTGATCCATCAGAAGTTGCCCAAGAAGAGTGCCTCCCTGGTCGAGTGCTTCGTCGCCAAGTTCTACGGCAACATGGCGAGCACCGATCTGCACGATCGCAATGACAGCGATCTCTATGGCGCCGCGCTCAGCCTGTGGAATGCGCTCAATCAGCGCACCTCGACCTCCCCCTATATCCGGGTCTACAATCCCGAGCTGACCCGCCATGGCTGGCAGTCTCCCCATACCATCGTCGAGATCATCCTGCAGGACTCCCCCTTCCTGGTGGACTCCATCCGCATGGCGCTCAAGCGCCGGGGCATCACGGCGCACATGATGCTGCACCAGCCGCTGCACCTCATTCGCGGCAATGAGGGCAAGATCAGCGCCATTCTGGATCTCGACAACAGTGCCGAACAGACCTCGGTCGAGACCGCCTTCCTCATCGAAATCGATCACCTCACCAGCGAGGAGCAGATGGAAGGGCTGACCGCCGAGCTCAACTCGGTGGCCGGTGAAGTGGCCCTGGCAGTCGGTGACTGGCAGCCCATGCTGGCGCGCCTGAACGAGATCATCGACGAACTGCCCAAACGCAAGAACCCGGTCAGTCAGGCCGAAGTGGACTCTTGTGTTGCCTTCCTCAAGTGGGTGGCCGCCCATAACTTCACCCTGATGGGCTACCGCCGCTACGACGTCAAGGCGGTGGAGGGGGATCACGAGATCCTGCCCCAGGCCGACTCCAGCCTGGGTCTGATGAAGAACTCCATCAAGGAAGTGGGTCAGCGCCTTGGCAACATGCCGGCCAGTGCCCGTCACGCGGCGCTGAGCTCCGACCTGCTGATCCTCACCAAGTCCAACAGCAAGTCGCGGGTGCATCGCCCGGCTTATGTGGACTACATCGGCATCAAGCGCTTCGACGAGCACGGCAAGGTGGTGGGAGAGGATCGCTTCATCGGCCTGTATGCCTCCTCCATCTACAACACCAGCGCGACCCAGATCCCGCTCATCAGTCACCGTCTCGAGCACATCATGGCCGCTTCCGGTCACGAGAAGGGCTCCCACGCCTACAAGGCGCTGCTGAACGTATTGGAAACCTACCCGCGCGACGAGCTGATCCAGGCCCGTGAAGAGGAGCTGCTGGCCACCGGTCTTGGCGTGCTGGAGATGCAGGAGCGCGACATGTTGCGCCTGTTCGTGCGCCGCGACGTGTACGGCCGTTTCTTCTCCTGCATGGTCTATGTCACCAAGGAGCGCTACAACACGGCGCTGCGGGTCAAGACCCAGCAGATCCTGCAAAAGTATTTTGGCAGCAGCGAAGAGGTGGAGTTCAACGTCTACTTCACCGAGGGCGTGCTGGCACGGACCCACTACATAGTGCGGGTCAACAACAACAACGTGGATGTGGATGTGAACGAAGTACAGAACAACCTGATTGAAGCGGCCCGCAGCTGGGATGATCGCCTCAACTCCGTGCTGCTCTCTCACTACGGTGAAGCCCGCGGCAACGAACTGCGCCGCCGTTTCAGTACCGCCTTCCCTCGCGCTTACAAGGAAGATGTGCTGCCGGGTTCCGCCGTGGCCGACATCATGGAGCTGGACAACCTGAGCGAAGCCAATCCGCTCGGCATGCTGTTCTATCGCGCTCAGGAAGAAGAGAACGATCGCCGGGTCCGCCTCAAACTGTTCCACCGCACCGAACCCATCCACCTCTCCGATGTGCTGCCGATGCTGGAAAACATGGGGCTGCGCGTCATTGGCGAAACTCCGTATCAGGTGCGCACCCCGGCGGGCGACATCTTCTGGATCCTCGATTTCTCCATGCTGCTGCATGGCGAGCAGCCGTTCGATCTGGAGCAGAGCCAGCAGCGCTTCCAGCAGGCTTTCGCGGCCATCTGGAACAAGCAGCTGGAAGATGACGGCTTCAACCGCCTGGTGCTGGGAGCTGGCCTCACCGGTCGCCAGGTCTCGGTGCTGCGCGCCTATGCCAAATACATGCGTCAGACCGGCGTCTCCTTCAGCCAGTCTTATATCGAGGAGACCCTGACCCGCTACCCGGATATCGCCCAGCTGCTGTTCACCCTGTTCGAACAACGCCTGGACCCGGCCGGCAAGCAGGACGCCAAGGTGCCATCGCAAGATGCCAAGGCATCCGCCAAGCTGCACGAGCAGCTTGCCGCCAAGCTGGATCAGGTCGCCAACCTAGATGACGATCGCATCATCCGCCGCTATGTGGAGATGATCGACGCCACCCTGCGCACCAACTACTACCAGCTGGACAAGGCGGGCAACATCAAGCCCTACATCTCCTTCAAGCTGGCCCCCTCCAGCATCACCGACATGCCGCTGCCGCTGCCCAAGTTCGAGATCTTCGTCTACTCGCCGCGGGTGGAAGGGGTACATCTGCGCTGGGGCAAGGTGGCCCGTGGCGGTCTGCGCTGGTCCGATCGCAAGGAGGACTTCCGTACCGAAGTGCTGGGTCTGGTAAAAGCCCAGCAGGTGAAGAACACCGTCATCGTGCCGGTCGGCGCCAAAGGCGGCTTCTACTGCAAGCAGATGCCGGCAGGCGCCCCCCGTGCCGCCATCCAGGAAGAGGGCAAGGCCTGCTATCGCCTGTTTATCCGCGGCCTGCTCGATGTGACCGACAACATCATCGGCGGCGAGGTGATCCCGCCGAAATCCGTGGTGCGTCACGACGAGGATGATTACTACCTGGTGGTGGCTGCCGACAAGGGCACCGCGACCTTCTCCGACATCGCCAACGAGATAAGCCTCGAATACGGCCACTGGCTGGGCGATGCGTTCGCCTCCGGCGGCTCGGTCGGCTATGACCACAAGAAGATGGGCATCACCGCCCGCGGCGCCTGGGAATCGGTCAAGCGGCATTTTCGCGAGATCGGCGTCAACTGCCAGACCACCGACTTCACCTGCGTCGGCATCGGCGACATGGCGGGGGACGTGTTCGGCAACGGCATGTTGCTCTCCGAGCACACCCAGCTGGTGGGCGCCTTCAACCACATGCACATCTTCATCGACCCGACCCCCAATGCGGCCAAAAGCTTCGTCGAGCGCAAGCGCCTGTTCGAGCTGCCCGGCTCCAGCTGGGATGACTACAGCCGGGAGCTGATATCACAAGGGGGCGGCATCTTCCTGCGCTCGGCCAAGTCCATCAAGCTGAGCCCCGAGATCCAGACCCTGCTCGGTACCGACAAGGCCAGCATGGCGCCGAACGAGCTGATCAAGGCGCTGCTCTGCCTGAACGTCGATCTGCTGTGGAACGGCGGCATCGGCACCTATGTGAAGAGTTCCCGCGAGAGCGATGCCGAAGTGGGCGATCGCAGCAACGATGTGCTGCGGGTCAATGGCCGCGATCTGCGGGCCCGCATCGTGGGTGAGGGCGGTAACCTCGGCTTTACCCAGCTGGGCCGGGTGGAGTACGCCAGCCAGGGCGGTCGCATCAACACCGACTTCACCGACAACGTGGGCGGGGTGGATTGCTCCGACAACGAGGTGAACATCAAGATCCTGCTCAACCAGCTGGTGGCGGCCGGTGACCTGACCCTCAAGCAGCGCAATCAGATGCTCTATGAGATGACCGACGACGTGGCGCAGATTGTCATCACCAACGCCTATCGCCAGTCCCAGTCCATCTCGGTGACCAGTTTCCGCGGCGCCGAGCAGCTCAAGGAGCAGCAGCGTTTCATCCAGGGGCTGGAGCGGGAAGGCAAGCTGGACCGCGCCCTGGAGTTCCTGCCCTCCGACGAGGAGCTCTCCGAGCGGATGGCGGCGGGGCAGGGGCTGACCCGTCCCGAACTGGCGGTGCTGGTGGCCTATGGCAAGATGGTACTGAAAGAGCAGCTCAACTGCCCGGAAGTGACCGACGAGCCCTTCCTCGCCAACATGCTGGTGACCAGCTTCCCGGCCAAGCTGCAGCAGCAGTTCGGGGCGGCACTGGCCCAGCATCCGCTGCGCGGCGAGATCATCGCGACCCGGGTGGCCAACATGCTGGTCAACGACATGGGGCTCAACTTCGCCAGCCGGATGAAGGACGAGACCGGAGCCTCGGTGGCGGAAGTGGCCTGCTGCTTTGCCATGGCCCGCGAGGTATTCGGCCTCAACCAGCTGTGGCGCGACATCGAAGGGTGCGACAACCTGGTGGGGGCAGAGACCCAGCTCGAGCTGATGTTCTACAGCCGTCGCATCGTGCGCCGCGCCACCCGCTGGTTCCTGCGCGCCCGCAATCGCAGCTGGAGCATCAGCGAGAACATCGCCTTCTTCCGCCCGGCCTTCGAGACGCTGGGGCAACACCTCTACGAGGTGATGGACGAGAGCGAAGTGGCCGAACACCAGCAGGCGGTCGCAGCGTTGGTGGCTAAGCAAGTGCCACAAGCCATCGCCCGTCAGGTGGCCCACATGAGCAGCCTCTTCTCCAGCCTGGATCTGGCGCAGATCGCCGCGGAGCACAAGACCGACATCCTGCGTGCCGCCAACGTCTACTACCGTCTCGGCGCCAAGCTGGATCTGCACTGGTTCCTCGACCAGATCAACCATCAACCGGTGGGCAACCACTGGCAGGCGATGGCGCGGGCCTCCTTCCGCGAAGATCTGGACTGGCAGCAGCGGAGCCTCACTTCCGTGGTGCTGGAAGGGTGCAAAGATCAGGGAGAATGCGCTACCATACTGGCCGACTGGATTTCGGAGCATGAGCAACTCTTGTCCCGTTGGACCCACATGTTGGCCGACTTCAAGACCACCAGTACCCACGAGTTCGCCAAGTTCTCGGTGGCCTTGCGGGAGTTGAACCTGCTCCAGTTGAATTGCCGAGCACTGTGATTGCCAGTTAAGGCATGACAGCGGTATCACACCCAAAGCCCCGGCCAGTTGCCGGGGCTTTTTTTAAGGAGCAAACATGCTGTACCCTCTCGCCAGGCATTTCCTGTTCAAGCTCAACCCGGAACAGGCGCACGATCTCTCCATCAAATATTTGCCCCGCCTTCTCGGTACGCCGCTTGATTGTTTCTTCCGCCACTCCTTGCCCAAACGCCCCGTCACTGTCATGGGGCTTTCTTTTGCCAATCCGGTGGGTCTGGCGGCCGGTCTGGACAAGGATGGCGAGTGTATCGATGCCTTCGGGGCCATGGGGTTCGGCTTTATCGAGGTCGGTACCGTCACCCCCAGACCCCAGAGCGGCAATGACAAGCCGCGTCTGTTCCGGGTTATTCCGGCAGAGGGGATCATCAACCGGATGGGCTTCAACAACAAAGGGGTCGACCATCTGGTTGCCCAGGTCAAGAAAGCCAAATATCAGGGGGTGATCGGCATCAATATCGGCAAGAACAAGGACACCCCCATCGAGCAGGGCAAGGATGATTACCTGATCTGCATGGACAAGGTGTATGACCATGCCGGTTATATTGCCGTCAATATCTCTTCTCCCAATACGCCGGGGTTGCGTTCACTGCAATATGGCGATGCGCTGGATGAACTGTTGGCTGCCCTCAAGGTTCGTCAGCAGGAGCTGGCCGCGCAATATAAGAAATACGTGCCACTGGCCGTTAAAATTGCGCCGGATTTGACCCCGGATGAAATTAATCAGGTGGCCGCATCCTTGATAAAAAATGGCATTGATGGGGTCATTGCCACCAATACCACCCTTGAGCGCGACATGATTTATGACATGCCCCATGCCGCTGAAGCGGGTGGCCTCAGCGGTCGTCCTTTGCAGCACAAGAGCACCGAAGTGATCCGCCAGCTGGCCAAGGCACTGGATGGTGCGCTGCCAATTATTGGCGTCGGTGGCATCGACAGTGCCATGGCGGCCCGCGAGAAGCTGGCAGCGGGTGCCAGTCTGGTCCAGATTTACAGCGGCTTTATTTATAAGGGCCCTGATCTGGTCAAAGAGATTGTGACCCATATATAAGAAATAAATCGGTGCCCTTTATTTAAAGTTGCTGAAATTCTCGACATGGAATAAAGTCGAGTAACGACTTTCAGTAAGGGCACCTGCATGTGTATCCAACCCAATGACAATTGGCAGTGGCATTATGATGCTCATGATGATCGTCTGATGCTGGATTTATCCGATCGCATGATCTTCGCCACCGAATATAAAGGGCGACAATTGGTGCCCAGCTCCTTCACCACCCAGCCTTTTTGCGTGGATGATGCAGCGCTCTATTATCAGCTGATGGACAGGGTTGCCGAACTGGAGTGGAGCGTACCACATCAGGTTCAGCTGGTACTCAATGCCATCGCCGTCAGCCGCTTTTACAAACCCCTGATGCCACAAAGCTGGTTCTTTGGGGAAACCCACCCCTCCATTATTCCCGAAACCGGTGCACTGGTGTGCATGGGCACCCCACACGGCAAAGGGGAGTTTCTGGTGATCGAAGCCGGTGAACAGGCCAGCGTCTGTTTAAACCTGACTGACGATCTGATATTGACCACCAGCAAGACACTGCCCCGTTTTGGCGTCATCAAGGTGATGAACAATCGCATGAGCCCAAGGCCGGTGGCACAGGCGCAATATCGCCAGGTGAGTTGAACCTCGGGTTATTTTATAGCAAGCCTTTATCCTCTCATTCGGTTCATCCTGATGAACACTCACTCGTCCCCATTCTGTTCCTATCATTAGCCTTGATTATTTCAGGCGACTGCTTTTGTGTAAAAAATGCCCTCCGATCAATTTGATAAGAGGGCGGTAAACACACACTACAGGAGGAATAAGCGGTTGTATCAACAACACTGGGTTATTCTAAATCCTGTAGTTTCTCTTGAAACCTGATAGATGTGACAGTCGGACAATAGCGATATGAACAGAGAGAGGAGGAAAAAAATAGCCCTCCCGTTTACGGACGATAACGGGAGAGCCAAACACGGGGTTTACAGAAAGGACTTGCTCTGTCGTGGGAATAATAACGAGTTGAGTCTTGTTTGACGCCTGTCAGATATGGCAGCGGGACAGCTCACCTATTCCTGACCATGGCCATGTCATATATGGTTGCTGCCTCAACAAGGTAATGCCGCGCCAATAAGAGATGCCGGAGTGCACCAGGTTATTGTTTGAACTTGTCGAGCGGTTGGTACATTTTTTATTCGTCAGATCCTTCCTGCGCGCATGTCTCGCCAGAACGGCCAAAAGGTCGGAGGCGGCGCATGTCAGATACCCTCGGTTTATGTCGTCACTGGCAAGCTTTTGCTGCTCCGGATCGCGGCTTAAGGTATAATGCGGCACTATTTTTATGGGTTCCCCGTGAGCGTGATGAAAGAATTTTTTGCAACCTGCCCAAAAGGGCTGGAAAACCTGTTGGCCGTCGAGCTGACCAACCTAGGCGCAGAGCAGGTCCGTGAGACCGTGGCTGGCGTGCATTTCAAAGGCGAACTGGCCATTGGCTACAAGGCCTGTCTGTGGAGCCGTTTCGCCTCCCGCATCGTGCTGGTGCTGTCCGAATTCCAGATGAATGACGACCTGGATCTCTATCTGGGTGCTCACACCATTCCCTGGGAAGAGCACTTCTCCGGTACCTCCACCATTGCGGTGGATTTTACCGGTACCAATCCGGCCATTCGCAATACCCAGTACGGTGCCCTGAAGATCAAGGATGCCATCGTCGATCGCTTTACCAAGCGCGGTCACGTGCGTCCTGACGTGGACAAGAAGTCGCCGGATATTCGCATCATGGCGCACCTGGGCAAGGGCAAGGCTAATATCACGCTGGACTTGTCAGGCCCCGCGCTGCACCAGCGTTTCTACCGTCAGGGCACCGGCGAGGCGCCGCTCAAAGAGAACCTGGCCGCCGCCATGATTGCCCGTAGCGGCTGGGCCGGCGAGCCCATGATGGACCCCATGTGTGGTTCCGGTACGCTGCTGGTGGAAGCCGCCTTTATCGCCGCCGACATGGCACCGGCCCTGCGCCGCGAGCGCTTCGGGTTCGATCGTTGGCTGCAGCACGATAGCGAGCTGTGGCAGAGCCTGCTGATGGAGGCTCAGGTACGGGCCAAGCGCGGCATGCAGCGCTGCGAGGTGAAGCTGTTTGGTTGCGATGCCGACAGCCGCGTGCTGCTCAAAGCGCGCGACAACGCCAAAGCCGCCGGCGTGGCCCATCTCATCACCTTCAAACAGGCCGATGTCACCGCGCTGGAAAACCCGCTGCCGATGCCGGCAGTGGAAGGGGAGGCTCGTCAGGTCGGCATGCTGATCTCCAACCCGCCCTATGGCGAGCGTCTTGGCGAGTTCCCGGCACTGCTGGAAGTGCATCAGGCGCTCGGCGATGCCCTGCGTCGCAGCTTCCAGGGCTGGAAAGTCTCCATTCTTTCCGCATCCCCCGAGCTGCTGAGCTGTCTGCGTCTGCGCGCCGACAAGCAATACCGCCTGTTCAACGGGGCTCTCGAGTGTCAGCTGCGCAACTACCAGATTGCGCAGGACTCCGTTGCTTCCCAGAAAGAGGTGGCGCAGGACTTTGCCAACCGTCTGCGCAAGAATCTGAAGACCCTGGAGAAGTGGGCACAGAAAGAGAACCTCGACTGCTATCGCCTCTACGATGCCGATCTGCCGGAGTACAACGCCGCCATCGACCGTTATCAGGACTATCTGGTGGTGCAGGAGTACGCGGCGCCCAAAGACATTCCCGCCCAGAAGACCCGTCAGCGTCTGCTCGACATGGTGCAGGCCGCCATCAAGGTGACCGGCATGGATGGCGAGAAGGTGATCCTGAAAGTGCGCGAGCGTCAGGAAGGCAAACAGCAGTACCAGAAGCTCTCCGAAGAGCAGCACCGGATGGAAGTGCAGGAGTACGGCGCCCGTCTGTGGGTCAACCTCTATGACTATCTCGACACCGGTCTGTTCCTCGACCACCGTCAGACCCGCCGCATGCTGGGTCAGATGGCCAAGGGCAAGCGCTTCCTGAATCTCTTTGCCTACACCGGCAGTGCCACCGTGCACGCGGGGCTCGGCGGTGCCAGCGAGACCACCACGGTGGACATGTCGCGCACCTACCTCAACTGGGCACAAGACAACATGCGCCTCAACTCGCTGGTGGGCCGAGAGCACAAGTTCGTGCAGGCCGACTGCCTGAAGTGGCTCTCCGAGGCGGACGATCAGTACGACCTCATCTTCATCGATCCGCCCACCTTCTCCAACTCCAAGCGGATGGACGAGAGCTTCGACGTGCAGCGCGATCATCTGCTGCTGATGCAGCACCTGAAGCGTCTGCTGGCCGCGGGTGGCACCCTGGTGTTCTCCAACAACAAGCGCCACTTCAAGATGGATCTGGCCGGTCTCGAGGCCATCGGTCTCAAGGCCCAGAACATCACCGGCAAGACTCGACCCAAGGATTTCGAGCGCAACCAGCATATCCACAACTGCTGGATCATCACCCATGCGGAGGCCCAGGCCTGATGCTGACCCTGTTTCACACCGACGGTTGCCACCTGTGCGAACAGGCGTGGGCGCTGGTGGAGCAGGCCGGTCTTGCGGCCGATGCTCGCCAGTGCGACATCATGGATGATGAGCAGTGGCTGGCAACCTATCGGGTCCGCATTCCGGTATTGCGGGATGAAGCGGGGCGCGAACTGGGTTGGCCCTTCACCCTGACTGAGCTGCAAGCGTGGCTTGCCAGGCAGGGGTGAGCGGGCGATTTGACGATGAAACGGGGGGAGATCCAGTCTGCCACCCGTTTTTTCATTAGCAATAAGGAACAAGAATGGCTCTTTTGACATTGCACGGCGCATCGTTGTCGTTCAGTGATTTTCCGCTGCTCGATCAGGCCGAGCTCACCATCGAGCGGGGCGAGCGCCTCTGTCTGGTGGGGCGCAACGGGGCGGGCAAGTCCACCCTGATGAAGGTCATCGCCGGCGAACTGCCGCTCGATGACGGCCGTCTGGTGCTGCAACAAGATTTGAAAGTGACCCGTCTCGAGCAGGATCCCCCCGCATCGAGCGAACTCACCGTGTTTGACTACGCCGCCGAAGGGCTGGCCGGGGTAGGGGAGCTGCTCAAGCAGTATCACCATATCTCCATGGAGCTGGCACACGATGCCTCCGATGCCAACATCCGCAAGATGAGCCAGTTGCAGGAGCAGCTCGACTACCAGAATGGCTGGCAGTTCGAGACCCGCATCAACCAGGTGCTGACCCTGCTGGGTCTGGACCCCGACGTGACCCTCGACAGCCTCTCCGGCGGCTGGCTGCGCAAGGTGGCACTGGCCCGCGCGCTGGCCTGCGATCCGGATCTGTTGCTGCTGGACGAGCCGACCAACCACCTGGACATCGATGCCATCAACTGGCTGGAAGAGTTCCTCAAGGATTTTCGCGGCGCCATCGTCTTCATCTCCCACGACCGGGAATTCATCCACAAGCTGGCGACCCGGATCATCGATCTGGACCGCGGCGTGATCACCTCCTGGCCCGGCAACTACGACGAGTACCTGCAGGGGAAAGAGGAGTGGTTGCGGGTCGAAGAGCTCAAGAACGCCGAATTCGATCGCAAGCTGGCCCAGGAAGAGGTGTGGGTACGCCAGGGGATCAAGGCCCGTCGTACCCGCAATGAGGGGCGAGTGCGCGCCCTCAAGGCGATGCGGATGGAGCGGACCCAGCGCCGTGAACTGCAGGGTAAGGCCAAGCTGCAGCTGGATGAGGCAAGCCGCTCCGGCAAGCTGGTATTTGAAAGTGAAGGCCTGGGGCTGGACTTTGGTGATCGCACCCTGTTCCAGGGGCTGGATCTGCAGGTGCTGCGCGGCGACAAGATTGCGCTGGTCGGCCCCAACGGTTGCGGCAAGTCGACTCTGATCAAGCTGCTGCTCGGCCAGTTGAGCCCAAGTCGTGGCACGGTCAAGGGGGGCACCAATCTGGAAGTGGCCTACTTCGATCAGTACCGCGAGCAGCTCGATCCCGAGAAGACGGTGGTGGACAACGTCGGGGAGGGCAAGCAGGAAGTGATGGTGCGCGGCCGCTCCCGCCACATTCTCGGTTACCTGCAGGACTTTCTGTTTGAACCAAAACGGGCACGCACCCCGGTGAAAGCCTTGTCAGGGGGCGAAAAAAACCGTTTACTGTTGGCCAAATTGTTCTTGAAGCCCAGTAATTTACTGATCCTCGATGAACCAACCAACGACCTGGATGTCGAAACGCTGGAATTGCTGGAAGAGCTGCTGGCGGACTACCCCGGCACCCTGTTGCTGGTGAGCCACGATCGTCGTTTCATCGACAATACCGTGACCGGTTGCTGGTTGTTTGAAGGGGACGGGCAGATCAGCGATTATGTGGGCGGTTACGCCGACATGATGGCCACCCGCGCTCAACAACAGGCACAGCAGTCTGCGCAGCAAGTCGCCAAACAGGCGCAGAGCAAAACGCCAGAGCCTGTCGTGGCGCCGGCGCCTGCTGCCACAAAAGCCAAAAAGCTCTCTTACAAGTTGCAGCTGGAGCTGGATAATCTACCGGCTCGACTGGAACAGCTGGAGGCAGAGCTGGATGCCCTGCAGACCGAGATCAACCACCCCGGTTTCTTCTCCCTGCCGAGCGACCAGACTCAAGCCAAACTGGATGCCCTGAATGCAGCAGAGGCTGCATTGGAACAAGCCTTCTCCCGTTGGGAGGAGTTGGAAGCGTTGAAACATCAGGACTAAGGAAGTAGATGAAAAAGCAATTATCCATGCTGGCCATTCTGGTCAGCGCCAGCCTGCATGCCCAGGCGGCACAAAGTCCCTTTTTCACCATTGTCGATGCGTCCGACAAGGGTTACGCCAGCGGGATCAGCGGCGATGGCAACGGGCTCATCGGGATCAATACCAAGAACAACATGGCCGAACACTTCTCGACCGTGCGTTTCGCCGACTTCCTGGTCGATCGTTTCCGTTTCGAGCAGGGCTGCATGCTCTCCAACTCGGTCTGCAACTCCTTCTGGAACGACAACAGCAACTTCGCCTATCAGTGGCGTCGTGACTTCCTTGACGGGGTCGACCAGCGCAACAACGTAGGTTACGTGCAGCTGGGCGAGACCGACGGTCTGGTGACTGCCCTGGGCGACGTACCCGGCACCCGGGCGGGCTACAAGATGAGTGGCAAGCTGCGCACTGCCTTCGCCGTGGTCGAGGAGGGCAACCCCGTCGAGCTGAAAGACGGCGCCGGCACTCACAGCCTGAGCGTGCCGACCAGCATCAAGAAACTGGACAACGGCCAGTATCTGGTGACCGGTACCGCCGCCACTGGCAAGAACATTGCCGTCAACTCCGAAACCTACAACTGGTGCTTTGCCGGCAACGACGGCCAGTACGGCGACTACCGCTACTGCCCGGGCCTCAACACCCAGGCCAGCTTCTGGCTGGTCAACAGTACCGGCACATTCAACAAGCTGCTGCAGGCCAACGAGTATGCCCGCGCCCGCAACGAAGTGGTGCAGACCGCCTCCGCGCTTGGGGTGGGTAAATTCAACGGCAATCTGTACGGGGTAGGGTACTCCTCCACCGGTGAGATCGGCACCAACTACCTGGATGGTCGCAACCTGGCCGCTTACTGGACACTGGATCTGGATGGCAGCAAGGTAGGCACTACCCAGATCATCCCGCTGGCCGAAGGCGAGCCCGGCAAGGATGACGCCAAGCTGCAACACAGCTGGGCCGTGGGGGTCAACGACAACGGTTATGTGATCGGCAACCAGCTCTATCGCATCAACAAGGGCCAGAACCGCCCGGTCGAGATGTTCGTGTTCAACCTGAACACGCCGACCACCACCGCCGTGGTTTCCCTGCAGGACAAGCCGCTCAGCGGCTCCGGCTCGGAAGCGGCCGCCATCAACAACCACAACATGGTGGTTGGCTGGCGTGACTCCCGTCATCAGACCCAGCCCGTGGTCAACGGCACCAATCGCATGCAGGAAGGCTTCCTGCTCAACGCTGCGACCGGCAACAACTGGTATCTGAACGATCTCATCTGTGGTCTGGATGATGCGGGTGCCAAGCAGTGTGCCCAGAACGGTTACTACTACCACATCGCTTATGCCAGCGGCATCAGCAGCAACGGTACGGTCGCGGCTACGGCTTATCGCTACAACAGCGAGAGCGATCTGAACAACCGCACCAATGCTACCGTGGTCAGCGTCAAGCTGGCGCCGGTGGTAACCGACTACAAGAACAACGATCCGGCCGGTTATGTGGTCGCCAACGCACCGGTCAACAACCAGACCGGTCAGGATGGCGGCAGCGGTGGTGGCAGCCTGTTCTGGTTGACTCTGCTGGCCCTGCCATTCGCCTGGCTGCGCCGTTTCCAGCGCTAAAAAATTGTGTCACTAAAAATTAATGCGGTTCAGTGTCTTGTGTCACAATGACCAGATAGCATGAAATTTTTTGTTTGACCCTGCCGACCCCCTGGGGTAAAGATGAAAGCGACCGATGAAAAATTGGTCGCTTTTTTTGTTCCACGGAAGAGGGTCGTAGATGATGAAGAGACAAAAACGGGACCGTCTGGAAAGAGCTCGTGCTCGTGGTTATCAGGCTGGCGTGGTCGGCAAACAGAAAGAAGCGTGTCCGTATCAATGCCTGGATGCCCGTGGGCATTGGCTTGGTGGTTGGCGTGATGCCATGGAAGGGCGGGGCTCAGGCCTCTTCATGAAGTAGCCGGTACTTCATCACTCATTGCAAAAGGAAAGGGGCCATGATGGCCCCTTTACGTTGTTCAGTTCGACCTGAAGGTCAGACTTAGAATGCGGTGGTGTCCTTGAATAGACCCACTTTCAGATCGGTAGCGCTGTAGATCGGGCGACCATCCACTTCCACCACGCCATCGGCGATCCCCATCACCAGCTTGCGGTTGATGACGCGCTTGAAGGTGATCTTGTAGGTCACTTTCTTGGCGGTCGGCAGGATCTGGCCGGTGAATTTCACCTCGCCAACCCCCAGTGCACGACCCTTGCCGGGGCCGCCTTTCCAGCCCAGGAAGAAACCGACCAGTTGCCACATGGCATCCAGACCGAGACAGCCAGGCATGACCGGATCACCCGGGAAGTGGCAATCGAAGAACCAGAGATCCGGTGTGATATCGAGCTCTGCCAGGATTTCGCCCTTGCCATGCTCACCACCGTTGTCATTGATCTTGACGATGCGATCCATCATCAACATGTTGGGGGCGGGCAGCTGGCTGTTACCCTCACCAAACAGTTCGCCACGGCTGCAGGCGAGCAGCTCTTCACGGGTAAACGAGTCTTTGCCTTGTTCACACAGGGAAAGGCGGGCATCAATGGTGGTATTGTCTACGGTCACGCTGTTTATCCTTCAAATGGGTCAAAGCCGGGCCAATTTAGCGTACAGTTGTTCGCTAAACAACTCCGATCACTTCTTTTCTCACCGTCCGAACACTCGACCAAGCAGGCGGCGCAGCACGCCCCCCTTGATGATGTCGGTGCCGTTGAGCTCATCCAGCCGCTGCTGTATCCGGCCAAACAGGGTATCCGGCATATCCGGCTCACCGGCAACACAACCAGTCAGCAGCTCGATGGCCTCTTCCACATGATCCACCGGATGGATATGGAATTGGCCGGCTTCGACGGCTGCAATCACCTCATCGGACAGGTTGAGCTGCTGGGCATTGGTGCCGGGCAGCAGGATCCCCTGTTTGCCGGTGAGACCGTGGATCTTGCACACCCGGAAGAAGCCTTCGATCTTCTCGTTGACGCCGCCGACGGCCTGCACATTGCCGAACTGATCGACCGCGCCGGTCACCGCAAAGTGCTGGTAGATGGGCTGGCGGGCGAGGGCAGAGAGCAGGGCACACAGGCCGGTCAACGAGGCGCTGTCACCATCGATTTCATGGTAGGACTGCTCGAACACCAGGTTGGCCGAAAGCGGGGAAGGGTTCTCGGCCCCAAACTTGTTGGAGAGATAACCGTGGATGATCATCATTGCCTTGGCGTGGATATGGCCGGCCAGCTCCGCTTTGCGCTCGATGTCCGCCACATCGCCATCCCCCAGATGCACGGTGGCGGTGAGGCGCACCGGCTCGCCGAAATCATAGGGATGGCCTGAGACCTGAATGACGGAGAGGCCGTTGATCTGGCCCACTTCTTCACCGTCGGTCTGCAGCAGGATCTGGCCGTCGATGACGCCCTGGTCTGACTGTTCAACCAGATAGTTGAGGCGGTAATCCTGCTCTTCCAGCGCACCGCGAATGTGCTCGTCGGTGACGACGTCCGCTTCCAGCTCGCGTGCCAGGCTGTCAGCCATGCGCATGATGGCAGAAAGTTGCACCTCGGAGAGCGACAGCCACTCCTGGTGGTCGCACAGCCGGCTGGCGTGGCGGCAAAGGGCGGCGAGGGCGGCCGGAGTGAAGTCCAGCAGCTCCCAGCGCTCGCGCAGCCAGGCCAGATATTGAAGATAATCGGGCAGATCCTCTTCAATGTTCACCTCGGAGACCAGGTCTGCACGCAGGAAGATGCGCTCGGACATGTCGCGGTCCTGCATCTGGAACTCGGCCACATCCAGCCGATCGCCGACCAGGATCAGCTTGAGCTTGATGGGGGTGGCTTCCGGGGTGAAGAAGGGGGTCAGGGTCTTGCCTTCCTGATAGGCGTTCCAGTCCAGCTCACCTTTTTGCATCGCATTCTTTAGCTTGAACCAGAGATGGGGCTGGTCCAGCAGCTCGTCCAGCTGCAAAATCAGATAGCCACCGTTGGCCTGACGCAGCAGACCTGGTTCCAGCAGGTGCTGGTTGGCATAAACCGAGCCTTGCTCGGTCTGATAGTTGATGGAACCAAACAGGGTATCCCAGTTCAAATCCCGCCCATAGATGATCGGCGCTTCCTGCTCTTCATGGTGGATCAGCAGGTTGATGAGCACCGGATGCTGGAATTCGAGCCCTTGAGCCACGTGCGCCGCCAGATCGGAGAGGAAGTCATCGATCTTGGGATCGTTGTTCTGTTTGCGCATGATGCGGGTGACCAGGCGCTCGGCATCCAGATGATGGCTCATCAGCTTGAGCAATTCACCGACCATTTCACAGAACTCGAAGCCGGTGCCGGGTTGCAGGCGCAGCCAGATGGGCTTGAACGGATTGTTCAGATTCTCGGTGTAGCAGAGATCGAACAGGTCGCCATCCTTGCCATTGGAAGCGGCGATCAGCGTCTGGCAAACGCCTTCATAATCCACCCCGGGAAAACCGTTGAGCAACATGACCGGGCAGTCACCATCAAAACTGGCGAGACGCTTGATGCCGGAAATGGCTCTGGGTTGCAAGGCGGCAAAGGGAATGGGTTCGAGTTCACTGAGGGCAGGAAACTGTTCAATCGAAAAAACAGGTTTTAATTGTTCTGATGTTAATTCAGCCACTTAAGACATCCGGTCGGAGATAGGATCAATTGTTGCCATTATACACAGTTCAATAGGTGGTGATAGGAAACAAGATATTTAATTTAACATAATATGCATTATGCGCGGTGTTAGGTTTTGAAAGAATCCGGAGTGATGTCGGTTAAAGAACGCTGGTCATCACAGCCATGCTCCTGAACTTTTCTTTTCGTTATCTCTCATTTTTAAAGGCCTAGTCGTGTAACCGATCCAGCGGTTTGTGATTGGCACTTTCATGGCGCTCGCTGTTACCGGTGTGCAGGTACTTGGAGGTGGTGTCGATGCTGTCGTGGCCGGCATCGGCTTGCACATGTGATAACGGCCGCCCGTTGAGATTGATGTCGTGAGTGATGCCGGTATGACGAATGGAGTGTGGTGTCAGGTTGCGCATCTCGGCGCCGTCCTGCACAAACCCATCTTTTTCTGCCAGTCCGGCGGCGGTCTGGATGACGCTCATTACCAGGTCACGCAGTTGGCGGATCCCGAGGTTGGCGTTGAGCTCGCCTTGTTCCCGGCCGTGTGCCGCAGCCTTGTGGCGCACAAACAGCGGAGTTTGCTCATCGGGTACCGGTAATGGTGAGAGGCCGAGAAACGTCCGATAGCGTTTGAGGGCCTCGAGCAAGGCATGAGACACCGCCACGGTGCGGCGCTTGCCACCCTTGCTGCGGGGAATGAAATAGCCCCAGACACCGGTTTTACCATCGCGGCGAAACTGCCCCATGACGGGGGTAAACCCTGGCCTTGCCGCCACTTCCGAGATCCGCAGGTAACAGGCGTACATCAGGCTTATCAGGAAGCGGCTGCGCTCGTGCTGCTCGGGTGATTCGGCGGCCAGCAGGTCGGCAGCCTGCATCACATAGGACCACTGCAGCTCGCTGAAGGCCTGGCCATGGTCGTCCGGCTCCTGCTGAATTGAGCGCTTCACTCGTTGCAGTAACAGCGCCGGGTTGCGGTCCATGTACTCCTCCTGGATCAAGAACTGGAAGAAGGCAGACAGAATGGCGAGCTTGGTCTTCATGGCCTGTTCGCTGAGGCGGTATGGCAACTCGCGGCCCAGCTCCCGCTTGCCAAGGAAGGGTCGCCATTGGGGATTGGGCAGTCGTTCTCCCCACTCCTTGTCGAGCACGAACTGGGCTACGTTGCGATAGGCAATCAGAGACGGCGGCGGCGCCTGACAGTAATCGAGATAACGCATCATGATGCGCCGAGTCAGATCCTTGGGGCTGATGCGCATTTCGCCGAAGCACCAGTGCAAAAACGTGGTCAGCTCGCTGCGATAGGTTTTGTAGTTGTTCTCGCTGTTGCGCTGCTCCAGCAGCCAGTCGACGGCGAGCTCGTAGACCAACCCGGCATCGGGCACATCGTTGAGGCTGAGGTTGGCAAGGTATTGATTGACCTGAGGGTTGCCCGCCTCCAGGTAGGCCAGACCATCGAACAGCGGCATGGCGGGTGGAAGTAACATAGTGGTCATGATGATGCTTGTGGATGAGAGACTCGGCTCGGGGCCTGCGTGATGGTGATGCCGATAAATGGGGTTATCGGCACCACGTGGGACTGGAACGTCGATGCTGTGTAGCGAACAGCACCGCTATCAACAGCTGATGCTGCATAGTGTATTTATTCAATGGATATGCACCTTGGTTGGAAAATTCTCGGGGTAAATATCCATGTAAATGCTTTAAAATTCTCATCGATGCATAAATTGAGGCTGTTTTCATGCTGTGACGGGCAGCCTCCCCCGTGTCGTCCTCACGCTACCCGCTTGAGGGATTTGTCTTTTGGTTTGCTCGACTCGCTCTGCTCTTCTTGCGGCTCCGACTTGCCGCTCCCCTGCCCCTTGGCCCCGCGCAGCACGTTTTGCAGCAGATCACGCTGCTCGGCCAGGTAGAAGGCCAGACTCTCTTGCTGATCCGGTTCAAGGCGAACGGGCGCGCCCGCCAGCAAATGCATCAACTCATCGGCAGTGTCCAGCAGCTTGTCATAGGCATCGGCCTCTTTCTTGCTGGCAAAGGTCATCTTCTCCACTCCCCCACGTACCACAACATATTTGATCTCAACGGCCATAGCGGCGTCCTCCTTCTGATAGTGATTACAAGTATATGTATGGATATACAGTATTGCAAATAACCCCATGCAGAAGTGTTTGATTGGCGCGCCGACGGGTGATTGCGCGCCTGTCATCACATTGATGAAAGGGTCATTTGACTTCCATGTCAGACTGGTCGGATGATTGGACCATGACGATCACAAAGCAACTCCTGATCCTGCTGCTGGTTGAGGTGACGCTCCTTGGGGGCATCGCCCATCTGGTCATCGGCCTCTCGCTCCCGCTCTCCATCCTGTTCGTGGTGGTTGCCCTGTTGGGGCTGCGCACCTTGGTGGTGCTGCTGACCTGGGGCTTTTCTCGCTTCTACCCGGTGCCTGCCATCGGCTGGCGAGAATGGTTGCCCATGGTGGGGCGAGAGATAGCCGCCTACCTGCTGACCTTCACCTGGTTGCTGCCGCTCGAGCGCTGGCTGATGGCGCCCGACAGGCTGACGCCCTCCCCCCTGCCCTTGCTGCTGATCCACGGCTATGGCTGCAGTCGCGGCATCTGGCGGGTGCAACGAGCCAGACTGGAGGCTGCCGGCTACACGGTGGCGACCGTCACCCTGACCCCTCCCTTCGGCCATCTCGACGACATGGTGCCGCTCTTGGCCAATCGCATCGACGAGGTGTTGGCCGCCACCGGTGCGTCGCAGCTGGTGCTGATCGGCCACAGCATGGGCGGGCTGGTGTGCCGCGACTATCTGGCGGTGGCGGGCGGTGACAAGGTGACGCAGCTCATCACCCTGGCCACCCCCCATCAGGGCAGCCAGCTGGCGACTCTGGGACTGGGCGACAATGCCCGCGAGATGGAGCCAGGCTCAGGCTGGTTGCAGCGCTTTGCCGCCGTGCCGCTCTGCGTGCCCGGAGTCTCGGTGCGCACCAGCCACGACAACTTCGTGCTGCCCCAGTCCCGCCAGCGACTGGATGGGATGGAGGATGTGGAGCTCGCCGCCCTCGGCCACCTCTCCCTGCTCTACTCCCGCCGTACCACGGCCTTATTGTTGACCCTGCTCTCCCGCCCACAGCCGCAAATGAAAAGGGCCTGATTGCGCAGGCCCTTTCCATTTTTGCTACCTCAGTTCGTTGTCGCTCCCCCTAGAAGTGGATCCCCTTGATCAGGGTGGAGACCGCCATCTGATCCGCCGAGGCCTTGGACTCGTTGCCCTCCTTGGGGTCGGAGAAGGTGCGGAAGCTGGTGTTCATGATCACCTGGGCCACTCGCGGCGCCAGGGCATGGATCACCTGGCCGAACACCCCGAGCCGGGTAGCCAGTCGCACGTGTTTGTTGATGATGGTGTCGCACACCAGATCGGCGGCTTCTTCCGGCGTCATCATGGGCACCTGCTCATACACCTTGGTGGGCGCCACCATGGGGGTTTTCACCAGCGGCATGTTGATGATGGAGAAGTTGACTCCCTTGTCGGCAAACTCGGAGGCGGCGGTGCGCACCCAGGCATCGAGCGCCGATTTCGAGGCGACGTAGGCGGAGAAGCGCGGCGCATTGGTCAACACCCCGATGGAGGAGATGTTGATGATGTGGCCCTTCTTCTTCTCGATCATGGTGGGCAGCAGTCCCATGATCACCTTGAGGGTGCCGAAGTAGTTGAGCTGCATGGTGCGCTCGAGATCGTGGAAGCGATCGAAGGAGTCCTCGATGGCGCGGCGGATGGAGCGACCGGCATTGTTGATGAGGATGTCCACCCCGCCATGCTCGGCCACGATCTGGCGGGTGATCGCCTCCCCTTGGGCGAGATCGGCCAGATCCCCCTGATAGACTTGCAGAGTCAATCCCAGCTCGGCAAACTCGGCCTGGGTTTCGGCAATCTTGTGCTCGTCCCGGGCGATGGTCAGTACCTTGGCACCCGCCTCGGCCAGCTTTCTTGCCGTGGCCTTGCCGATGCCGGAGGTGGCACCGGTGATCAGCACCACCTTGCCCTCGACCCGGCCGCGCAAGGTACGATCGATGAACAGCTCGGGGTCGAGGTGGCGCTCCCAGTAATCCCACAGTCGCCAGGCATAGCTGTGTAGCGGCGGCACTTCGATGCCGGTCCCCTTCAGTACCCGCTGGGTTTCGCGGTTGTCGAAGCGGGTGGGATAGTTGATGAGCCGGAAGATGTCCTTGGGCAGCCCCAGATCGGCAATCGCCGCATCGCGAATGCGCCGCACCGGCGTCAGCGCCATCAGCATGGTCATCAGATGGCGGGGGATGAAGCTGAACAGGGCCGCATTGATGCGAATGGCGGGCTCGGGGGCATGGGCGGCGCGGGAGAAGGTGCTCAGCATGTCGCCGACCCGCATGGGGTGGGAATCGGTCAGGTGGAACGCCTTGTTGTCCTCCCCTTCCAGATGGGCGATGTGATCGATGGCATCCACCACGAAGTTGACCGGCACCAGGTTGATGCGTCCCCCTTCGACCCCGATGGCGGGCATCCAGGGCGGCAACATGCGGCGCAGCTTCTGGATGGTCTTGAAGAAGTAATAGGGGCCGTCCACCTTGTCCATCTCGCCGGTGTTGGCATCACCGACCACGATGCCGGGTCGATAGATGCGCCAGGGCAGTGTGCTCTCCTTGCGCACGATTCCTTCGGCCTCGTGCTTGGTCTGGAAATAGGGCATGTCGAGGTGTTCGGCCTCATCAAACATGTCTTCCCGGAACAAGCCGTCGAACAGACCGGCCACCGCGATGGAGCTGCAGTGATGGAAACAGCGGGCCTGGAGTCGCTCGGCCAGTTGCAAGGCCTGACGGGTGCCTTCGGCATTGACCTGCTGCTGAATGCCCGCCTTGGCGTTGAGATCGTAAATGGCGGCGAGATGCAGGAAGTGGTCGACCTTGCCGATGAGAGGCTCCAGCTCGGCACTGCCCACTCCGAGCAGAGGGTGAGTCATGTCGCCGACCACGGGGATGGCGCGATCCGCCTCAACCCCCCAGTAGGCCAGCAGATCGGGTACCCGATCGAGATGGGCTGCACGCATCAAGAAATGCACCCGGCTATTCGGGCGCTGCAGCACTTTTTTAATCAGCCGGCGACCGATAAAGCCGCTGCCCCCCGTGATGAAATAGTCCATGGTATTTATATCCCTTACTGATTGGGCTGTTAGTTGCTGTTAGATATATCACGCTTTAACGCAAAATATTCATTCGAATATCATTCTTCGTGACCCAGACCAAAATTACCAGGGTTGCTTGTTCCGTTATTAGGTAGAACCCTCTATTTTTTCTCCATAGACTGAGGATGAAAGCCAAGTAATGCCACAACGAATATATCAAGGTTGTTGTCATTACCATCATCTATATCACGAGCAAGGAGATTGTCATGGCCAAAAAATTGAAAGCACTGGCAAGTTCGGTGACCGACAACCAACTCACCTCCACCATCAAGGAGTCCACCCAGCAGATCTGGTTGGCGGGTCTGGGTGCCTATGCCAAAGCCCAGGAAGAAGGCGGTAAAATCTTCGAAGCCCTGGTGCAGGAAGGGGAAGCCCTGCAAACCCGTACCCGCCAGAGCGCAGACGAGAAGATTGCTGCCATGACCGACAAGACTGCCGGTACCTGGGGACGTCTGGAGCAGGTGTTCGAGGATCGCGTGGCCCGCGCCGTCGCCAGCCTCGGTATCCCGACCCGCAAGGACATCGACAAGCTCTCCAAACGCATGGCCGAGCTGACCGAGGTGGTACAACAGCTGATCGATGCCCAGGATCTGGATGAGGTTGCTCCGGCTGACGAGGCCAAACCTGCCGCCGCCGCAGCCAAAAAGCCGGTTGCAGCCAAAAAGCCGCCGGTCAAGAAAGCCGCCGCTCCCATCGCCAAGGTGAAGGAAGAGGTGAAAGCACTGGCAATGGAAGTGGAGAGCGTGGCCAAAGAGGTCAAGGAGAAGAGTGAAACCACGCTCTTCTGATCCACTGACCGGCTTGTTCTGATTGCGTAATGATCCACCGGCCCATGCCCTCTGCTGGGCCGGTTTTGCATGAGAAGGGAGGCAAATCATGAGCACGATTGCGGTTGCCCTCGCCGGCGGGGGACCTCTGGGGGGGATCTACGAGATCGGAGCCTGCGCCGCCCTGGCCGACAGCATCAAGGGGCTGCGTTTCGAGCAGGCCGATATCTATGTGGGGGTGAGCTCGGGAGCGGTGATCGCCTCGGCGCTGGCCAACGGCATCTCGCCGGACAAGCTGGTGCGGATCCTGTTAAGCGACGACACCGGCGAGTTCTTCGACCCCTCCACCCTGCTGCGTCCTGCCTTCGGGGAATATTTTGACCGGCTCACCTCGCTGCCACCGCTGGTGCTGACGTGTCTGGCCGATTACCTCTCCTCGCCCTGGAACAAGAGCCTGCTCGGCTCGTTGCAGGGGTTGTCCCGAGCGATCCCGACCGGCATGTTCGACAGCCGCGGGGTGGATCGGATCCTCACCCAGTTTTTCTCCCGCCCCGGTCGAAGCAACGATTTTCGTGAGCTTGCCAGCCGGCTGTTCGTCATTGCTACCGAGCTCGATACCGGCCGCGCGGTGGCCTTCGGCAGCCCGGGGCTGGACCAGGTGCCCATCTCCGCCGCGGTACAGGCCTCGGCCGCCCTGCCCGGCTTGTTCCCGCCCTCGCTCATCGATGGCCGCTACTACGTGGACGGGGCGCTGATCAAGACGCTGCACGCCTCGGTGGCGCTGCAGGAGGGGGCCGACCTGGTGTTTTGCATCAACCCGCTGGTGCCCTTTGATGCGGGGCTGGCCAGCGAACATCCCGCCAAGCTGGTGGACCGCGGTCTGCCGGTGGTGCTGGCCCAGACGTTTCGCGCCATCATCCACTCACGCATGCACGTGGGGATGGATCGCTACAAGCACCAGTATCCGGACGCGGATGCCCTGCTGTTCGAACCCTCCTCGGCCGACGGCGAGATGTTCTTTACCAATGTGTTCAGTTACCGGGATCGGCGCCATCTGTGCGAGCACGCCTTCCAGCATACCCGCCAGGATCTCTGGCAGCGACGGGCCGAGCTTGGCCCCATCCTCGCCAGACATGGGCTGGAACTGGATCTGAGCGCGCTGGCCGATGAACAGCGTTCCCTGCTGACCCCGGGCACCGGCTCGGTGGCGGCGCTGGATGCCTCTTTGACCCAGCTGCAGCACTGGCTGACCCGCCGCTATGGCGGCAAGGGTCGCCGGCAATCGAAGGAGTAGCATGGACTGCAAACCCAAGCGGCGCACGCGGGATCGCATCCTGGCCACCGCCCTCGCCCAGTTCAACCTGCTGGGCGAGCCGACCGTCACCACCTCCGCCATCGCGGCCGAGCTGGAGATGAGTCAGGGCAACCTCTATTACCACTTTCACAACAAGGAGGAGATCGTCAACGCCCTGTTCGGCGAGTTCGAACAGGAGATGGCCCACCTGCTCGATACCATTACCCCGCCGCTGAACGAGGCGGAGGACATCTGGTTCTTCTTGCACCTGATGTTCGAACTCATCTGGAAGTACCGTTTTTTCTACTACGACATCAGCACCCTGATGAGCGGCAACCACAAGGTGGAGCTGCGCTTCTCGGCCCTGCTGCGGCGCAAGGAGCAAACCGCCGCTGCCATCTGTCACAGCCTCCGGCGCAGCGGCCTGCTACAAGGCGATGAGACGCAGGTGACGGCGCTGGCCGCCAACATCGCGCTGGTCGGGACCTTCTGGATCTCCTACCAGCGGGCGCTGCATCCGCGGGCCGATGCCGACATCGCGCTTGGGGTGTTTCAGGTGATGCAGCTGGTGGCCCCCCGGCTGCGCGCCGATGCCCGCGCCGATCTGGATGCCATCGCCACCCATTATCAGTCCGCCGCCACGGCGAGCTGACAGCATCGTGTATTTGATTGTGTTTTTAACAGGGAGAATCATATGACCACTTCACAGCCCAAATTGTCCGATTTCACCCCCTTCCCCTGGCCGGATGCGGCCTATGACTATGCCGGGGAGCGCCTTGAGCAGCATTGGGAGCGGCTGCACCAGGGGGATGCCGAGCCCTGGCCCGAAGATGAGCAAGTACAGGAAGCTTGGCGCGCCTATCACGCCGGTGATTTCGCCCGCGCCGTCAACCTGGGGCTGGGCGCCGGCGAGGAGGGCCTCAACGTGGCGAACAAGGCGCTGGTGATCCACGCCAGCTACCTGCTGGATGACAAGTATGCCAAGCGCGAAGCGTTCGAGCTGGCCGCCAGCAACGCCGAGAAGCTGCAAAAACGCCAGCCAGATAACGTCAACGCCTGGTACTTCCACGCCTTGGCGCTGGGTCGCTACAGCCAGGTGATCTCGGTCTCCAAGGCGCTCTCCATCGGCATCGGTGACAAGATCAAGAGCAGCCTGGAGCAGGCGCTGAATCTTGAGCCTGACCACGCGGAAGCCCATATCGCCTTCGGTGCCTGGCATGCGGAGATCATCGACAAGCTGGGGGCTATGATCGGCGGGATCACCTACGGCGCCAAGAAGGATGAGTCCGAACGTCACTTCAAGGCGGCGCTGGCCATCATCCCCCACTCCGCCATCGCCCGCATGGAGTACGCCAACGCCATGGTGATGATGCATGGCAAGAGCAAGATGGCGGCCGCCGAGGCGCTCTATGGCGAGGCCGCCGCGTGCGAGCCGCTGGATGCCATGGAGCGGCTCGACGTGGAAGCCGCCCGTGAGGAGCTGGCGGACGAGTAAGGTGCCATTGCCGCAATGAAAGAGGCCAACCCCCTGGGTTGGCCTCTTCTCTTTTAGACTCCTTTTCTTGCCGGCTCCTCGTCTTGCAGGAGTGGCGCGGTCAGCCGTGCAGCAGCTGATCCAGCATGTCGGGATCGTAGATCAGGTCCGGCTCCATCAACACCAGCAGCAGCAACTGCTCAAACTCCACGGCGAAGCGCTCGACGATGAGATCCGGGTCCGGCACCCGCTTCTTGTCGGTGATGAGGCCGAGCTGCACCTTGTTGTCATAGGAGAGAATGGAGACGCCGACCGCGATGTCGCCGGCCTGGGGCACCCAGAACAGCGGCTGACGCAGGCGGGCGCCGGCCAGATAGAGGGTCTGCTGCGGGCCCGGCACGTTGGTGATGACCGCGCTGGCCTTGGCCGAGAGGATGTCGATGGCCTGCTGCTGCACCGCCTTGGGCGCCATGCCCATCACTTCCAGCAAGTTGAGCACCACCGCCGGCTGCAGGGAGGACTTGAGCGCCTGCATCCGATCCCGCACCGCATAGAGCCGCTGCAGCGGGTGCTCGATGTTGAGGGGCAGATCCAGCGCCACCAGCCCGAAGCGATTGCCAAGTGCCCCCTTGTCGTCCGGGGCACGCATATTGACCGGCACCAGCGCCCGGATGTCGATGTCGGTCTGGTCACCCTGCTCCAGCAGGTAGTGGCGAAAGGCGCCGGCGGTGGCGGCGATCAGCAGATCGTTGACCGAACAGCCGAGCACCCGCCCTACCGCCTTCACGTCCGGCAGCGGGATCTGTTCTGACCAGGCTACCCGCTTGGTGCTGCCGGTCTCCCCCTTGAGCCGGGTATTGGCATCGTCGGAGAGGGTGGCGATGGTGTAAAGCTCGGCGGTCACGTCCCGGCTGGTCTTGAGGTAGTCCATCGCCTTGGTGGGATGGGTCAGCACCTCGACGTACTTGGACCAGAGGGTGCCGGTCAGCTTGAGGCCGGCCCGCAACAGGCGACTGCCCTGCTGATCGTGCTCCTCGTCACCGTCGTCGTTGGCCACCGGCTCGGGTTGCGGTCTGGGGGGGGCAACCGGGCTCTCGTCCATCATGGTTAGCATGGCCCGCACCAGGGAGAAGCCGTCCCCCATGGCGTGGTGAAAACGCACCACCAGCGCCTGGCCGCCCAGAGAAGTATCCACCAGATGCATCTCCCACAGCGGGCGCTGGTGGTTGAGCGGGGTGGAGGCAAAGTCGGCCACCAGCCGCTCCAGCTCGGCCTTGCCGGCCTTGCCTGGCAGGATCACCCGCTTGAGGTGCAGGTCGAGGTCGAAGTCGGGATCGGTGCGCCAGTAGTATTCGCCCCCTTCCAGACAGGCCTTCTGTCCGAAGCGCGGCTGTACCCGAACTGTGTGCAGCAGGCTCTCCCGCAAGATGGCTTCATCCAGCTGACCATCGAACATCAGCACGCCGACGATCTGCATCAAGTTGTTGGGCCGGTCCATCCGCAGCCAGGCGGTATCGACACAGGAGATGAGTTCACACACAGACATGTATTATCCCTATCGTTTCGCGTTATTTGTCTCCTGCCGTTTCATGAATTAGCTTGAGCAGGAGTGAATGAACAAATAGCACTTATATGTTGGTGAAACTGTATGGCGATTAATTCAAGATGATGTTTCATGACAAAAATGGAGGCAATTTCATGCCTCTTAAAATAAATCAAACAAAGAGTGAACGGCCCTTTTAATAATAAATATCAGGCCGGATAACGATAGTGGAATCGGTTATTTCATGATTGTTTCTTGCGCTGGATCAGTATTTATTGGCCTCATCAGCGCCGGGTTGGGCAAGGCAGGCGCTGATCGACGTATTCGAGGATCTCCTGCTCCAGCACGCTGCGCACCGGCAACAGCATCAGGCCGAGGCGCACCTCCAGCGACAGGGTGTCGTCGGTGAGGCATAGAGAGCCGTTGACCCCGGCGCCACGAAACAGCAAGCGGGTCTCTTCCTCGTCTTCCCACTCGCAGTCGAGTTCGTACTCTTCGCTCATGTCCTGGGCGATGGCTTCGGCGGCCAGTCTGGCGCCGGCGAGGCCGAGCGGGTGTTGGCGGCTGACCTGGATGGTCGACAGGCTGCTGCCGGCAAGGGGATCGTATAGAAACATGCTAACTCTCTGAGCGATGACAACATTTATTGATATTAAACACATGAATCAAACAAGTGAAAGCCATTTGCAACATTTTTGGGACTCACTTAACAAAGCCTGTTGAGTAAAAGCTCCATCGATTCCGCCTGGGCTGCCGCCGCGTTACACTGGGCCGGCAACACGTGACGAGCCTCGGCAAGGCGCCGCCTGTCGTCATGTCTATCCGTGACAGGCCATTGGAAACAGGTCAAGAGAGCAGCAGATGACCCAACAGCAACAACCATTCGATGACCCGCAACCGGATGAAGAGAGTACCCTGACGCGACTCTATCGCCAGCTCAACCGGGTGGCCGCGCTGCGCGAGCAGATGCGCACCCATCCGCAGGATCAGCAAGACAGGGACGCATTGCGCCAATGGCAGGCCGATCGGCTGGGGCGTACCCACCGCGATCTGCTGGAGAGCAAACGCTACGGGCCGGCCGCGCAGTTCTTCCTGACCGACCTCTACGGGCCGGGGGACTGTGCTCGCCGGGATGCGGACGTGATGCGGGTGATGCCAACCGCCGAGCGACTGTTGCCGGAATCCGGTCTCAAGGTGCTGGCGCAGGCCATTGAACTCGATGCCCTCTCCGAGGAGCTTGACTACCTGATGGTGGTGGCGCTGCGTCGCAGTGGCAGCATGGCGCGGCTGAATGCCCAGGCCTATGCCCTCGCCTATCAGGAGGTCGGCGAAGAAGCGCGCCGCCGTCATCAGTTGCAGCTGGTCAACGAACTGGGGATGACCCTGGATCGGCTGGCGCGAAAGCCGCTGCTCGGGGCAACCTTGAAGCTGATTTCGGGGCCGGCCCATCTGGCGGGACTGGGCGAGCTGTTTACCTTTGTCGAACGGGGTTACCGGGTGTGTCACCACATGGGGCGGGCCAACGAGTTTCTCGAGACCATCGCCAGTCGCGAGACGGCCATCATGCAGGCACTGCTGGCGGGCGACGACACAGTGTTGGATTGATCCTGGGAGCCAAGCAGGCAGACATGACAAAGCGGGCCGAGTGGCCCGCTTTTCGTTTATCAAAGTGCGCCGATAGGCGAGCGGTCAGATCACCAGCAGGTCCATGAAGGCGTGCACCGGGGTGGCGGCCAGTTGCTTGCCATCCTGGCAGAGGGCCAGGATCGCCTCGGCCCGTTTGGCCGGGAAGCGGGTGGCCAGGTTGTGGCGGAACTTCTCTACCAGCAGCGGGATCCCCTCTTCACGGCGGCGACGATGACCGACCGGGTACTCTACCTCCACCTTGGCGGTGTGGGTGCCGTCCTTGAAGAAGACCTGGATGGCGTTGGCAATGGATCGCTTGTCCGCCTCCAGATATTCGCGGCTGTAGCGCTTGTCCTCCTGCACCACCATCTTGGCTCGCAGCCCATCGATGCGAGGATCGGCAGCCACTGCGTCCTCGTAATCCTCGGCGATGAGGTGCCCGAAGATGAGCGGCACCGCCACCATGTACTGCAGACAGTGATCCCTATCGGCCGGGTTGTTGAGGGCGCCGACCTTGCTGATGATGCGAATGGCCGACTCATGGGTTGTGAGCTCGATGCGGTCAATCTCGTCGAGCCGTCCCTTCACCTGCTCATGCAGCTTCATGGCACACTCCACCGCCGTCTGGGCGTGGAACTCGGCGGGATAGGAGATCTTGAACAGCACGTTCTCCATCACATAGCTGCCGTACCCCTGATGCAGGGCGAACTGGTTACCCTTGAACAGCACGTCGTAGAAGCCCCACTTGGGGGCGCTCAGCACGCCGGGATAACCCATCTCGCCGCTCATGGTGATAAGGGCGAGGCGCACCGCCCGGGAGGTGGCATCCCCCGCCGCCCAGCTCTTGCGCGACCCCGCATTGGGCGCATGACGGTAGGTACGCAGGCTCTGGCCATCGACCCAGGCCTGGGAGACCGCATCGATCACCTGATCGCGGCTGCCGCTCAGCATGTGAGTCACCACGGCGGTACTGGCAACCTTCACCAGCACCACGTGATCGAGACCGACCCGGTTGAAGGAGTTTTCGAGCGCCAGCACCCCCTGGATCTCATGGGCCTTCACCATGGCTGTCAGCACATCGCGCATGGTGAGCGGCGCCTTGCCTTCGGCCACCCGGGTACGGGAGAGCCAGTCGGCGGTGGCGAGGATGCCCCCCAGGTTGTCGGAGGGGTGACCCCACTCGGCGGCCAGCCAGGTGTCGTTGTAATCGAGCCAGCGGATGATGGCACCGATATCCCAGGCCGCCTTGACCGGGTCGAGGCAGAGCTGGGTGCCGGGTACCCGGGCCCCGAAGGGCACAACGGTGCCCGGTACGATGGGACCAAGGTGCTTGGTGCACTCTGGAAAACGCAGGGCCAAGAGGCCACAGCCCAGGGTATCCATCAGGCAGTAACGGGCGGTGTCGAGGGCGGCCTGGCTGGTAATGGGGTGATTGCAGACGTAATCGGCAATATCGACCAGCACCTGATCGGGGTCTGGTCTGTGGTTGACGTCGACGTTGGCGGACATCGTGACTTCCTTATCGTTGTTGTGAATGAAACAGGGTGATGAAACGGCGCCCTGCCCGCCCGCTGGCGCGCATCGACCCCGGTGCTGCCGGGGTCGGGTGAGGCAAGGGAGTGACAGGGCTGCCCATGTTTATCGCTGCTGCAGCGAGACGAAATGACGGGGCGCCGGGCCGACATAATCGGCGCTCGGGCGGATGATCCGGTTGTGTTCGCGCTGCTCCATCACGTGGGCGCACCAGCCGGTGACCCGCGAGCAGACGAAGATGGGAGTGAACAGCTTGGTCGGGATCCCCATGTAGTGATAGGCGCTGGCGTGGAAGAAGTCGGCGTTGGGGAAGAGCTCTTTTTCTTCCCACATCACCTTCTCCGCCTCGCAGGAGACGCGGTATAGCCGGTCATCGCCCACCGCCTCGGCCAGCTTGGCCGACCACCCCTTGATGATGACGTTGCGCGGATCCGAGGTGCGATAGACGGCGTGGCCAAAGCCCATGATCTTCTCTTTGGCCGCGAGCTTGGCCAGCAGCTCGCGCCGCGCCTGGGCCTCATCCAGCCAGGGTTCGATCATCGCCATGGCGGCCTCGTTGGCCCCGCCATGGAGCGGGCCGCGCAGGGTGCCGATGGCCGCGGTGACACAGGAGAACATGTCAGATAGCGTCGAGGCGCAGACCCGCGCCGCGAAGGTGGAGGCGTTGAACTCATGCTCGGCGTAGAGAATGAGGGAGACGTGCATTACCCGACGCTCCAGCTCGCTCGGCGCCTTCTGGTGCAGCAGTGCCAGGAAGTGGCCGCCGATGCACTCTTCGTCGGTGTCGAGGGGGATGCGTACTCCGTCGTGGCTGAACTTGTACCAGTAGAGGAGAATGCCCGGGAAGGCGGCCAGCAGCCGATCCGCCACCTCGTGCTCGTGTTCGAAGCCATCTTCCGGCTCCAGATCGCCGAGCATGGAGCAGCCGGTGCGCAGCACATCCATGGGATGGGCGTCGGCGGGAATGCGCTCGAGCACCTCCAGCAGGGCGGCAGGCAGACTGCGCAGACTGCGCAGCGTCCGCTTGTAATCTTCGAGTTGCTGCTCGTCCGGCAGCTCGCCCTTGAGCAGCAGGTAGGCGACCTCTTCGAACTGGGCGCCGTCGGCCAGCTCCTGGATGTCATAGCCGCGATAGGTGAGCCCGGTGCCGCTCTTGCCCACGGTGCAGATGCTGGTCTCCCCTGCGCTCTGGCCACGCAGGCCGGCGCCACCCAACGGTTTTTGCTGTCCCATTTTTCCTCCTAGTCCCTGGATGTAAACAGACGGTCCAGCGTCTGCTCGTAGTGGTGATAACCGAGGAAGTCGTAGAGCGACTCCCGGGTCTGCATGGTGTCGACGACAGCCCGCTGATGGCCATCCTGGCGAAGGTGCTGATAGACGTTGAGAGCCGCCTGATTGGCCGCCCGGCTGGCACTCAAGGGATAGAGCACCATGTCGACGCCGTGGGCGGCGAGCGCCTCCTTGTCGAACAGCTCGGTTTTGCCGAATTCGGTCATGTTGGCGAGAATGGGCACCCCGGCCGCCTGCTTGAACAGGTCATACTGACCGAGCTCGGTCACCGCCTCGGCGAAGATCATGTCGGCCCCGGCGGCCACGTAGGCGGCGGCGCGCTCCAGCGCCGGGCCAATCCCCTCCACTGCCAGCGCGTCGGTGCGGGCCATGATGACGAACTCGCCATTCTCGCGGGCATCCACCGCCGCCTTGATGCGATCGCACATCTCCTCCTGCGAGACCACCGCCTTGTTGGGCCGGTGGCCACAGCGCTTCTGGGCCCCCTGATCTTCCATGTGCACGGCGGCCACTCCGGCCCGCTCGAAGGCCCGCACGGTGCGGGCGATGTTGAATGCCCCGCCCCAGCCGGTGTCGATGTCGACCAGCAGTGGTACTCGGGTCGCCGCCGTGATCCGCTCTGCATCGATCAGCACGTCATTGAGGGAGGTCATGCCGAGATCCGGCAGGCCATAGGAGGCGTTGGCAACGCCGGCGCCTGACAGATAAATGGCCTGAAAGCCGCTGCGCTCTGCCATCAGTGCCATGTAGGCATTGATGGTGCCGACGATCTGCAGGGGGCGTTCGTTGGCGAGGGCGGTGCGAAAACGCAGGCCTGCCGAGGGGGTAAGGCTGGACATCATGACTCCTTTCACTTGTCTGGTGAGACTATCTAATATCACGTTTACGTTAACGTCAATCATACTTTCGTGGCATACCCCCGCCAGGCAAGACAGGACGCGGGTTTTAGGGTAAATTTCACCAATTCCTTCAACAGGTTGAATCGTAATGTCGGATCTCAATCCCGTGATCGTCTGCCCGGCTTGCGACTTGCTGATCGAACGCAAGTTATTGCCGCTGAGGCGCCACGCCCACTGCCCCCGCTGTCACCAGCACCTGTACGGGCGCTATGCATTTCGCCCCTCCCAATTGATGGCGCTGACCATCACCGGCTTCCTGTTGCTCCCGTCCGCCTTCTTCGAACCGCTGATCTACCTGCGCCTGGCCGGCGTCAACTCGGACGCCAACCTGCTCAAGGGCATCATGGTGCTGCTGCTCGAGCACGAGATCTGGGTGGCGGGGCTGGTGTTCTGGTGCGCCGTACTGGCGCCGGTGGGCTTGCTGCTCGGGATCTTCGCGCTGGCCTCGGGCCTCGCCAAACGCTGGCACATACTGGCGCCGACCCTGAAGGCGGTGGAGGTGTTTCGTCACTGGGCCATGCTGGAGGTCTACATCGTTAGCCTGCTGGTTGCCCTGTTCAAGCTGATCGACATCGCCGATGTACGCCTCGGCGGCGGTCTGTTGAGCCTAGGGATCCTGATGTTGCTCAACCTGACCCTGCTGATCCTGTTTGACCCGGCCCCCTACTGGGAGCGAGTACCGCTGGAGGAGCCGGACCATGTCCCAGACCAGCGCCCGTGAACTGGGGCTCTGCCGCTGCCACACCTGCGGCCTGCTGGTGCGCTATCAGGCGGGCAGCGTCTGCCCTCGCTGTCACAGCCGGCTGCAGGTGCGCATCCCCCACTCCCTGGCCTGGTCCTGGGGGTTGCTGGCGCTGGCCAGCTTCATGCTGTTGCCCGCCAACCTGCTGCCCATCACCCATTTCTACAACAAGGGATTGTTGCAGTCCGACACCATCTTCAGCGGTATCATGATGCTCTATCGCAGCAAGATGTCGGGTATCGCCACCATCGTCCTCACCGCCAGCATCATAGTGCCGGTGGGCAAGATCCTGGGGCTGGGTTGGATCTGCTGGCAGCTGCAACGAACCAAGCCGGTGCGGCGCAAACGCCAGCTCATCATGTATCGCATCATCGATTTCATCGGTCGCTGGTCCATGCTGGACTTGTTCGTCATCTCGCTGATGGTGGCCCTGGTGGATCGCGGGGTGCTGCTCAACGTGCGGGCCGGCCCCGGCGCCACCGCCTTTGCCGGCGTGGTGGTGCTGACCATGATGTCGGCCCGCATGCTGGATACGCGCCTGCTGTGGGACAAGGCGGCCCGCTAGGGTCTGCCATCACATATGCCTGAAACTGTTTGTCTTTATCTGAGCCAATTAAGGAGTCGGTATGATCGGGGCTGAACCCGTCATTGAGAAGCGTCGCTGGTTGTCACCCGTCTGGTTGCTGCCCTTTATCGCCCTGTTGCTGGCGGGAGGCTTCATCTACCAGCAGTTTGCCAGCAGTGGCCAGCTGATCCGCAT
Source organism: Aeromonas sp. Y318-1 (assembly GCF_027706125.1). Taxonomy (NCBI): domain Bacteria; kingdom Pseudomonadati; phylum Pseudomonadota; class Gammaproteobacteria; order Aeromonadales; family Aeromonadaceae; genus Aeromonas; species Aeromonas sp. Y318-1. The sequence continues at coordinate 216,447 of NZ_JAPDCM010000001.1, forward strand.
CAACTTCGCCCAGGGCAACGGTATCCTGCCGGGCAAGACCCAGGTGCGCTATCAGGGGGTCGCCATCGGGGTGGTGCAGGAGCTGGAGCTGGCCGAGGATGGCCGCAAGATAGCCGTGCTGGCCAAGATTGACAGCCGGGCCCGCCCGCTCATCCGCAAAGGCTCGGATTTCTGGCTGGTGAGCCCCAAGGCGTCGCTCACCGAGATCTCCGGCCTCGATACCCTGGTCTCCGGCAACTACATCAACCTGCAGCCCGGGCGGGACAACAACCCGCTGCAGGAGGAGTTCGACGCGCTGGACGGCCCTCCCCCCGGTTATCAGGCCCAGGGACGGATGCTGCACCTGACCGCCGATTCGCTCGGCTCGGTCGGCATCGGCGCCAAACTCTATTTTCGCGGCATCGAGGTGGGCAGCGTCATCAATACCCGCCTTGGCGAAGAGAACCAGAACGTGATCCTGGATCTGGTGATCGAGCCGCGTTTTGAACACCTCATCAAGACCGACACCCGCTTCTGGAACATCAGCGGCATCAAGGGCTCCTTCAGCCTGGCAGGGGTCAATGTGGAGGCCGGCAGCCTCACCTCCATCCTGAGCGGCGGCATCGCCTTTGACTCTCCCAAGGACTCTCCGGAGCCGGAGAAAGGCCAGGTCTTTACCCTCTACAAAGGGTTGGCCGAGGCGGCCCGCGGCGAGCGAATTGACATCCAGGCGGGAGATCTGCCCATCAAGGAGGGGATGCCCATCCTGTTCGAGGGCATCGAGATCGGCCGCATCGACCCCATTCGCCTGACCGACAAGGGCCGGGTGGTGACCGCGCTGATCAACCCGGAGCAGGCGTTTCGGATCACCGGCAACAGCCGTCTGGTGTGGGAGAGCGTCTCCCTCGGCGCTGGCGGCATCAAGCATGCGGATCGCCTGCTGGCGGGACCGGCCATTCGCCTCGACTATGTGGCGGGCGAGCGGGTCAAGGCCATGACGCTGAGCAGCAAAGAACAACCGGGTGGCATCAAGCTGGTGCTGCAGGCCGACGATCTGGCCGGCCTCAACGAAGGGGCACCGCTCTGGTACAAGGGCTTGCAGGTGGGTCAGATAAGCCAGCTCACTCTGGATGGCGGCGGCAACGCCAGCGTGGCCCTGGTCGTGCAGAGCCAGTATCAGCATCTGCTCAACCGGGCCCGTTTCTATCGGGCGACGCCGCTGCAGATCGATGCCGACCTGAGCGGCATCAAGGTGGAAACCAGCCCGGCCAGCGCTTGGATCGGCGGTGGCATCAAGCTGGTGCAGGCGCCCGCTGGCGAGCGGGTCAACCGGCTCTATCCCAGCCAGGAGCTGGCCCTGCTCGGTACCCGGGATGCCAAGCCCCGGCGCTGGATGTTGAAGGCGGAGCAGGCTGACGGCATCGGCATCGGCTCCCCCGTGCTCTATCTGGGGCTCGAGGCCGGCAAGGTCAACGCGCTGCGCGCCGCCAAGGAGGGGGTGGAGATCGAACTCGAGATCGCCGGTGTCTATGCCCCCTTGCTGGAGCAGCAGCCGCAATTCTGGAAAAAGCCGGCGCTGGATACCCGGGTACGGGTGGATGGCGTGCAGGTCAAGGTGGGGAACCTCGCCACCCTGCTGCGCGGCGCCATCGAATTCGATCGGCTCGGCACGGGCCGCAGCAGTCACCAGCTGTTTGACAGCAAGGAGCAGGCGAAGGCCAAGGTACGGACCCTCTCCTTGGTGGCCGATAGCAACCCGGGACTCGGGGTCGGTAGCCCGATCCGCTACCGCGGGGTCGATATCGGCAAGATTGAACAGATTGAGCTGGAGCCGACCCTGGGCCAGGTGATCTTCAAGGCCGAGCTGGATGGTCAGTATGCCGCGCGCTTCCTGCAGTCTGGCGCCCGCTTTACCCTGGTCCAGGCCAAGCTGGGGCTGGGCGGCGTGGCCCACCTCGATACCCTGATCAAGGGCGCCTTTGTGGAGGCGCAGCCCGGTCAGGGTGCAGGTAAGGAGCGCTTCCCCCTCAGCCAAAGCGGCCCGGCCGGCCTGGCGCTCACCCTCAAGAGCGCGTCGGTCAACGGCTTGAGCGTCGGCAGCCCATTGCTGTTTCGCAAGATGGTGGTGGGCAGCGTGACCAAGGTGGCGCTGGCCCGCGATGGCAGCGAAGTGCTGATCGACGTCAACGTGGAGCAGGAGTACGCCCATCTGGTGCGGGCCAACTCCCGCTTCTGGAATGTCTCCGGGGTCAAGGCAGATATCGGCCTGACCGGTGGCACCATCGAGGTGGAGACGGTGCAGAGCCTGCTCGCCGGCGGCATCGCCTTCAACACTCCGGAAAAAGAGATGGGGCCGACCGTCAAGGCCGGCCACAGCTACCCGCTGCATGCCAAGGCGGAGAAAGAGTGGCAGGAGTGGAGCCCCCGCATCCAACCCTGATCTCTCCTCTCACCCAAGCTCACTCAAGCCCGGCACTGTGCCGGGCTTGTTTTTACCCGCCGCGCTTTCAGAATATTCCTGCCCTTGTGATAAGATGTCGCCCCTCTTTTTCGGTCAACGAGACTGCACCGTGCACGACAACACCTATCTTCCCGATCACTTCTTGCGCCATATCGCGGCCATCATGCCGGCGCACCTCTCCATGGATGAGTTCGTGGCCAGTTGTCGACGACCGCTGCGGCGCAGCATCCGGGTCAATACCCTGAAGATATCGGTGGCGGCGTTTGTGGCGCAGATGCAGCCGCTTGGCTGGCAGCTCGATCCCGTGCCCTGGTGCGACACCGGCTTCTGGCTCAGCCGCGAAGACGAGAGCGTGCCCCTTGGCAACACCGCCGAGCATTTAAGCGGGCTCTTCTACATTCAGGAGGCGAGCTCCATGCTGCCGGTCACCGCCCTGTTTGCCTGCGAGCAGACCCGGCGCGATGGCATGTTGCTGGACGCGGCGGCGGCGCCCGGCTCCAAGACCACCCAGATCGCGGCCCTGATGAACAACCAGGGCATGCTGGTTGCCAACGAGTACTCCAGTAGCCGGCTCAAGGTGCTCAGCGCCAATCTGCAGCGCTGCGGCGTGACCAACGTGGGCATGACCCACTTCGATGCCAAGGTCTTCGGCCAGTGGTTGCCAGAGACCTTCGATGCCATCCTGCTCGACGCCCCCTGCTCCGGCGAGGGCACGGTGCGCAAGGATGAAGATGCCTTGCGCAACTGGAGCATCGAGAGCATCGACGAGATTGCAGCGGTGCAGCAGGGGTTGCTGGAGAGTGCTTTTCATGCCCTCAAACCGGGTGGCGTACTGGTCTACTCCACCTGCACCTTGAGCCTGCAGGAGAACCAGGCCGTCTGTCAGTCACTGCTGGACAAATTCGGCGATTCGTTCAGCTTTGACTCGCTGGCCGATCTCTTCCCCACTGCAGAACAGGCATGCACACCGGAAGGATACCTGCACGTTTGGCCCCAAATCTTCGACAGTGAAGGCTTTTTCGTTGCCAGATTGCGCAAGCACCACTCAGTGCCCAACACCATGTTCAAACCGGGCAAACTCGGCAAATTTCCTTTCTCGCCGCTGCCGGCCAAGGAGTCAGAGCCCATGCTGCGGGAGATTGAAGCCGCCTTCGGGGTCGTGCCGCAGGGAAATCTGTTCGGCCGCAGCGAGGAGATCTGGCTCTTCCCCCAGCTGTTCGAACAGGTACAGGGCAAGCTGCGTTTCGATCGCATCGGGCTGAAACTGGCTGAGACCTTCAAGAAAGGTTATCGGCTGACCCATGAGTGGGCGCTGGCCTATGGCGACGGTGCGAGCAAGGGATTCGTCGAGCTCGGCATTGCTGATGCTCGGGAGTTCATGATGGGGCGGGATGTGTGGCCGGAGCAAGCCGCCGGCACTGGCGAGGTGATCGTCCGTTATCAGGGGCATACCCTGGGCATGGGGAAATGGGTGGGCAGCCGGGTCAAGAATGCCCTGCCCCGCGAGCTGGTGCGCGACAACAATCTGTTCGTGTAACGAGTGTCGTCGGAGCTGGAAAACCCACACTCCGGTTGAACTTTTGCGTGGATCTTGAAAAGCCTTGAGCCTTGTCTAAGCTTAAGGCTATCCGAACACCAGTTAGCGCACGGCTCTGCAAGGAGCCAATTCCCCTATGCCAGGTACAAGGAATTCGTACCTGGCTTTTTTTATGTTCGCCGTTCGCATGTCGCAATGAAGCATCATGCCGCCGATGCGTTTACTCAAGCACCTCTGCCGGCTCTGGCACTTCGACATGCGGCGCAGCTTGTTTCTGTTCAAGCTCATGTTGATAAAGCAGATCGATGGCCTGCTCGATGAGAGAAGCCTGGCTGTCTTCGAGTTGCAACCCCAGCATGGCCAACCGTTCGGCGTGGCGATTGCTGATCCAGCATTGCAATCGGCTGTGAGTTTCCTGCTTGCGTTTCACGTGCTGGCGCTGGCGCTCGGCGTTGTCTTGCGCACTGCTCACTTTCATTTCTTGGCTCATATCACCTTGCAACTTTGATTCTTATCGCCTGTTATCTCTCATCGATTCTTCACCATTTGCTGACGAACGTGAGGAGCCTGACTCTCCCCCTCTTGATGGGGTGAGTGCAGCGCGCTGCAAATATATCATTGGATCAACAAGATATCATTTAACATAAAAATATTAGTGACGCGGTTAGCTTACAGCAAGCCATCCAGGGCGTGATCCGAGAACTTGTGTGCATCGTCGAAATACTCCTGCAAGGTGCGGATATCCTTGTGGCGGGTGACCTCGATGATCTTGTTCATCGGTTTGCCGGCAGTGACCGCCGAGGTGATGAAGCCGCGGCGCAGACTGTGGCCACTGACCTGGAGATCGTCGATGGCCTGACCGGTACGCCGCTTGATCATCAGGTTGATACCCTGCGGACCGAGCGGTTCCTGCATGAGCTGACCCCAGCGATTCATGCGGCGAAACAGGGCGCCCTCGCTGATCCTGCTCTGTTTGAGCCAGCGCGCCAGTGCCGACACCGGACAATATTGTTTGCCTGGCACCAGGGCGATCTCCGTTTCATGGAGCTGATGCTTGCTGGGTTTGAGCCGAAGACGGATCCCCTGCCCCACAAAGTCGAGATCATCCACCTCAATTCTTGCGGCCTCCGAGCGTCGCAAGGCGCCGCTGAACATCAGCAGCAATAAGGTGTAATCCCGCAGCCCCGCCAGATTGCCGGTGTCGATCTCGTCGAGCACACAGGCCAGCGGTTTCAGGGTCAGCGCCCCCGTTTTGCGTTTGCGGTTGTCACCGAGCCGTACTATGCCCCGCATCATCTCCTTTATCTCCGCGTGCTCGGTCGGCATGGGGTGGATCCCCTTCTGCTTGAAAGCATAACGAATGCCGGCGAGCCGTCTTACCAGAGTGGCTGGCTTGCGGGGTTCACCGTTGCGCAGCTCCCCCTTCCCCTCTTCCTTGTCCAGCCAGATCCAGTCAGCCAGGATGCCATCGGCCTGATCCGCCAGGAAGTTCATGATGTCATGATGGGTGGTTTGCAATGGATCGAGCCCATGCAGCTGACACCAGAACACGAAGATGCGGGTATCGGCCTGATAGGCATTGAGGGTGGAATCGGCTTTGGCACTACGCAGGAAGCGTCTGGCCCGACTGTTCAACTGAGGATCGAAGACACTCTGCAAAGCCTGTTGAGTTTGGGCCTGGATGTGTGGGTAGTTCACTTAACTCTATGATTTAATGCGGAGTTTCGTTGGATCTTACAGGATCTTGCAGATCTATCAAGTATCGATAATGAATATTATCGATACTTATGAAGAGTGCTTTCAACCCCCTCATTTATTCCTCAGCTCCCTCTCATCCCTGCTCCGTTTTATCAGGGCTTGGGGATTTGATCTCATCAGCATCCACCACACCAAGTGAGAGATAACGACTATCCATGATCGTTTTGGGATGGGCCATGATAGTGTTGATTGTCATAGTAAAACGCCCCGCTATGCGGGGCGTTGTTTGTTATCGCTTTGCCAACTTGAACAACTCGAAGAAGTTGTGACTGGTCGCTTGTGCCAATTCGGCCAGCGGCATTTGCCGTAGATCCGCGATGAACTGGGCCACGTCGCGCACAAAGGCCGGCTCGTTCTCCCTGCCACGGTGCGGAACCGGCGCCAGATAAGGTGAGTCGGTTTCAACCAGCAGTCGCTCCAGCGGCAGCGCCTTGACCACTGCCTGCAAAGCAGCCGCATTTTTGAAGGTAGCGATACCAGAGATGGAGATATAAAAACCCATCGCCATGGCCGCCTCCGCCATCTCGAGCGACTCGGTGAAGCAGTGCAACACCCCGCCGACCTGCTCGGCCCCCTCTTCGCGCATGATCTGCAGGGTATCCTGCTGGGCATCACGGGTATGGATGATGAGGGGTTTGTTCAGGGCACGGGCCACCCGGATATGCTCGCGGAAAGAAGCCTGTTGTACTTCCTTGTTCTCCGGCGAATAGAAGTAGTCGAGCCCGGTCTCGCCGATAGCCACCACCCTTTCATCTGCCGCTTGGGTCAACAACAAGGCGGCATCGACGCCAGGATCCTGATTGAGAGGGTGCACACCACAGGAGGCAAACACCTGAGGATAAGGGGCGATCGCTTCCAGCATGGTCGGGAACTGTGCCTGGGTAACGCTCACACACAGAAAATATCCCACGTCCTGCTCGGCGGCCTTGACCAGCACATCGGCCATATTGGTCTGCTTGCTGCCATAACTCAGGCGATCGAGATGACAATGGGAATCAACGAGTAACATATAAAACCTTTGTAGCGAGATCTATAACCAGCGAGTCAGCCAGTTCATCAGATGGATGGTGGGATTGGAGAGCTGCCCCGGCTGGCAGGCCATCTTCAGTTCGACCAGCTGTTGCTCCGCTTCCAGCAGCTTCTCGCTGGAATGAAGCTCGGCCAGCTGCTGGCTGAGCGCCGTCAGATCCGGCATCGCCAGCTGATGATGGCCGCAACCGGCCTGCGTCTTGAGGGCATCGCACAAGAACAGCTGCAACCAGTGCAGCCTGACCTGGGTATCGCTCGCTAGCAGACCGCACACGTGGTTGGCCCGAGTCGGCGTCTGTGCCAGCGCGAGAAAACTCTCCAGCAGATCCCGGCGGGCACTGTCTTGCTGCTCTTCGATATAGCGCAGTACCCGCAGCGGTGCCCCCTGACAGATCCGTACCTGGGCCAGCGTGGCCTGATGACCCTGCCCGGCCAGCCAGCGCACCGTCTCACCTTCGGCAGGCAACTGGCAGACATGTTTGTGACAGCGACTGAGAATGGTCGGCAACAGGCGGGAAACCTGGGAGGCGATCAGCAACAGCAAGCTGTCGCCGGCAGGCTCTTCCAGGGTTTTGAGCAGGGCGTTGGCGGCCGACTCCGTCATGCGCTCCGCATCCGGGATGATCACCACCTTGCCGCGACCAAGCTGGGCCGAATTCTGCAGCCGTGAACAGATCTCGCGGATGGCCTCGACCCCGATGGTCTTGCTCTCCGTCGTCAGGGTGCCCAGATCCGGATGATGGCCCTTCTCAAACAGCTGGCAGGAGTGACATTGACCGCAGGGCTCACCCCGATCGGGCCGATAGCAAAGGTGCAAGCGCGCCAATTGTTCCGCAAGCTGCTCCTTGCCAAGGCCGGGATCACCGAGCAGCAACCAGGCGTGACCGAGTCGGCCAGCCGCGGCGGTCTGGCTCAAGGCATGCCAGTCCGGGATCAACCAGGGATACATGAGGGCTCATCTTTCAGATAGTGGGCCAGTGCAGCCTCGATGGCCGCCTTGACCTGCTCCGGCGCTTGGCCGGCATCGATCACCTTGATTGACTCATCGGCGGCAGCCAATTCCAGATAGCGCTGGCGGGTACGTTCGAAGAAGCTGAGCTGCTCGAGCTCGATCCGGTCCAGCTCACCGCGGTGGCGGGCCCGCTGCAGGCCGATGGCGGGATCGATGTCGAGATAGAGCGTCAGATCCGGTTTGAAGTCGCCGAGCACGGCCCGTTTGATGGCACCGATGAGATTGGCATCGATGCCACGGCCACCGCCCTGATAGGCCTGGGACGAGAGATCGTGGCGATCACCCACCACCCAGACACCGTCGGCCAGCGCCGGCTTGATGCGAGTCTCGACCAGCTGGACCCGGGAGGCGTACATCAGCAGCAGTTCGGCTTCGATGGTGAGGTGCTCGTCGTGCACCTCCTTGACGATGGCCCGCATCCGCTCGGCCAGCGGGGTACCGCCCGGCTCACGGGTACACTCGATCCGCACCACGCCGTGGCCATGCAGATAATCGGTCACATAACGTACCGCGGAGCTCTTCCCTGCTCCTTCCAGTCCTTCAATCACGATAAATTTAGACATTAGGGTTTCTTCAATATGTATTCGCGGACCGCCCGATTGTGTTCATCGAGGGTCTTGGAGAAGTAGTGGGCACCGCCCCCTTTGGCGACAAAATAGAGGTAGTCGGTCGATTTGGGGTTGAGCGCCGCCTCGATGGAAGCCTTGCCCGGCATGGCGATGGGCGTGGGCGGCAAGCCGTCGATCACATAGGTGTTGTAGGGGTTCACATCGGTCAGGTCGCTGCGGCGGATGTTGCCATCATACCTGTCCTTCACCCCGTAGATGACGGTGGGATCGGTCTGCAGCTTCATGCCAAGACGCAGGCGATTGACGAATACCGAGGCAATCTGGGCCCGCTCTTCCGGCTGACCGGTCTCTTTTTCGATGATCGAGGCCATGATCAGCGCCTCATAAGGGGTCTTGTAAGGCAGATTGGCCTGGCGCTTGTCCCAGCTCTGCTGCAGAAAGGCTCGCATGTCCTGATAGGCGCGACGCAGGATGGAAATATCGCTGGCATGAGTGGTATAGGCGTAGGTTTCCGGCAGGAACCACCCCTCCAGCTTGCCATTGTCGATGCCAAGCTCCTGGGCCAGATCCGCCTCGCTCTGCTCCACCGTCAACCGCTCCAGATAAGGGGCGCTGGCCAGCTGCTTCAGCCAATCCTCGAAACGGGATCCTTCGACGAAGGTCAGGCTGAAGTGAAACTCCTTGCCGGAGGCGAACAGGGAGAGAGTCTCCTTGAGCGGAGCCCCCTCCTTGATTTCATAGGTGCCGGATTTGATGGCAACCAGCTCGGGGTGACCGCGCAGCCAGAGCCGCACCGCCCAGGGGCTGGTTTCCCCCTCCCCCAGTTCGGCGATCAGGCGCGCCGCATGGGCCCCCTTCTCGACGGTAAAGAGGCGGGTCGGCCCCTTGTTGGTGAGCGTCTCCACCTGCTGCCATTTGTAATGTACATAGCCCCCGGCCACGGCGACTGTCAGCGCCGCGCCCGCGAGCAGGGTGTAAAGCCGATTAAACTTCAATGACCAAACGCTCCTGTAAACGGCGGATCAATACCGGACTGGCATATTGGGTCTCCCCGATGCCGGTCACCGGCACTATGCCCATCAGGGTATTGGTCAGCCATACCTCTTCGGCCTGCCACAGTGACTCCAGCGGAGCCTCCACGACACGCAGTTCAATGCTCATCTGTTTTAGCATCGCCATCACATGGCGCCGCATGATGCCGTCTATGCCGCAGTGGGTAAGATCCGGCGTAAACACCGTTCTGCCACGGCGCCAAAACAGATTGGCACTGACCCCTTCTACCAGAAATCCCCGGCTGTTCAAGACTATACCTTCGACTCCCGAACGCGCCGCAAGTTCGCTTTTCAGCAGCACCTGCTCCAGCCGATTGAGGGTCTTGAGGCCCGCCAGCATGGGGGCGTCGCCCAGTCGTTGCTGGCATACCAGCAGGGGAATGCCGGTTTGCTGCCACGCCGGGTAGTGAGCCGGATAAGCGGCCAGCGACAGGATCCGGGTTGGTGCATGGCAGGCGGTGCCATCATACCCCCGGCCACCGCTGCCTCGGGTCAACATCACCTTGATCACCGCCAACGTCTGGTCGCGAGCCATCCCGGCGACCTCGTCACCAAGCTGTTGCCAGTCCAGCTCGGCAAGGCCGAGTCTGGCGCTCGCTTGCTGCAGCCGTGCCAGGTGAGCCGGCCACCAAACGGGGCGACCATCCTTGACCAGCAAGGTGGTGAAATGGCCATCGCCATAAGCCAGGCCACGATCCATGGCGGAAACGCTGTCTGTCGGTATTCCATTGATCAGCAAAAGGATCCCTCCGATAAAAAAGGCCCGATACTGTCGTATCGGGCCCATACTATCCGCCCAGGGCGAATTATACGCGTTTGAAGATCAGTGAGCCATTGGTGCCACCAAAACCGAAGGAATTGGAGAGGGCATATTCGAAGTTGCCAGCCTTGGCAACATGAGGCACCAGGTCCAGATCACACTCATCATCCGGGTTGTCCAGGTTGATGGTGGGCGGCGCCATCTGATCGCGCAGCGCCAGTACCGTGATGATCGCCTCGATGGCGCCGGCGGCACCCAGCAGGTGACCGGTCATCGACTTGGTGGAGCTGATCATCAGGGATTTGGCATGCTCGCCAAACACCGCTTTCATGCCGCGCAGTTCGGCCACGTCACCCAGGGGGGTGGAAGTACCGTGGGCGTTGATGTAACCCACCTGCTCGGGGGCGATGCCGGCATCCTTGATGGCATTTTGCATGGCGCGGGCGCCACCGTTGCCGTCAGCGGGAGGCGCCGTCATGTGGTAGGCATCGCCACTCATGCCAAAACCGACCAGCTCGGCGTAGAGCTTGGCGCCGCGGGCCTTGGCGTGTTCGTACTCTTCCAGCACCAGCACCCCGGCGCCATCACCCAATACGAAACCGTCGCGATCTTTATCCCACGGACGGCTGGCCTTGGTCGGCTCGTCGTTGCGGTTGGAGAGCGCCTTGGCCGCCGCAAAACCGCCCATCCCCATCGGGGTGGAGGCTTTTTCGGCGCCGCCGGCCACCATCACGTCCGCATCGCCGTAGGCGATCATCCGGCCGGCCATGCCGATGGCATGGGTACCTGTGGTACAGGCGGTGGTCACGGCGATGTTCGGCCCTTGCAGACCCTTCATGATGGAGAGATGACCGGACACCATATTGATGATGGTGGACGGCACGAAGAAGGGGCTCAGCTTGCGGGGGCCGCCGTTGACCAGGCTGCTGTGGTTCTGTTCAATCAGACCCAGGCCGCCGATACCGGAACCGATCGCCACACCGACACGCTCGGCATTTGCCTCGTTGATGACGAGACCGGCATCATCCAGCGCCTGTATGCCTGCGGCGATACCGTACTGGATGAAGAGATCCATCTTGCGAGCTTCTTTGCGGTTGATACCGTACTGCTCGGGATCGAAATCCTTGACCTGGCCTGCGAAACGGGTCGCAAACTCGCTGGCATCAAAGTGTTCGATGGGAGAAATGCCGCTCTGCCCGTTGAGCAGGGCTTGCCAGCTGGATTCGGCAGTGTTGCCTACCGGGGAAAGCATCCCCAAGCCGGTCACCACGACTCTGCGTTTTGACACTGAGGTAGTCTCCGAGAGGTGTTTTGAAAAGGGGTAAACATAAAAGAAGCGGCCCTTGGGCCGCTTCTTTCAGAACAGGAACTTATTCCTGATTAGCGGTGATGTAGTCGATAGCCGCTTGAACAGTGGTGATCTTCTCGGCTTCTTCATCAGGAATTTCGGTATCGAATTCTTCTTCCAGCGCCATTACCAGTTCAACGGTATCCAAAGAGTCAGCGCCCAGGTCGTCGACGAAGGAGGCAGCGTTCTTAACGTCTTCTTCTTTAACACCCAGTTGTTCGATGATGATTTTCTTTACGCGTTCTTCGATGTTGCTCATGACCTGAATTTTCCTTTAAAAATACGCTATTGCGTCTGGTTGGGGTAGTTTATTCAATTGACGTGAGTTTGCAAGTGGCTTGCCGCTGGTCAAACCACGAAATTCGCCAAACTTCGGCGTACTATCGCAAATTTGAACAGATCTCACGACAAATTGATTACACCATGTACATCCCGCCATTAACATGCAGGGTTTCGCCAGTGATGTAGGCGGCATCATCCGATGCCAAGAATACCACAGCAGCGGCAATTTCTTTTGGATCGCCCAGACGAGCGGCAGGCACCTGGCTCATGATGCCGGCACGCTGCTCTTCATTGAGCGCCTTGGTCATATCGGTCTCGATGAAACCGGGGGCAACCGCGTTCACTGTGATACCACGGGAGGCCACTTCACGGGCCAGCGACTTGGTAAAACCAACCAGTCCCGCCTTGGCGGCCGCATAGTTGACCTGACCGGCATTGCCCATGGTACCGACCACGGAGCCGATGCTGATGATGCGGCCATTGCGCTTCTTCATCATGGCGCGCAGCACCGGTTTGCTCAGTCGATACAGGGAAGTGAGGTTGGTGTCGATGATCTCGTTCCACTCATCGTCCTTCATCCGCATCAGCAGGTTGTCACGGGTGATACCGGCGTTGTTGATCAGGATGTCGATGTCGCCAAAACGCGCCTTGATGGCGGCGAAGACGGCTTCGATGGATTCCTGGCTGGTCACGTTCAGTGCCATGCCACAACCCTGCTCACCCAGATAGGCGCTGATCGCCTCGGCGCCGCTCTCGCTGGTCGCCGTGCCGACTACTTTGGCGCCACGGGCCGCAAAAGTTTCGGCAATTGCACGGCCGATGCCACGACTGGCACCGGTCACCAACACAACCTTATCGGTAAAGCTCATTACTTGCTCCTGTTTACTTGATCTGGGCCAGCGCCTGCTCGAAAGAGGCGGCATCGTTGGCATGAATACCTTCCACGCGCTTGTCGATGCGCTTGGCGAGCCCGGTCAATACCTTGCCCGGTCCCATCTCGATCTCGAGGGTAACCCCCTCATTGGCCATCCGCTCGACAGTCTCGGTCCAACGAACCGGGCTGAACAGCTGACGCACCAGAGCCTGTTTGATGGCGGCCGGATCCTGTTCACAGGATACGTCGACATTATTGATGACAGCGATGGCAGGAACCTTGATCTCGATCCCGTCCAGCGCAGCTGCCAATTTTTCTGCGGCAGGTTTCATCAAGGCACAGTGAGAAGGCACGGAGACCGGCAGCGGCAGTGCACGCTTGGCGCCGGACTCTTTCATCAGCACGTTGGCACGCTCGACGGCCTCTTTGTGGCCGGCGATGACCACCTGGCCCGGAGAGTTGAAGTTAACCGGAGAGACCACCTGGCCTTGCGCCGCTTTTTCGCAGTTGGCGGCGATGGCGTCATTGTCCAGCCCGATGATGGCGGCCATGGCACCGGTGCCTTCCGGCACGGCTTCCTGCATGGCCAGACCACGCAGCTCGACCAGTTTGACCGCATCGGTAAAGGCCAGTGCACCGCTGCACACCAGAGCGGAGTACTCACCCAGGCTGTGGCCAGCCATCACGGCGGGGGTTGCCCCACCCTGCTGCTGCCACAGACGCCACAGCGCGACAGAGGCTGTCAGCAAAGCAGGCTGGGTGCGCCAGGTCTTGTTCAGATCGTCGGCCGGACCATCCATCACCAGGGCAAACAGGTCATAACCCAGCACCTGGCTCGCCTCGGCGAAGGTCTCCTTGATCACGGCATGTTGTTCGGCCAGCTCGGCCAGCATGCCGACGGTTTGGGAGCCCTGTCCCGGGAAGGCAATGGCAAATTGGGTCATCATTGATTCCTTTAGATAAGACAAAAATGAGAGCGGCAGGATGAGCCAGATTGCTCATCCCGACCACGATCAGAGGCGAACCAGCGCCGAGCCCCAGGCAAAACCACCGCCGAAGGCTTCCAGCAATACCAGCTGGCCCGGTTTGATCCGGCCGTCACGCACCCCTTCATCGAAGGCGATGGGCACGGAGGCGGCAGAGGTGTTGCCGTGCTTGTCGAGGGTCAGCACCACCTTGTCTAGCCCCATGCCAAGCTTCTTGGCGGTGGCGCTGATGATGCGGAAGTTGGCCTGATGAGGCACCAGCCAGTCCAGCTCGCTCGGCGCGATGCCGGCGGCGGCCAGGGTTTCGGTGACGATCTCGCTCAAACGGGTGACCGCCACCTTGAACACATCGTTGCCCTTCATGTACATGTAGGCTTCAAGCTCGGCCCCCGGCATACCGCGGCGCGGCTGCGGCAGCTTGAGCAGATCGCCGTAACGGCCATCCGCATGCAGATGGGTGGAGAGAATACCCGGCGTTTCGCTGGCGCCGATCACCACAGCCCCTGCCCCGTCACCAAAGAGGATGATGGTGCCGCGATCTTGCGGATCGCACATGCGTGACAGCACATCGGCCCCGACCACCAGTACGTGGCGGGCGGCACCGGATTTGACGAACTGATCGGCGATGGAGAGCGCGTAGGTAAAGCCGGCGCAGGCGGCGGCCACATCAAAGGCCGGGATCCCTTGCACCCCGAGCAGGCCCTGCAATTCACAGGCGGCGGCCGGGAAGGCGTTCTCGGCACTGGTGGTGGCCAACACTATCATGTCGAGATCGGCGGCGGTCAGGCCCGCCGCGTCCAGGGCGCGCAGAGCGGCCTGGTGAGACAGGGTGGCGACGGTTTCATCGGCACCGGCAATGCGACGTTCACGGATCCCGGTACGCTCCACAATCCACTCGTCGCTGGTTTCCACCATCTGTTCGAGATCGGCATTGGTACGTACCGAGTTCGGCAGATAACTGCCAGTACCCAAAATTTTGCTATGCATAGAGTTCTTATAGATCCCTGTCGGAAAAGACAGATTCAAGGCGATCTGCTATTTGCAATGGAAGTTGATGCTTGGCCTCTTGCGCGGCCAGCAGGATCGCGTTACACAGGGCGCGCCGTTCGGCCCGCCCGTGGCTTTTTACCACAATGCCGCGCAATCCTAACAGACTTGCACCGTTATACTGGTCGGGGTTCAGGTAAGAAAAACGCCGTTTGAACATAAATCCGGCGATACGACCAAGAAAACTGCGTTTTTTGCGGGGATATCCGGCCAGTTGGGCCATCATCCGCACGACCCCTTCCGCCGTCTTGAGGGCCACGTTGCCGACAAAACCGTCGCAGACGATCACGTCGTACTCGCCGCTGAAGATCCGGTCCCCTTCGACAAAACCGACGAAGTTGAGCGCCTGGCACTGGCGCAGCAGCTCAGCACTATGGCGTACCAGATCGTTGCCCTTGATCTCCTCCTCCCCCACGTTGAGCAGGGCCACCCTGGGAGTGGCAATGCCCTCCACCTTTTCAGCCACCACGGCGCCCATCACCGCAAATTGCAGCAGGGTGTCGGCATCGCAGCTGACGTTGGCGCCAAGATCCAGCATCACGGTACGTTTGCCGGAAAGGGTAGGCAACGCCTTGATGAGGGCGGGTCGGTCGACCCCGGGCAGGGATTTGAGCACGCACTTGGCCATGGCCATCAGCGCACCGGTATTGCCGGCGCTGACGCAGGCATCGGCCTCGCCAGCTTTCACCAGATTGAGGACGACCCGCATGGAGGAGTCTTTCAGGGTGCGCAGCGCCACGATCGGTTTGTCGCCCATGCCAACCACCTGGGATGCATGCACGAAACGAACGCGGGGATGATTCAGCAAGCCATGTTGCTGCAAAAGAGGAGTGGTCTGGTGTTGGTCACCGACCAGGATCAGTTTTAACTGGGGTAAAAGAGACAGTGCCTGCACGGCGGCAGGCACTGTTTCCGAGGGGCCAATATCTCCCCCCATGATGTCTAGCGCGACAGTTTGCGTAGACAAAGGCAATCCTTAAGCGATTACCTTTTTACCGCGGTAGAAACCATCGGCAGTCACGTGGTGACGACGATGGATTTCGCCACTGGTCTGATCAACAGTCAGGGCAGCGGTGGTCAGCGCATCGTGGGAACGACGCATGCCACGCTTGGCACGGGTTTTACGGTTCTGTTGTACGGCCATTGTAGGCTAACTCCTAAATTCACTTACGTTTAAGCTCTTCAAGAACTGCAAAGGGATTCGGCCGCTCATCAGCAGGTTCGATTTCACCCCAGGTCATCTCCATGTTACCGCGCGGGCAAGCATCCATGGGATGCATGGCCACCTGCGGCAACGAGAGGATGAGTTCATCCTCCAGGATTTGATGAAGATCCATCTCGCCGTTTTCGTCCAACTCAATGGGCTCATAAGCTTCCGGCAGTTCTTCCTCGTTTGTTCTCTCGAACAGCGGAGTGTAGATAAATTCAGCTTCACAGAGATGCTCGAATGTTTCTCCACAACGCTGGCAAACCAGGTCAACCTTGGCATGGGCAGTGCCTTTCATAACGGTCAACTTCTGGACATCTTTGCCAAAGTGCAGCGATACATCGATATCACTCTGCAAGCCTGCGGTTGATTCCTCCAGCCTGGGCATCTGCGACTTTTCCACTATCCCGACATAATCGAGCAGCTTCGAGGCACTACGGACTGGATCAACCTTTACGGGCAACTTCACCTTTTGCATAGGGCGCGAATATTATAGGTCCAACAACTGATAGTCAAAGGAAAAAGTCCTTACCGCCGATGATTTTAACCTCACAACCCCCGCACATGGCGGAACTTGCGCTCACCGGTGGCTGATTATGCCATAAACCAACGGATCCGACACCGGATCCTGGCCGCATTTGCGTTGACGGCGGGGATCCGGCTCACTCCTTGACAGCAGCATTTCACGGCGCAGGTGGCTCAACCACTCCCCTGCTCCAACGGGGTTCATGGATGGCTGCCGCACAGCCCAACCTGACGCCCCTGCCGCATGCGGGCGCAAGGGCAAGGTTCGGGCGGGATGGCCTCCATCAGACGGCGGATGGCCCGAAAACTGTCCAGCGCGGCCTGGGCTGCGATGGGGTTGATGAGCCAGCCAGGCAGGTTGTCACCCGGGTTGGTATAGGTTTCGAGGCGTATCAGGGTGGTGCCGTTGAGTTGCGGCACCGCCTCCCAGCGTCCTTCACTGGTGCGGATCCGCACCCGACCGGGATAAGGCGGCAGAGCATCAGGGGCGGCCCATACCGTCAGCACCAGAGCACAATTTGGCAGGCGTTGCAGGCGGGAGTGGGTGATAAGCTCCCGCTCCTGTACCGGCCAGGGCGCAGAGAGCCGGGTATAGACCAGATCTTCATCGGGTGCCGGCTTGGCCAGTACTCTTACCTCCAGGCTCTGAGGCAACCACTCCTGATGGCGGGCGGTATCACGCAGTACGGCCAGCAGCGCCGAGGGCGGAGCGGCCACGTTCATCTCCAGGCGCAAAGCCAGAAAGGCGCCGGGAGGATGAGCCCGGCTCCACAGCAGTATGCCCGCCTCCCCCGCCTGCAGGTGCCAGCCCTGTGCCCAGGCCGGCATACAGAGCAACCATAACAGCCATATCCCGACTCTCATCATCCATGACCCCGCCTTGCCCATTCCTATGCTTATAGCCGTTTTTCTGGCCCTGCGAGGTAGAGGTCAGGGTTAACCTGCGCCAGCGGTCCCGATATGCTGGTGGTAGAGCCGTTTGATCCCGTCGCGCAGCCACAGCACCTTGGTGTTGTGGTTGTTGCGCTTGTGCCAGAGCAGGATGAAGGCGATGTCGAGTTGCCGGTAGAGGGCTTCATCCAGCGGCAGCGGCAAGGAGATCAGATTGTCATGGTGCTGGCGGGCATAGCTGGCGCAATAGGAGGGCACCACCGCGATCAGTTCGTGGTCAGACTGGGCTGCGATATGCAGCGCCTGCTCGAAGCTGGAGACCCGGATCGGCACCTGCCGGCTGAGCCCCTCATCATCCAGCAGGCTGTCGAGCGCCCAGGCATCGCTCGCCTCCCACACCACGCTGACATGGGGATAGGCGAGAAAGTTGTCGAGGTTCCAGGTGCGGGCCAGCAGCGGATGATCCTTGCGCAAAAACACCATGGGCCTGTCTTCGAACAACACCTCGTGATCGATGTAATAGGGCAGCCGATTGACCCTGGCCAGCGAGCTGGGGTGGGTTTCCCTCGCACAGAAGCCGAGATCGGCATCGCCATTGATGATGTCGTTGAGGGAGTGATGGTCCCAGTTCATGATCCGGATGGTCGATTTGCGATAGGTTTCATAAATCACCATAGGCAGATCATTGAGAAAGCTGATGTAAAAGGGCGATTCCAGCACCAGCCTGAACGCGGTCCCCGCCGGAATGGCATTGCCGCAGAGAGAGGCGATGTTGCCCGATAGCTGGAACCACTCCTTGAGCTCTTCCTCCAGGGTGAGCGACAGATTGGTGGGCTCCAACCCCCGCTGAGTGCGAAGGAACAGCGGGTCGTCGAACCAGTCGCGCAGCCGCGCCAGCGCCTTGCTGACGGTAGGCGCCGTGACATTGAGTTTCTTGGCAGCCTTGGTGACACTGCGCTCTTGCAGCAACAGCCGAAATACCACCAACAAATTGAGATCGAGGTCGATCAAGGGACGCATGCTCAGGGATTCTCCATGACCGGGGCGCCGTGGGCGGGGCTATCGAAGGCCGGTCCCAGGGCGCGAAAGAGCAGATAGAGTAACACGGCGCCGAACAGGGCACAGGCAAGCAGCGTGCTGGGGGTAAAGCCAAGCCACCCCATCAGCCAGATATAGCCGGCGCTCACGGTTATCTGGGCAAGACAGAGGGTGGCGCTGGCGAGCGCTATCTGATGACGGCAACTGGCCAGCGCCTCGCCCATGGCGATGCCGAAGCTCGCGGAAAAACCGATGCAGATGAAGGCAAAGCCCGCCAGCAGCAGCCACAGGCCCCAGGAGCTCTCAAGATGAGAGGCCAGGATCAGCAGCAGCGCCAACCCCAACCCACCGTGGGCCAGTGCGAGCAGGCTGTGCTTGTGGAGCCGGCGCAGCAACCAGGGGGCAAGGAAGGAGGTAATCATGCTGATCATCGCCATGATCATCATGATGCGGGCATACTCTACGGTTGCCAGCCCCCTCTGGGTCATCAGGATCATCGGCGAAGTGCTGACATAGGTCAGAATGCAGGTCATGCCGGCACTGCTCAACCCACACATCCAGAGGAACTGCGGCGCTCGCAAGAAGGCAAAGCGGGCTGCTGACGCACGCGAGGATGGCTCAGGGTGCGCCGGCAGGCTCTCTTTCAGCCCCAGCAGGTTGATCAGCAGCACCACACCGCCGAGCAGCGCCATGGCCTGAAAGATGGCAGGCCATGGAAAGCCGGTCAGGATGAGATAGCCGAGCAGCGGCGCCAGCACGGGGATCACGCAGATGACCCCATTGATGGCCGACAGCACGGCCGCCAGCCGGGCCGGTGGCAACACGTCTCGCAGCACGGTAAAGGTCATGATGTAGAGCGCGCCGGCCCCTGCCCCCTGACCCACCCGTGCCAGCAGAAACTGCGCAGTGTCGTCGGCGCTGCCGGCCAGTAGCGACGCCAGCATAAACAAGCCGGCCCCGCTCAGGATCACCGGCCTGCGGCCGTGGCGATCCGCCAGCAGGCCGGCCAGCGGGACGGTCGCGGCCATGCCGAGTAGATAGAGGGAAAACGCGGTGTGCAGTTGAGCCTCGCTGGCCTGAAGGCTGGCACCTATGTTGGGCAACGCCACCAGATAGAGATCGATCCCCACCGGGTAGAGCGTGATCATCAAAAAACAGCAGAGCATGTAACGGCCCATGGGACTCCTCAGCGAATGGGTAGCATCGACGGAGCACTATAACGTCAGGCCGGATGAATAAGCCGATAGCGGTGTTTTCCAATCTCGACATGCTGGAAAAGAGAATGGCAGCGACATTTGCCCTCGCCGCACGGGGGCGATACCATCCACGCCTGCCCGTTTCTGAACCTGGATACCTGATTGCCATGTCGCGTCCCCTGATCCTCGCTTCCACCTCCCGTTACCGCAAAGCCCTGCTGGAAAAGCTGGGCCTCCCCTTTGAGTGCGCCGCGCCAAATGTCGATGAATCCGTGCTGCCCGGTGAAGATGCACAGACGCTGGTGGCACGGCTGGCCCATGCCAAGGCCCGTGCCATCGCCGACCAGCATGATCAGGGGCTGATCATCGGCTCGGATCAGGTGTGCGTCTGCGATGGCCGGATCCTGGGCAAGCCGGGAACGGTCGAGCGAGCGGTGGCCCAGCTGATGGCGGCCCAGGGGCGCAGCGTCACCTTTTATACCGGCCTGTGCGTGCTGGACACCGCGTCTGGCCGCGCCGAACAGCTGATAGAACCCTTCACCGTTCACTTTCGCCAGCTGGGTGAGGCGGCCATTCGCCGCTATGTAGAAGCTGAACAGCCCCTCGACTGTGCCGGCAGCTTCAAGTGTGAAGGCATGGGGATCGTGCTGTTCAAGGCCTTGGAAGGCCGCGATCCCAATGCGCTGATCGGCCTGCCGCTGATCGGCCTGATCGAGCTGCTGGCCCGCCACGGTATTGCCCTGCCCTGATGGGAGCGGCATGCCAGCCACGAAAAACGGGAGCCTTGGCTCCCGTTTTTCGTTTATTCATCTGTCATATCGCAAGGCTAATCCAGCAACCGCTGGAGCTCCGCCATGGTATCGACCACCGCCAGCGGATGGTGGGCCAGCAAGCGCGCACGGTCGTGCACGCCCCAGCTCACCCCGATCCGCGGCATGGCCAGCGCCTCGGCCATCGCCATGTCGTGGATGGAATCGCCGATCATCACCGCCTGGTGCGGGGCAATGCCCAGCTCATCCAGAATTTGCGTCAGCATCAGGGGATCGGGCTTTGAGTTGGCCTCGTCCGCCCCGCGCGTGGCAACAAAGAGCGGCCGCAACCCGGTTTCATCCAGTACCCTGTCCAATCCACTCCGGGACTTGCCGGTGGCGACCGCCAGGGCCACGCCTTGTTCATGCCAATGCTGCAACAGCTCCCTTGTACCGGCAAACAACGGGCTGGGTGTGCTGTCATGCACGTAATGGTGGCGATAACGGGCGATCAGGGCGTTGGCTCGTTCACTCCCCTGCTCCAGGGAAAACAGCCGGGGGATACCGACCTCCAGACTGAGACCGATGATCTGGTGCGTCTCGACGGCGGTGGGCACGGGCTCACCACAGTCGCCCGCCGCGTGCGCCACACAGGCAACAATCCGGCCCACCGAGTCCATCAGGGTACCGTCCCAGTCGAAGATGGCGAGCCGGATGGTCTGCATCAGCGGGCCAACTTGTTCAGGAAGTCGTCGAGTTCGGGGGCCAGCGGTGCTTCCACCTGCATCTCGCGACCATCGGCCGGATGGATGAAGCTCAGCTTCCAGGCATGCAAAAACAGTCGTTTCAGCCCCTGACTGCGCATTTTATCGTCAAATGCGGCTTCTCCATACTTGTCATCACAGGCGATGGGGTGACCCGCATGCTGGGTATGCACCCGGATCTGATGGGTACGACCGGTGATCGGGCTGCACTCCACCAGGGTGGCCTCGGCAAACTGACGGGCAATCCGGAAACGCGTTTCCGAGGGCTTGCCATCGCTGCTGACCCGCACTACCCGCTCGCCGGATTGCAGGTCATTTTTACGCAGCGGTGCATTGACCACCTTGACGTGAGGCTGCCACTGGCCACGCACCAGCGCCAGGTACTGCTTGCGCATGGTCTTGACCCGCAGCTGCTCATGCAGGCTGCGCAGGGCGCTGCGCTTCTTGGCAACCAGCAGTACGCCGGAGGTGTCGCGATCGAGCCGATGCACCAGTTCGAGGAAACGGGCTTCCGGGCGCAGGGCGCGCAGCCCTTCAATCACGCCAAAGCTAAGGCCGCTGCCGCCGTGTACCGCCATGCCGGACGGCTTGTTCAGCACTATCATGGCGTCATCTTCAAACAGGATCTGGCTCTCCAGACGCTGGATGCTGCCAAGATTGGCCGAGGGCAGTTCGTTCTTTTCGGCAACCCGCACGGGGGGGACCCGTACCTCGTCGCCAGTGCAGAGTTTGTATTCCGGTTTGATGCGCTTTTTGTTGACGCGCACTTCCCCTTTGCGAAGGATGCGATAGATCAGGCTCTTGGGGACGCCCTTTAGCTGAGTCTTGAGAAAATTGTCGATGCGCTGCCCTTCATGCTCAGCTTCGATGGTGAGCAGCTGCACTTGTTGATGTATCTGTGTCATGGCGCGGATTTTAACACTGCCGGCGGCCCTTGGCTGCATGCTTTGTTGAAAAATGGCGCCTTGCTATAAAAGTGGTTTAAATGGGATAATAAACAAGGTTTTGTCATTGTGTTCAAGCCTTGTACTAAGTGGCCAAAATTTATGCCACCCAATCCCGAAACACCGTGTATACAAGAACATGACGGTTCCCGGGTGCGAGGTACAGCGCATGGAGAACGCAAACAGAACCGCTAATTTGTCTCCACACCGGTATCCTTTTCATGCCTTCTCGAGAAGGCTGGACCAGAGTGCCCTTAGTTTGCGCCTCATGCATACCCCAACCGGGAGGTTGCCCCAGTATGCTGAAGACCCGAGGCCGGCGCCGGCAGGATCCTGTGGAGGAAATCAAAATGACAAAATAACGAGAACTCAATGAAAAGAATGCTAATCAACGCGACTCAGGAAGAAGAGTTGCGCGTAGCGCTGGTTGACGGACAACAGCTCTACGATCTGGATATTGAAAGTCCGGGACACGAGCAGAAAAAAGCGAACATTTACAAGGGCAAGATCACCCGCGTAGAACCCAGTCTTGAAGCTGCTTTTGTCGACTATGGCGCCGAGCGCCATGGTTTCCTGCCGTTAAAGGAAATCGCCCGCAATTACTTCCCCTCCGGTTACTCCTATCAGGGTCGTCCCAACATCAAAGAAGTGGTCCGCGAAGGCCAGGAAGTGATCGTCCAGATCGACAAGGAAGAGCGTGGCACCAAGGGTGCAGCCCTCACCACCTTTATCAGTCTGGCCGGCAGCTACCTGGTACTGATGCCGAACAATCCTCGCGCCGGTGGTATCTCCCGCCGTATCGAAGGTGATGAACGGACTGAACTGAAAGAAGCCCTGAGCGGCCTGACCGTGCCGGACGGCATGGGCCTCATCGTGCGTACCGCCGGTGTGGGTAAATCTCCGGAAGAGCTGGAATGGGATCTGAACGTTCTGCTCAACCACTGGGATTCCATCCACAAGGCGTCACAGAGCCGCTCCGCGCCGGTGCTGATCCATCAGGAAAGCAACGTCATCGTGCGTGCCATCCGTGACTACCTGCGTCGCGATGTCGGCGAGATCCTGATCGACAACCCGGTCATCTTCGAGCGTGCCAAGGCGCATATCGAGCTGGTTCGTCCCGATTTCCTCAATCGCGTGAAGCTGTACAAGGGTGAAGTTGCCCTGTTCAACCACTTCCAGATCGAGAGCCAGATCGAGTCGGCCTTCCAGCGTGAAGTGCGTCTGCCCTCCGGCGGCAGCATCGTCATCGATCCGACCGAAGCGTTGACCTCCATCGATATCAACTCCTCCCGCGCCACCAAGGGCGGCGATATCGAAGAGACTGCGCTGCAAACCAACCTGGAAGCGGCCGACGAAATTGCCCGTCAATTGCGTCTGCGCGACCTGGGTGGCCTGATCGTCATCGACTTCATCGACATGACCCCGGTTCGTCATCAGCGCGAAGTGGAAAACCGTCTGCGTGAAGCGGTGCATCAGGACCGTGCTCGCATCCAGCTGGGCCGGATCTCCCGTTTCGGTCTGCTGGAGATGTCTCGCCAGCGTCTGCGCCCCTCCCTCAACGAGTCCAGCAGCCATATCTGCCCTCGTTGCCAGGGTCAGGGGGTGATCCGTGACAACGAATCACTGGCGCTGTCCATCCTGCGTCTCATCGAAGAAGAGGCCATGAAGGACAACACCGAGCAGGTTCACGGTCAGGTACCGGTCGACGTTGCTGCCTATCTGCTCAACGAGAAACGTGCCTCCATCGCCAGCCTGGAACAGCGCAATGATGTGCGTGTCTACATCATTCCGAACCAGCACCTGGAAACCCCGCACTACGAAGTGACCCGCATCCGTCAGAACGAGATCCCGGAAGCGGCCAGCTACGAGCTGAAAACCGAGATTGCCAAGCCGGTCTACCAGCCGAAGCAGGCTCAGGTGATCGAGCGCGAACAACCGCTGTTGCAAGGTTTTGTCCAGGCGCCCCAGCCGGCCCCCGCCGCGCCGGCCCCGGTCGTGGCACCTGCTGCACCGGCCGCGCCCGAAGCCGGTCTGTTTGGCAAACTGTTCAAGGCCATTTCCGGCTTGTTCGGTTCCGACACCGCCCCTGCCGACGTGAAGGCCCCTGCCGACAAACCGGCAGCCCAGCGCGAAGCACGCAAGGATGAAGGTCATCGTCATCAACGCGATGAAACCCGCAGCCGTGGTCAGCGTGGTCGTCGTGATGACAACCGTGGTAACCGCAGCCCTGCCGATACCGCAGAGAAGCGGGAAGCGGGTGCCAACCGTGAAGGCGGTGAAAGCCGCAACCGTCGTCCCCGCAAAGAGCGTGAGCCGCGCCAGGAGCGTGAAGCTCGTGGCGAAGTGCGTGAACAGCGCATGGAACGTGAACCTCGCGAGGCTCGTGAGCCGCGTCAGGAACGCGAACCCCGCACCCCGCGCCCTGCTCGTGAACCCCGTGCTCCGCGTGAACCTCGCGCCGAAGTGGTCGTTGACGCGGTAGAAACCGTCGATACCACCATGGTCAACGACGAGCCGCGTCTGGAAAAAGAGCAGAAAGTGGCTGAGCGTCGCGAACGCCGTCAACTGCGCAAGCAGATCCGGGTCGATGTCCCGGCCAGCGACGTTGCCGCCCTGCCCGCCGATGCTCCGGTTGTTGCCGAAGAGGCCTCCGACGCAGTAGAGCAGCACGATGAGCAGGCCGAAGGCCAGCGTCGTTCCCGCCGTACGCCGCGCAATCAGCGTATCGAAGGCCAACGTCGCAAGCGCATCAATGAAGATGCCCGCAGCCAGCGTGAAGATGAAGAGCAGTCTGCCGAAGGCACTACCCCTACCCTGACTGCAGCTGCCCAGGCAGATGCCGCCCAGGTGAAAGTGGAAGAGCCGGCAGTCCCTGTCATCACCATCCCCAGTGCTGAAGCGGTTGCCGCCGCCCTGCAGGCCTCTGCTGCGCTGACCGAGCATGTCGTGCCTGAAGCCGTTGTGGCCGAGGCTCACGAGCAGGCTGAAGTCGTGGCTGCAGAGCCAGTGGTAACCGAAGCGGTAGTTGCTGAAGAAGCCCAGGTAGCGGTTGTCAACGAGCCAGTGGTTGCAGAAGTTGCTGCCCCGGTCATTGCGGAAGCCGTTGCGGTCGAGGCTCCGGCCATTGAAACTGCCGTGGTTGAAGCGGCACCTGCTGCTCCAGCAGTTGAAGAAGCGGCTCCGGCAGTGGTTGTAGCCGAGGTTGCCCCTCTGGTGGTTGAACAGCCAGCTGCGGTCGCTGAACCTGTCATCGCTGACGAGGCTCCGGTAGCCGCTGCCGTAGCAGCCCCTGTGGCCAAGCAAGTCAAACGTGGTGGTGGCCTGCTGGCCGGTGCCCGCAAGGCCTCTGCACCGATGGCTACACCGGCTGCTGCCCCGGCCCTGCCGGTACGTGAGCCGGTTGATCATGCGCCGCTGGTGCGCAGTGAAGTGGCAAGCTCAGGTCGCCATGGCGGCAGCACCGCTGCCGTCAACGTTGCAACCAGCCCGGCCGGTCGTCCTTGATGACTCGCTAGTCTGACAAAAAGAGCCACACATTGTGTGGCTCTTTTTTATGTGCGGCATAGCACCGTCAGCTCGTCTCGGTTACCCGTCCCTTTACTGCGTCACAACTTGCCCTCTGGTACTTAGTACCAAGTCTCTCCCATCATATTGAATAACCACAGCCATTGGCTCGCTGCGGCTCAATCCACACTCCTTGTTTTGTCTTACTGCTGCTGCGACTGTATGGTTCTTGGTTTAGGCGGGCTGGGCTATACAAATATCGCGTGGTGTGTATACATCCTTGACGACATTGATGCGCATGGACTGCATGGCCAAGCCTGCAACCCATCTCGAAGTCAGCTTGGTGTGCGTATGCATCTATCAACCGGCATCGGCTGACCATTCGACCTTCCATCCTCTCGGCAATTTAGACGTACCGCCAAGCGGTGTAGGTAAAGACCCCTCCTCCACTGCCGTCAACACAAGTAATCCCATCTGCTAATTTAGGCCGTCATGTGCCATGAAATAGCAGGCGCCGACCTCAGCCGAGCAGCTCCATGGTTATCGCTGTACTCTATCCAAGGGGTATACCGCAAAAGACGCTCAATCTGCCAGCCCTCCTATCTTGAATGCCTGTTGATGGGTGGGGATGAGCTTAGTAGGTGAGAGAACAAATTGATTAAATGGAATAATTAGCTTGATGGCATATAAAGGATGCTCAAATTGGAAACCTGGCTGGCGGGATCCAGGCATCACACATATGTTTTTGAAGCCATGAAAAAAGGGCCACAAGGGCCCTTTCTCAACACGCTTTTGGTATCTCTATCAGCTGAACAGATGATGGCTGATCAGGAACAGACCACCCGAGAGCAACATGGTCAGCGGCAGGGTCAGCACCCAGGCCATCAAGATGGTCTTGATGGTCTGGCTCTGCAGGCCCGACTTGTTGGCCACCATGGTCCCCGCTACCGCAGAGGAGAGGATGTGGGTGGTCGACACCGGCATCCCGGTCAGACTGGCCACGCCGATGGAAGCGGCAGCGGTGATCTGGGCGGCGATCCCCTGGCTATAGGTCATGCCGGAGGAGCCAATCTTCTCGCCTACGGTGTAGACGATACGACGCCAGCCCACCATGGTGCCACAGCCCAGCGCCAGCGCGATGGAGACGATGACCCAGGTCGGAGCATATTCGGCAGTGGCCGTCAGATCCTTGCGCCATTTGGCAAGGTCAGTCAGCTCTTTGGCCGGCAGCGGCAGCTTGGACACCTTGCGAGCGGTATCGTCGATGCACAGCAACAGACGGCGCACTTCACGGCGGTCGGTCAGGTCCATCTCTTCATAGGTCCGCACCTGGGCAAGACGATTGTCCAGCGTGGCCATGGCCTGCAGGGCACCATCGGCAGCACAGTGGGTCATCAACTCTTCCTGGGCCTGGGCAGGCACACTGAAGTTCACTACCTTGGAAACCTGCTCATGGTTGCGCTGATAGATCTCCATGATACGCTGATTGGCATCCTGGGTGCGATCCAGGTCATAGGAGCGGCTGTTCATGTCCAGTGCGAAATAGGCAGGAGCCATGCAGATCAGCACCAGCATCACCAGACCAATGCCCTTCTGGCCATCGTTGGAACCGTGCACAAAGCTCACGCCCATGGCGGACGCCACCAGAGTGAGACGCGCCCAGAACGGCGGATGCTTCTTGCCATCCACCAGCAGACGCTCTTCCGGGGTCTTGTGGATCTTGCTGCCCTGCCAGACGCGTTTCATGGCGAACAGCAGCAATGCGGCGATGATGAAACCGACGGTGGGAGAGATGATGAGGGAAAGCATGATGTCGATGGCTTTCGCGACGTTGATGCCTTCCTGCAGCGGTTGATGGCTGATCCAGGCATAGGCGCCACCAACCCCCAGAATGGAGCCGATCAGCGTGTGTGAGCTGGACGCCGGGATCCCGAAGAACCAGGTACCCAGATTCCACACAATGGCGGAAAACAGCAGGGAGAACACCATGATCAGACCCTGAGTGGAGTCCATCCCCAGCAGCAGATCGATGGGCAGCAGGTGGACAATGGCATAAGCCACCCCCAGACCACCCATCATGACCCCAGCAAAGTTGAACAGACCGGAGGCCACTACTGCCATGTGTGCCGGCATCGCCTTGGTATAGATAACCGTTGCTACCGCGTTGGCGGTATCGTGAAAGCCGTTGATGAATTCATAGGCCAACACAAAAAAAACGGCCAATACCAAACCGATTGACCACCACAAACCCAAACCACTAAACATTTCAAACATAAAAAACGAACCTGTTTATGAGTTGCGGCGGATTATGCCAGAAGGCTGGTAACGCCATACCCGTTGTTGAAATATTTCAGTAAGAAAAAAAAAGAGCATTCCGTCTGCAAATAGCTTAGAGCCAGTCACCATGCGGCTTGTCCTTGATTAATTAAACAGACCTTGCCTGACAAAAACAGTTCCCAAACGGGAACAATTCATCATCCGTATGCCGCAAAAACCACTCTCACCGACTTAGGCTCCGTCAATTTTCGACCGACCGTATCGCCCTATTTGTACAAATGGCAGGCAAGATCATTCCCTCGCCCTGCCCTCTTCGCCACATCAATCTGCCGAAGCAAATGGAGAAGGGCGCCACCGGCGCCCTCTTTTAACACATTGCCGACGGCTCGACTGTCGATCCGATCTCAGTCCTGATTGATGCGGCTGGCAACTGCGCCCTGCTGGCTCTTGTACTTAGCGTTTTCCCGTTTGTTGTAGGGACGCGCCGCCACACCGGAGAGCATCTCGAAGTTCAGCGCACCGATCTTCATCTTGGGGCGCAGCGCCAGCGGCAGCTTGCCGCCGTTGTAGAACTCCAGCACGATGCGACCGGACCAGCCCGGATCGATGCGGTGCGCGGTCACGTGCACCATCAGCCCGAGGCGGGCCAGGGACGAGCGACCATCCAGCCAGCCCACGATGTCGGCCGGCAGGGTGACCGATTCATAGGTCACTGCCAGGGCCAGCTGGCCCGGGTGCAAATAGAAGGCTTCGCCATCCGGCACATGGATTTCATCGCTCATCACCCGATCGATGGCGTCGGCCATTTCGCTGCTGGGGCCGCTCAGATCGATATAGGGGGCGGTATGATCGCGAAACACCCGAAACTCGTTGCCCAGCAGCACGTCGACGCTGACGCCGCTGATCCGTTCAATACCGGGTCTGGGCTCAATGACGATCTTGCCTTCATCCAGATGAAGTTCGATATCGGTATCACAAAGACGCATTGGGCGACTCTCCTGACAAATTGTTCATTTAAAAAAGCCGGGCATCACCCGGCTTGATATCTCTCAACCAATCAACATGTGGCGAATACGCGCCTTGAGCATGTCGATGGCGATGCGGTTCTTGCCACCACGGGGGACGATCACGTCCGCGTACTGCTTGGAAGGCTCGATAAACTGCAGGAACATGGGGCGTACCGTCTTCTGGTACTGCTTGAGCACAGAATCCATGGTCCGGCCACGCTCCTGCACGTCACGCACCAGACGGCGCAGCAGGCAGATGTCGAGCGGCGTATCCATGAAGATGGAGGCATCCATCAGATCCCGCAAGCGACTGTCGGTGAGCAGCAGGATCCCTTCCAGAATGATCACCCGGCGCGGTGCGAACGGGGTCACTTCACTCATGCGGGTATGTTCGGTATAGGAGTATTGGGGAATATTGACCGCATCACCTTGCACCAGCTGGCTCAGGTGCTGGACCAGCAGGTCGTGATCCAGCGCGTTGGGATGGTCATAGTTAGTTTTGACCCGCTCTTCCATGGTCAGGTGGGTCTGATCGCGGTAGTAGCAATCTTCGGTGATCACGCCAATCTGACCGGCTCCCAGCTCGGCCACCAGCTCTTCATAGATGGTTTGGGCTATAAGACTCTTGCCGGAAGCGGATGCACCAGCAATACCGATGATCACACACGAATGTTGAGTATCAGACATTGAAAATACCTAAAGAGAAGAGCAGTGGGGATGGTTTAAACCGATCCATTATATAAAAAAGGGTGAGCCATGCCCACCCTCAAATCCACCCCAGGCGGTCGACCGCCGATTATTCATCCAGCGCCATGGCATAGAGGGGGGTCGCAATCGGTTTACCGCTGAAATAGAGCTCAGCCCCCACCCGACGAGCCAGTTTCAGATAGGCCTCTGCCAGCTCCCCGGCCGGGGCGCCAAACACGGTCGGACAACCATCGTCCATGTGCTGGCGGATGTCGATGTGCAGCGGCAACTGGCCAAGCAGCGCCACCTGATACTGTTCCGCCATCTTCTGGCCACCACCGGTACCGAACAGCGGCTCATGATGACCGCAGGCGCTGCAGACGTGGTAACTCATGTTCTCGATGATGCCGAGCACCGGCACGCTGACCTTGTTGAACATGGCCAGTCCCTTGCGGGCATCTGCCAGCGCCACGTCTTGCGGGGTGGTGACGATCACCGCCGCCGTGGTCGGCACCTGCTGGGCCAGGGTCAGCTGGATGTCGCCGGTACCCGGCGGCATGTCCACCACCAGATAGTCCACTTCGCCCCAGCGGGTCTCGTGGAGGATCTGGGCCAGCGCCTTGCTCGCCATGGGGCCACGCCAGATGGTGGCATCCTGCTCGGCCACCAGATAACCGATGCTGTTGCTCTTGAGGCCGCAAGCCATCACCGGCTCCATCAGCTTGCCGTCATGGCTGACGGGGCGCTCCTTCAAGGTCCCGGTCATGGTCGGAATGGAGGGGCCATAGATGTCCGCATCCAGAATGGCGACCCGCGCCCCCTCTTTTTGCAGCGCCAGCGCCAGGTTGACCGCAGTGGTGGACTTGCCCACCCCGCCCTTGCCGGAGGCGACCACGATGATGTTGCGAATGCCCTGCACCGCCGCCAATCCTTGCGCTCGTGGCAGGCTGGCGACCTCGATTTCGCCTACCCAGTCGATACGGGTGGCGCCGGTGGCGCTGCGCAGACGAGCATCGAACTCCTGCTTGATCTGCTCAAACAGGGAGTGGCCTGCAAAGGGCAGCACCAGCTTGATGGTCAGCGTCGAGCCCTGTTTGTCGATGCTGCGCACGAAGCCGGCAGCCACCAGATCCTTGCCCCAGCCAGTTGGCTTAAATTCGGCGAGGATCTGTTTTACTGAATCAATCACCATTAACTCCTCATTATCTTGTCTTTATCTTGAGGTGAAACGATTGCATTCCAGACATCGGTATCGTTCAACACACTGAGGTGAACGGTTACCGCACACAAATCAGTGGCTTGCCTGCTGGTCGACCAGCGTGCGCCGGCAGGGCGGACGAGCCACAACCCTAGGCAGGCTACCCCCAATTCGGGTAACATGCACGGCACTCTATCATCCCAACAAGCACATCAAGAACGACTATATGGCAACTGATCCTCGTACAATGCTGGTAACCTGCGCCCTTCCCTATGCCAATGGCTCCATCCATCTTGGCCACATGCTGGAACACATCCAGGCCGATATCTGGGTTCGTTATCAGCGAATGCGCGGTCACCAGGTGCACTTTGTCTGTGCCGACGATGCCCACGGCACCCCGATCATGCTCAAGGCCCAACAGCTGGGGATCACCCCGGAAGAGATGATTGCGGCCGTCTCCAAGGAGCACCAGGCCGACTTCGCCGGGTTCAACATCAGTTTTGACAACTATCACTCCACCCACAGCGACGAGAACCGCGAGCTGGCGGAGCTGATCTACGGCCGTCTGCAGGCCGGCGGCAAGATCAAGAGCCGCACCATCTCCCAGCTGTTCGATCCGGAAAAGTCCATGTTCCTGCCGGATCGCTTCGTCAAGGGCACCTGCCCCAAGTGCAAGTCCCCGGAGCAGTATGGCGACAACTGTGACAGCTGCGGCGCGACCTACAGCCCGACCGAGCTGATTGATCCGAAATCCGCCGTCTCCGGCGCCACCCCGGTGATGAAGGACTCCGAGCACTTCTTCTTCGACCTGCCGCAGTTTGAAAAATGGCTGGCAGAGTGGGTGCGCGGCTCCGGCGCCATCCAGGAAGAGATGGCCAACAAGATGCAGGAGTGGTTCGAAAGCGGCCTGCAGCAGTGGGACATCACCCGTGATGCCCCCTACTTCGGGTTCGAAATTCCCGGCGCCCCGGGCAAGTACTTCTACGTCTGGCTGGATGCGCCCATTGGCTACATGGCGTCGTTCAAGAACCTGTGCAACAAGCGCGGCGACATCGATTTCGACAGCTACTGGAAAGCGGACTCCGAGGCCGAGCTCTATCACTTCATCGGCAAGGACATCGCCTACTTCCACTGCCTGTTCTGGCCGTCCATGCTGGAAGGCGCCGGTTTCCGCAAGCCGACCAAGGTCAATGTGCACGGCTACGTGACCGTCAACGGCGCCAAGATGTCCAAGTCCAAGGGCACCTTCATCAAGGCTTCCACCTATCTCAATCACCTGGATCCGGAGTGCCTGCGTTACTACTACGCCGCCAAGCTCAACAGCCGCATCGACGATCTGGACTTGAACCTCGATGACTTCGTCGCCCGTGTCAACGCCGACGTGGTCAACAAGCTGGTCAACCTCGCCTCCCGCAACGCCGGTTTCATCGCCAAGCGTTTCGACGGCAAGCTGGCCGCCACCTGCGCTGAACCCGAGCTCTACGCCGAGTTCGCCAACGCCCGCACAGCCATCGCCGAGGCCTACGAGAGCCGCGAGTTCAGCCGCGCCATCCGCGAGATCATGGCGCTGGCCGACAAGGCCAACCGCTACGTGGATGACAAGGCTCCCTGGGTCATCGCCAAGCAGGAAGGCGCTGACGCCGAGCTGCAGGCGGTCTGCTCCGTCGGCATCAACCTGTTCCGGGTGCTGATGGCCTACTTGAAGCCGGTGATGCCGCTGCTGGCCGAGCGCGCCGAAGCCTTCCTGGGGGAAACCCTCAGCTGGGACGGTGTCGCCCAGCCACTAACCAACCATCAGCTGGCCCCGTTCAAGGCGCTGTTCTCCCGCATCGAACCGGCCAAAATCGAAGCCATGATCGATGCCTCCAAGGAAGATCTGGCCAAAGAGCAGGCACCGAAAGCGAGCGGCCCGCTGGTAGACGATCCCATCAGCGAGACCATCAGCTACGACGACTTTGCCAAGATTGACCTGCGGGTAGCGCTGATCAAGAAGGCCGAAGCGGTACCGGAAGCGGACAAACTGCTCAAGCTGCAGCTGGATATCGGCGGTGAGACCCGTCAGGTGTTTGCCGGCATCAAGTCCGCCTACAACCCGGAAGATCTGGAAGGCAAGCTGACCGTGATGGTGGCCAACCTGGCCCCGCGCAAGATGCGCTTCGGCATGTCTGAAGGCATGGTGCTGGCGGCAGGCCCGGGCGGCAAGGATCTCTGGATCCTGGAGCCGCAGGACGGCGCTCAGCCCGGCATGCGCGTCAAGTAAGCGCTGCCCGGTCATCAAGCAACGAGGGAGGCCTGCGGCCTCCCTTTTATTTGTCCTCTTCGCCCCCTTCCCTCTCTCCTCTCCCCACTGAACGCCCTGGGTGGTGTGCGCTTCACCCTTTCGGTGCTTGTTGCACCTGGGTAATTTGCCTAGACTGGCGATTCACTTCGGGCCCATGGCCCCTTTCATCAGGCAAGGAGCAAGCATGATCACCTTATATGGCACCCCCGTCAGCCGGGCCCTGCGCGTATCCTGGTTACTGGAAGAGCTGGACGTGGCGTGGCAGTTCCAGTTTCTCGACTTCGCCAAGGGCGAGAACCGCAGCGACTGGTTTCTGACCCTCAACCCAAGCGGCAAGATGCCGGTGCTCAAGGACGGGGAGTTCGTGCTGACCGAATCCGCCGCCATCATGCAGTACCTGGCCGAGGTGTATGGCCCGAACTGGCTGCCAGCCAGAGGGACCCAGGCCTCGGCGCTGCACGCCCAGTGGGTCAGTTTCATCACCTGCGAGCTGGAACAGCCGCTGTGGACCATCGGCAAGCACCGCTTCGCCCTGCCCGAAGCCCAGCGCCTGCCGGCCATCTTCCCCACTGCCAAGTGGGAGTTCGACAAGGCGGCGGCCATCGCCGAATCCTGGGTGCCCGAGCAGGGTTACCTGCTGGGTGAGCAAATCACCATCGCCGATCTGCTGCTGGCTCATACCCTGATGTGGGCCACCCGCTTCGAGCAGACCATTCCCCCCAAGCTGGCGGCCTATCGGGATCGTCTGGCCAAACGCCCCGCTCTGCAGGCGGTGCTGGCCAAGACCCAGGCCATCGCCGATGCCGCCCAGGCTGGCTGACTCAAGAGTGCCATCAATGCAAACGGGAGCCTGTATGGCTCCCATTTTTCATGGCTGTTCGGCGTCATTGGCGTGGCAAGGCGCTCAATTGGTATGAAAGCCGCTCCCCTTGGGTGGTGGCGCCGCTTCATACTCCATCCGGGTCACCTCGGCGGTACGCGGCCCGCGCTCCAGCCAGCCCAGCATCATTTGCACGCTCTGCTCCGGCCCGCAGATGAGGATCTCCACCGAGCCATCTTCCAGGTTGTAGGCGTGGCCCCGCAGCCCCAGTTGCAGCGCCCGCTCCCGGGTGAAGTAACGAAACCCCACCCCCTGAACCAGGCCCCACACTCGCACGACAAACGATTGCTCTCCCATTTCTCACACCTTCCCCTTAAGAAATTTCCCCCCAAGGCGATAATGAGCGCGACACTCTCATCCCCTTGCAGGACGCAATACCATTATGAAAGAAGTAAAGTTTCGGTGGGTTGACCGTTATCTCATTCACCTCACGATCAGCGAAAAATTTCTCATCACCTTCTGGTGCCCGCTGCTGTTCATCGCCTTTCTCAGCTGGTATCTGCTGGCCGACGGTCACCAGCAACAGATGCAGCTGCGCCTGGATCAGCTCAAGCAGCGGGTCGAACTCAGCGCCCAGCTCTCAAGCCAGCACGCCGGTCTCACCCTGCCGGCCGAGCTCACCTTGAGTCCGACCGGCAGCACAGGGTTAACCCGGCAGGGCGACATCTATCGATACGGTGCCAGCGCCGGTCAGGCCGGGATCGTCACCGGCACCCTGGATGCCTCCCGCTACTCCATGTGGGATGGTCAGGGCACCACGCTCACCATCATCGCCGTGCTGGCTGCCCTGCTGGCGCTGGTCACCCACTACCTGATGACCTTTGTCTCCGGTGCGCTCTACTCCACCAACAAGGCATTGCAGACCGTGGCGGATGGCGATCTCACCTTCCGCCTCAACTTCTTCCCGGTACGGGACGAGTTCTCCATTCTGGCGGGCAGCATCGACAGATTCACCGACCGCCAACACAAGATAGTGCAACTGGTAGAAGAGTCCGCCGAGGCGCTCACCCTGGCCGCCGACGAGTTTCGCGATCACGCCAGCGAGGGTGAGAGCATGGCCCGCTCCCAGCGCCAGCACATGGACTCCCTGGCCGCCGCCATGGAGCAGATGTCTGCCGCCATCCGTGAAGTGGCCCGCAACGCCAACGACACCCTGCAGCAGACCCGTCAGTCGAGCGAAGAAGCGGCCAACGGCGCCGCCCGGGTATCTCGCACCATTGCCGCCATCCGTACCCTGGCCGACGAGATCGGCAACGCCTCCGGCGCGGTGGAACGGCTGACCCACAATGCCAATCGCATCAACGAAGTGGTCAACGTCATCAATGCCATCTCCCAGCAGACCAACCTGCTGGCCCTCAATGCCGCCATCGAGGCGGCCCGCGCCGGCGAGCAGGGCCGCGGCTTCGCGGTGGTGGCCGACGAGGTACGCACCCTCGCCAGCCGCACCCAGCAGGCCACGGTGGAGATCCAGCAGATGATCGAAGAGCTGCAGGCCGGCACCGGCGCGCTGAACGACATCATGGAGAAAACGGTCGGTCGCGCCGCCAGCAGCCAGGACTTGATCAGCGAAGTGGGGCTCGACATCGACAAGCTCAGCAACCACAGCGATGCGGTGCTGGAGATGAGCACCCAGATCGCCACCTCCAGCGAGCAGCAGAGTTCGGTGGCCGAGGAGATCACCCGCAACCTGGATCAGGTGCGCCACGAAGCGGGCCAGGTGGAAGAGTCCGCCAGCGCCTCGGTGGCCGGCACCGCCGGCCTCAAGGCCACTGCCACCGAGCTTGCACAGGCGCTGAAGGGGCTAAAAATCTGATTAGCAAGCTCCCAGAGCCTGACGCTATCTGCCAAGGTTGTTTGAGTTTTGCCAGCGGGCCACATAGAATGTGGCCCCTTTTCTTTTGACCATCTGGCAACCCCCATGAGCGCTTCCATCTATCTCGTCAAAGGCCGCGAAAAATCCCTGCTGCGTCGCCACCCCTGGATCTTCTCCAAGGGGATCGAGCGGGTACAGGGCAACCCCATCGATGGCGATACCGTCGAGATCTACACCCAGGATGGCAAGTGGCTCGCCCGCGGTGCCTGGTCCGGCAGCTCCCAGATCCGCGCCCGGGTCTGGACCTTCGACAAAGATGAAACCGTCGATCTCGACTTCTTCATCCGTCGCCTCAAATACGCCCAGGAGTCCCGCGACGGGCTCATCAAGCGTCAGGGGCTCACCGGCTATCGCCTCTGCGCCGCCGAATCCGACGGCCTGCCGGGTCTGACCATCGACCGCTACGCCGATTTTCTGGTGTGCCAAATTCTCTCCGCCGGCGCCGAGTTCCAGCGCGAGTTGATCACCCAAGCGCTGCGTACCCTCTACCCCGAGTGCAGCATCTATGAGCGCTCCGACGTGGCGGTACGCAAGAAGGAAGGGCTGAAGGAACGCACCGGCGTCATCTATGGCGAGACCCCGACCGAGCCGGTGGTGATCGAGGAGAATGGCGGCGTCAAGATCCTGGTGGACATTCGCAACGGCCACAAGACCGGTTTCTATCTGGATCAACGGGACAACCGCCAGGCTGCCGCCAAATACACCGAAGGCAAGCGGGTGCTCAACTGCTTCTGCTACACCGGTGGTTTTGGCGTCTACGCCCTCAAGGGCGGCGCCAAGGAAGTGGTCAACGTCGATCTCTCCCAGAATGCACTGGATATCGCCCGCCAGAACGCCGAACTGAACGGGCTGGATACCAGCAACACCCAGTTCGTTCGTCACGACGTGTTCAAGCTGCTGCGTGAATACCGCGAGAAGGGCGAGAAGTTCGATGTCATCGTGCTGGATCCGCCCAAGTTTGCCGAGAGCAAGGCCCAGCTGCTGGGCGCCTGTCGCGGCTACAAGGACATCAACATGCTGGCGTTCCAGCTGCTGGCACCGGGTGGCGTGCTCTTGACCTACTCCTGCTCCGGTCTGATGGAGCAAAGCCTGTTCCAGAAGATCGTTGCCGATGCGGCGCTCGATGCCGGCCGCGACGCTCAGATCCTGGAGCTCTTGTCCCAGGCCTCCGATCACCCCATCGGTACCGCCTATCCGGAAGGCTTCTACCTCAAAGGACTGGTGGTGCGCGCCCGCTAAGCCGAGCAGACCAGCGCTGCCCCCCCTTGTCCCCGGTTCCAGCTCCAAGCCAGGGCTGGGTCCGGCAAGCCATCAAAAAGCCCGCGATCAAAGCGGGCTTTTTTTATGCAGCCGCCAAAGAGATAACCGCCCCCGACTTTGCCACCAGCAGCGATGGGTGCTCCTGTCTCTCCTCTTCAACTGACGACAGCCATCCTCAATCTGGAATTGCCGCATCGTTAGCCCGATTCTCATCTCTCTTTGACCCAGACATGGCATACACAGCCCACCGGCAGGGACTATTCGGCATTTTCTTTATGCAAAAACATGAAATATTACGCATCAACATTAAAAATTCCTCGGGGGAAACATCGGCCATAAACGCATACTCACTCACCTGAATGAATATTGCTGTTTTTCCCCTGCAATTGACCCCGCCATGCCCCTGTCCGCCTCGCACATTGCCCGGGGCGGCAATATTCCGTCCGCCACAAATCATCCCGCTCAATCACGCGCCGGCGCGCCCAGCGGGAAGTAGTGTCGAAATGGCCTGGCCTCCTCCACCACCCGCACGATGGAGGGATGATTGAGCAGACGGGCGCGATAGGCACGCAGACGGCCATATCCAGCGGGGATCTGGTGGGCCCAGTCGGCGTAGAAGAGCGAGGGGGCGGCGGCGCAATCGGCCAGCGTGAAGTCTGCGCCGGCAATCCAGTGGCGTCCTTCGAGCCGCTGATCGAGCCAGGGGTAAATCTGATCGAGCAGCTCGCGGGCCTCCGCTACGCCATAACGGTCGCGATCCGCGACCGGGCGCAGCGCATCCAGCACCACTTTTTGCATCGGCGTCATCACATAGTTATCGAAGACGCGATCCAGCATATGCACCTCCAGACCCGCATCGCCAGGCGGGATCAGGCAGACGGGGCCCGGGTGGTGCGCCTGCAGATGGGCGACGATGGTGCTGCTCTCGAGAATGCAGCGACCGTCATCCAGCAGCACCGGGAAGCGCTTGAGTGGCCAGAGGGCGGCAAGTTCGGCATTGACCGCCGGCTCTTCGAGATTCCGGTACTCGAACGGGGTGGCATTCTCGTAGAGGGCGATCAACACCTTCTGGCTGTAGGATGAGAAAGGATGGGCATAGAGTTTCATCGGGACAATCCTTGCACGCTGATGGATGACTTCCCTAGTCTAGATCCCCTCTTCACCTTCGCTGCAGCGCGGATCCCTTGCTGGTTTTTGGATGATAAATGCGCATTCATGACGACAATCACACCCGTATGGCTCTCTTTTAGGTAAGGTGATCCCGCCTGTGGCCGCCAAGCCGGGGCAGCCGGCTCATCAGGGTTGATGAGCGGCATCACAACAAAAATCGATGTCAGGCCAAGCTGAACATCATCAAGGATCCCGTCATGAATCAATCATTGCCGCTGTTGACGCCGCTGCGGGGCATCGCTGCCCTGATGGTGGTGCTGTTCCACGCCCGCTTGCTGCTCTTTCCCCAGTGGATGGAGTCGATCGCCGGCCACACCCAACTCATCGAGAACGGCTACCTCTGGGTCGATCTGTTCTTTATTTTGAGCGGGCTAGTGCTGGCCCATGTCTACGGGGAAGCCTTCGCCCGCTCGCCCCGCACCATAAGTTATGGCCGCTTCCTCTGGCTGCGGCTGACCCGGGTTTATCCCCTCTATCTGGTGACTCTGCTACTGCTGGTTGGCTGGGAGCTCTACAAGGCCCACCATGGGATTGGCTTCTACGCCGGCCCCCTGTTCAAGATGTGGGAGTGGGAAGGGATGCCTCCTTTTGGCTCGCCCTTTACCCCGGCCGAGGCGTTGCCAAGCAGCCTGTTGCTGCTGCAGGTGGTGACCGATCACGGATTGACCTGGAACTTCGCCGCCTGGTCGCTGAGCGTAGAGTGGATTAGCTATCTGCTGTTTCCGCTGCTCATCCCGCTCGCCGTCACCCGCAGCCGCTGGAGCAACCTCGCCCCCTTGCTGGCCCTGACGGTGCTGGCCTTTATCGTGCACAGCCGGGGTACCCTGGATGTCACCAGCGGGGCACTGGCCATCGGGCGCGGGGTGAGTGAATTCGTGCTCGGCCTCTGGCTGCTGCCGAAGGTGAAGGCCGCCCGCCAGTGGCCCATGATGCAGCAAGATCTGCCGCTGCTGCTCGCCTTTCTGCTCCCCTTCGCGCTGATGCAGTTCACTATGACGCCGCAGCTGACCCTGCTGCTGATCAGCGCTTACGTGTTGCTGATCTGGATTGCCGCCTGCCAGGGCGATCGCCAGAGCCCGCTGCTGCGCCTCCTGGATAACCGCATCACCAACTGGCTGGGGGATCTCTCCTACTCCATCTACCTGCTGCACGCGCTGGTGCTGCTCACCGGCTGCGAGCTTGTCCACTATCTCGCGCCAGGGCTCACCGCGTGGTGGTATGCCCAGACCAACCCGCTGCTGGGTGTGTTGGCCACGTTGTTGATGCTGGCGGTGCTGATCGGGCTCTCGGCGCTGAGCTACACCCTGCTGGAGCGGCCGCTGCAACGGCGCCTGCGCCGGCTCGGCAAGACTCGCCAGCCGGTGATGGAGCAAGCCGGCTAAGTTCCCCACCAAAGATGGCCCCGATGGCAGCACGGCTCGCCTTCGGGGCTATGCGGGGGAGAGCCTTGTCAGCGTCATGGCGAAGGCTGACCCTTTCCTCTAAACCCGCCAATTCCCTGCGCTTTGTGTGAATTCCAGTTCGAACCAGAGCGGCCATTTGTGGCATAATGGCCCGTCCTGTGGCCCTTGGCGGGGCTGCGCCGGCGCATCTGTCGCCTCTCCTCCCCCGTCCTGCCAGACTGCCTTGCACGGCTGCCTGACATCGCTGCGCTCAACGCCAGCCAAGGCCACCCGAATTTCGCGCGCATACGCGCACATTTGACGGCTCCACAGAGCCGCTGCACTTATTTGTACACGCAAGTTTGCACACACAAGGGGAAAGTATGTCTTCCATTCGTCTGACCCAATACAGCCACGGCGCTGGCTGCGGCTGCAAAATCTCTCCCAAGGTGCTCGACACCATTCTCAAGAGCCAGATCCCGGGCTTTGACGATCCGACGCTGGTGGTCGGCAACAGCAGCAAGGATGACGCAGCCGTGGTCGATATCGGCAACGGTCAGGGTATCGTCTCCACCACCGACTTCTTCATGCCCATCGTCGATGATCCCTTCACCTTCGGCCGCATCGCCGCCACCAACGCCATCAGCGACATCTACGCCATGGGCGGCAAACCCATCGTCGCCATCGCTATCCTCGGCTGGCCCATCAACACCCTGGCGCCGGAAGTAGCCCAGCAGGTGATCGACGGCGGCCGTCAGGTGTGCCACGAAGCAGGTATTTCTCTGGCCGGTGGCCACAGCATCGATGCCCCCGAGCCCATCTTCGGCCTCGCGGTGACCGGTATCGTGCCGCTCAATGCCATCAAGCAGAACGACACCGCCAAGGTGGGTGACACCCTCTATCTGACCAAACCCCTCGGCATCGGCATCCTCACCACCGCCCAGAAGAAGGGCAAACTCAAACCAGAACACGAGCAGCTGGCCCCCAACGCCATGTGCACCCTCAACAAGATTGGCCAGCGCTTTGCCGAGCTGCCCGGCGTACACGCCATGACAGACGTGACCGGCTTTGGTCTGGCCGGCCATCTGCTGGAGATGTGCGAAGGTTCCGGCGTCAGCGCCCGCCTCGACTTCAAGGCGCTGCCGCTGCTGGACGAGGTGGATTACTACCTGAGCGAGGGCTGCGTACCGGGCGGTACCCTGCGCAACTTCGACTCCTATGGTGACAAGCTGGACGCCATGGATGATCGCACCCGCAACATCCTGTGCGACCCGCAGACCAGCGGCGGCTTGCTGGTAGCCGTCGGTAAAGAAAGTGAAGCCGAGCTCCTCGCCATTGCCGCACAGGCAGGGCTGACCCTCTCCCCCATCGGCCAGCTGCAGGCCCGCACCAGCAACCAGTTCATCGAGGTTGTCCAATGAGTGCACTGCCACTGGCCACGGATTACGCCCGAATCTTTCTGGATGACGTTCCGCTCATCGACCTGCGCGCCCCCATCGAGTTCAAGGAGGGGGCCTTCCCCTGCTCGACCAATCTGCCATTGATGACGGATGATGAGCGGGCCCAGGTCGGTACCTGCTTCAAGCAGCAGGGGCAGGCGGCCGCCATTGCACTGGGCCATCAACTGGTCGGTGGCGCCGTGCGCGCCGAACGCCTCGAGGGCTGGCTGGCCCAGCTGCGCCGGCAGCCGGATGCCGTGCTCTACTGCTTTCGCGGCGGCCTACGCTCACAAACGGTGCAGCAGTGGCTGCATGAAGCTGGGGTCACCCGCCCGCGGATAGCTGGCGGCTACAAGGATCTGCGCCGCTTCCTCATCGACACGCTCGATGGGGCGGCGGCAGAGTGCCAGTGGACCGTGCTGACCGGCATGACCGGTTCCGGCAAGACCCACATGCTGGCCGAGGTGGCCCAGGCGCTGGATCTGGAAGGCCATGCCCATCACAGGGGGTCGTCGTTTGGCCAGCTGCCCGGTGGCCAGCCCAGCAACATCAACTTTGAAAACAATCTGGCCATCGAGCTGCTCAAGCGCCGCCATCAGGGCGAGCAGGCGTTCGTGGTGGAAGACGAGAGCCGCCTCATCGGTCGCTGCTGCCTGCCCAATCCACTGTTCGATGCCATGAGCCAGGCGCCACTGGTGGTGGTCGAAGTGCCGCAAGAAGAGCGCGCCGAACAGATCCGCCAGGACTATGTGCACGACCTCTGGCTGCGCTATCAGGCGATGTTTGGCGCCGAAGAGGGCTGGCCGCTGTTTGCCGCCTACCTCACCGATGCACTGGCCAGACTCAAGCGCCGGCTCGGCGATCAGGCTCATCGTGAGCTGGATGCCCTGATGCAGAGCGCGCTCGCCGAGCAAGCCAGTAGCGGTGATACCTCGCTGCACCTGGCCTGGATCACCCTGTTGCTGACCCGCTATTACGATCCCATGTACCTTTACCAGCTTGGCAACAAGCGCGAACGCATCATCTTCCAGGGTGACAAGCAGGCTTGCCTCGACTTCTTTGTCAAGCAGCGCGCCTGAATCAGCGGCCCATCAAGAGGACCCCATATGTTGAAATTCGAGGTGATCCCGGTCACCCAGTTTGCCCAGAACTGCTCCCTTGTCTGGTGTGACGAGACCCATCAGGCCGCCCTCATCGATCCGGGCGGCGAAGCGGACAAGCTGCTGGCCGCCATCGCCAAACGCGGGCTGACCCTGACCCATATCCTGCTGACTCACGGTCATCTGGATCACGTGGGTGCCGCTGCCGAGTTGCGGGAGAAAACCGGGGTGGCCATCACCGGCCCCCACAAAGAGGATGCGTTCTGGCTCGACATGCTGCCCCAGCAGAGCCAGATGTTCGGCTTCGCCCATACCCCCGCGTTCACGCCGGATCACTGGCTTGAGCAAGGCGACAAGGTAAAGGTGGGTCAATGCGAGCTGGAGGTGTACTTTTGCCCAGGCCACACCCCGGGTCATGTGGTGCTGCTCTCTCAAACCGAGCGGCTTGCCTGGGTGGGTGACGTGCTGTTTGCCGGCAGCATAGGTCGGACTGACTTTCCCCGTGGCGATCACGGGACGCTCATCAAGTCGATCACCGAGACCCTGCTGCCCCTTGGCGATGACATCGTCTTCATCCCCGGCCACGGTCCCAGCTCGACGTTCGGCCGCGAGCAGGCAAGCAATCCCTACCTGACCCAACCTATCTGGTGATCCCCCGCTCCTCGCGGTTGTCCCACTGGGCCTTGAGGCGCAAGATCTCCGGCATGATCTCGAGAAAACAGGCGAGCAGCCGGGGATCGAAGTGCTGGCCAGCACCGTCACGCATCGTCGCCAGCACCTGCTCCAAAGGCCAAGGCTCCTTGTAAGGGCGACGCACGCTCAAAGCGTCAAACACATCGGCGATGGCCACGATCCGCGACGCCTCGGGGATACCTTCGCCGGTTTCTCCTGCGGGGTAACCCGAGCCATCCCACTTCTCGTGGTGATGCAGGGCAATCTCTGCCGCCATGCGAAAGATGAGCCCGTCTGAGCG
Source organism: Aeromonas sp. Y318-1 (assembly GCF_027706125.1). Taxonomy (NCBI): domain Bacteria; kingdom Pseudomonadati; phylum Pseudomonadota; class Gammaproteobacteria; order Aeromonadales; family Aeromonadaceae; genus Aeromonas; species Aeromonas sp. Y318-1. The sequence continues at coordinate 259,486 of NZ_JAPDCM010000001.1, forward strand.
CTTCAAGATTTCGTAACCGATGCGCGGATGGGTGCGCATGATGGCCCACTCCTCCTCGGTGAGGGGGCCGGGCTTCTTGAGGATGTGATCGGGGATCCCAATCTTGCCCATGTCGTGCATGGGGGCCGCCAGCTCCAGCAACTCAGACTGATCTGCACTCCAGCCTGCCGCGTCGGCCAGGGCTCGGGCATAGGCGGCCATGCGCCAGATATGTACCCCGGTGTCGGTGTCGTTGTAGTGACCCGCCTCGCTCAGCATCACGATGGCGGTACGGTAGCTGCGCTCGAGCTGATCGAGGCGCACCAGCGAGAGGTGAGTGCGCACCCGGGCGCGTACCGTGCTTGGGCAGACCGGCTTGTAAATGTAATCCACCCCGCCCGCCTCGAACCCCTGGCTCTCGCTGTCCGGGTTGTCGCTCGCCGTGATGAACAGCACCGGGATCCCGGCGTGGGCCGGATCGGCCTTGAGCCGGCGGCACACCTCGTAGCCGTCCATGTCAGGCATGCGCACGTCAAGCAGGATCAGGGCGGGTTCGTGGCGCGCCACAGCGGCCAGCCCCTCCTCGCCGCCTTTGGCAAAAAAGAGGCTGTACTCCTCCTTGAGGATTTGCCGCAACAGCCCGAGGTTGCTCGGCTCGTCGTCGATGATCAACACTCGCGGTCGATTCATGATCCAGGTGTCTCCCGATTATCCAGATACCCCTCCAGCTTGCAGGTCGCGAGCTGGATGTCGAACAGCTCCAGGGCCGCACCGATCTCGCTCACCAGCTCAGCAGGCAAGTAACTCTTGGCCTGGCCCAGCGCCGGTTCAATCAGTTCCAGATCCTCGCTTACAAGTGCCTCACGCAGGGCGTGCAGGCACACCTCCTGCGCCTCGCCCTGCGCCAGCGGGGAGCTGACAGCCCCCGGCTCGCGTCCGGCATAGAGGTCGATGGCCTGCTGCGCCCGTTCCAGTGCCTCCAGGAACGGAGCTATCAGCTGACTGGTGTCTCCCCCCTGCTCGATGGCCTCATTCAGTTCTGCGCTGATGCGCGCCACATCGGTGAGCGACAGGCTGCCCGCCACCCCCTTGAGCTTGTGTGTCAGGCTCGCGGCTGCATCAGTCTCGTGCTGGGCGATGTAGTCCGGCAGCACGGTACCGACCGTCATGTAGTCATCACGGAATCGGCGCAGGTATTTGAGATAGACGGAGGCCTCGCCCCAGTTGCGAAGCCCGGTATCGATATCGATGCCGGCTACCGGCTCCACGGCAGGTGGCGCGTCGTTGATCGTGAGCGGCACCACGCTGTCGGGCAGGTAACGCAGCAGGGTCGCAATGAGCTGCTCCACATCGAGCGGCTTGGCGATGAAATCGTTCATGCCACAGGCCAGCGCCGCCTCGCGTTGATCCTTGAACACCCCGGCGGTGAGTGCCAGCACAGGCGTCTCCTTGTGTCCCGGCAGCTGACGCAGGCGACGGGTCGCCTCGTAGCCATCCATCACCGGCATCTGCACGTCCATGAGCACCAGATCGATACGCTGCGTCGGGTTGGCAAGACAGGCCAGGGCCCGCTCCCCGTCGATGGAGGTGATCACCTCGGCCCCCTCCCGCTGCAACAGGCGGGTTGCCACCTCCAGGTTGATGTCGCTGTCATCGACCAGCAGTATGTGAACGCCAGGCAGGCGCAGACGGCGCTGGCCGCTCTCCAGCAGATCCACATGCTCGCGCTTCTCATGAATGAGGCGCGCCACCGCGTTGTAGAGGCTGGAGCCGGTGACCGGCTTGTGCAGCACCAGATCCACCTGCTCTGAGCCGGGGCGGCGCATCAACTCTTCCTGGGAATAGGCCGTTGCCATGATGATGATGGGCGAACGATCCTGCTGCTCGAAGGCTTGGCGAATGGCCACGCAGGTCTCGAGACCGTCCATGCCCGGCATGATCCAGTCGAGCAGGATCACATCGAAACGCTCCCCCTGCCGCAGCAGATGGTGCAAGGCCTGTTCGCCCGACTCCACCACCCGTGACTGCCAGCCGAGGGAGCCCACCGTCATCGACAGGGTGTCGCGGGTCACCTGGTTGTCGTCGGCGATAAGCAACGAAACGTGCTGCAGCCGCTCGTGGAAAGCCTCGGGCCGCTCTACCTGCTCCAGCCGGACGCGGAACCAGAACTCGCTCCCCTTGCCCAGTTCGCTGATGACGCCGATGTCGCCCCCCATCAGGTTCACCAGACGGCGACTGATGGTCAGGCCGAGCCCGGTTCCTCCAAAACGGCGGCTGGTGGAGGAGTCGGCCTGGGAGAAGGCATTGAAGATGTTGGCCTGCTGCTCGGGCGGAATGCCGATCCCGGTGTCACGCACCCGAAACAGCAAGGTGGCCATGCCGTCTTGCTCGGCTTCCAGCTCGACCTTGACCTCCACCTCCCCGCGCTCGGTGAACTTGATGGCGTTGCCGGTCAAGTTGAGCAATATCTGCTCGAGGCGCAGGGCGTCCCCAACCAGGTGGGCGGCCTGCTCGGGGGCGCTGCTCACCACCAGCTCGAGGTGCTTGTTGCCAACGCAGGTGGACATGATGGCTGCCACATGATCGAGCACCTCTTCCAGGCTGAATGGCACCTGCTCGAGCTCGAGCCGGCCCGATTCAATCTTGGAAAAATCGAGGATGTCATTGATGATCCCGAGCAGAGCCTGCCCGGCCTGATGGATCTTGCGTACCAGGGCGCGCTGGCCATCGTCGAGCCCCCCCTGTTCGAGCAGGTAAGCCAACCCCATGATGGCGTTCATGGGGGTGCGGATCTCGTGGCTCATGTTGGCGATGAAATCCCCTTTGACCCGCGCCAGTCTGGCCGCCTCCTGCTGCGCCAGCTGCTCCCGATGCCGGCTGAGCACCAGCGAGGCCACTGCGGCGCCGAACAACAACAGCAAGATGGCGCAAGTGGCCGAGATGATCCCCCAGATATGAGTGCGAATGGCCAGCAGCTCGCTGCGTGGCACCATGGAGGCAGCCTTCCAGGCCAGCTGATCGTGATTCAGTGCCGGGTACAGCGTGGTCCAGCTCCACAGACCGTCGGCGAGTTCAACCTGGCCGCTCGAAGCCCCCAAGAATGCCTGCCAGGCCTGGGGAGAAAACTGCTTCAAGGTGAGGTCCGGACGCTCGAGCATGAAGCCCCACTCCTGTGCCGGATCCGGGCTGCGCAGCCAATAGCCATCCTGATTGAGCAGCATGGTGTGATCGGCGGCCCTGCCACTGCTGTTGGCAAATACCTTGAGCATACGGCCGGCCTGCACGTTGATGAGCAGCAAGCCCAGATCGCGATCCCCCAGGCGCAGGCGTTTGGCAATACGGATCATGGGATTGAAGGGGCGATCGATCACCCCCTGCTCGACATTGAGATCAAGCGGCGAGACGTAAATCCGCTCCCAGGGCAGCGCCATAGCATCGCGGAAATAGTAGCGATCCTTTTTGTTTTGCAGCTGGTCATCGGGCACACGCTGCAGATGCCGGTCCTGACGATTGAAGCGCACCAACTCCATGCCATCGGGCGCCAGCCAGCGTACCTGGGCATAGTCAGGATTGCGGTTCATCAGCACGGTAAACTGGGCGGCAATGTTGTCACGCTCGTTGCGACCCGCCGCCTCGAGCAGGATGGGCTCTTCAGACATGCTGCGCACATGGCGCAGCGGCACCGCCAGTTCGTCGTCGAGACGACCGCTGGCGAGCGACAGGAAGGTGCTCTCATCGCTGCGTACACGGTAGAGTTCGCGCTCGATCAGTGCGTCACCCAGCAGATACCCACCCACCAAAACCAGTACCAGAATGGGTGTGAACAGCAGGAAATATCCCCGTATGATTCCCTTCATCACGGTCAACATTACCCCGTATTTGGACTTGTTCGAATACTTTATAGATGCCAGAGCATCACAGTTGGTGTGCTGCTGTCAATCATGCCTACAAGTAAAGACTAACAGTACTATTTGAGTATTTTATTTTTATCGGGGAAAAATCCTGTAAAAACAAAGAGGCCACCCAATTGGGTGGCCTCTTTACTGGAACGTTCGTTGTCGATTAAACGCGAACGAAGTCCAGGTGAACCAGCTTGTAACGTACCGGGTGACGCTGGATAGCCTTCACTTTCACGTTAACTTCTTCGCCGTTGATAACCAGAGTCAGTACAGACTCGTAGAATTCCGGCTTTTCTTGGGCCAGGATGAATTTCTTGTGGTCAACGGTGATGGACTGGGCTTCTTTGCCTGCACCGTAAACGATGGCAGGAACTTGGTCAGCATGACGCAGGCGGCGGCTCGCACCTTTCCCCAGGTCAGAACGGACTTCAGCTTGGAATACGAAAGACATAATGTTTATCTCATATGGATGAATGTATGGTGTTGACTGCGACCGGTCAGCACCTCGCAAAACGAGGGCGCATACTATCACGGGCCCCGAACAGTGACAAGAGACCTTAACGCCCCTGCTCCAACCGGGCAAAGCGCTGCTGCCGCTGGGCCGGGCTCAGGGCATCGAAGCGGGCCAGGGTCTGCGGCGCCGGACAATACAGGGTGTCTCCGGCCTTCACCCGAATGCCGTTGCCCATCAGCGCCCGATTGTCATCGACGATGGCCAGCAGATAGCTGTAGGTATCTCCCGCCGCCCCCGTCACGGTTCCGCTCTGGGCCAGCATGGCGGCGATGCGCCAGAGCGTCTCCCCCGCCGCGACCTGATGACATACCCGTTTACCGCCCGCCGCTGGCGCCGCCAGCGTGAGGGTACTGCCGGTCGGCTCGCTTGCTAGTGAAACCAGCGCGGGATCCTGCGCCTCACCTGCTTGAGCAAGCAGTGTCGCAGGCGCTTGCCAGTCCGCTGCTCGCAAATTGAGAACGGCCAGCAGGGGCTCGGCATCCTCTGTACTATTGCTACGGGGCTGACCTGGTCGTTGCGGCGCGGCAAACTCGGCCATAAAGGGCACGCCAAGGGTGGCCACCTCTTGCTGCTGATGATGCTGGTAAGGGGGAGCCGCAACGGGTGCCAGTCCGTAGGCCGCCTCGTCAATGCGCCTTAACCTGGCCAGATAGGCCTTGGAAAGCTCGGCCTCCCCTTCGAACAGATCGAACGGTGGCACCAGCCTGGCCGGAAACAGCACCTGCCAGCGCCCCTTCTTCTTCTTGAGTTCCAGGGTGGGAAATTGATTGCCCCGCCAGGCCACGAACATGGCGGGCGGGGTGCGTTGCAGCGGGTAGTATTCCGGGTTCAGTTGCACCCAGGTTTGCTCGGCAATGGGTTGATAGCCACTGATGCTGACCATCGCCATCCCTAACCAGATTCCAAGCATCCTTGCTCCTCCGTCAGCGTCCAACCGGCCGGCAACACGGCACCGGCCCCTCTCCTTTACAGCAGATTAGCACTGAGCGATAGCGTTCAGCACCCGTTTATCGGAGATCGGATAGGGGGTGCCCAGATTCTGGGCAAAAAACGACACCCGCAGCTCCTCGATCATCCAGCGAATATTGGCCACTTCGGTGGGAATAAGCTGGGATTTGGGGATCTTGGCGAGCAGCGCCTTGTACTCCGACTCCACGCTGTGCACCTTGAGCATGTAGACCCGATCCCGGTTGGGATCGATGGCGAGCTTCTCTAGGCGCCGCTCGATGGCCCGCAGGTAGCGCAGCAAGTCAGGCAGCCGCTGCCAGCCGGTCTCGGTGACAAAGCCCTTGTGGATGAGGTTGCCGAGCTGCTGCTGGATGTCGGACATGGCAAAGGCTGTGTCGAGCTGCATCTTGCCCTTGAGCCGTTTCTTGATCTCATGGGACAGCGTCAGCACGGCTTCCACCTGCTTGGCCACCTCTACCACCGCATCGTTGAGCTCGGCGCGGACATACTCCTTGAGCGCCTCGAAACCGGCCTCGTCCCACGCCATGCCGCCGTGCTGCTCAATCAGCTTGTCACAGCCGCAGGCGATGCAGTCATCGATAAGCTCGGCCACCTTGCCAAACGGGTTGAAATAGAGCCCCAGCTTGGCCTTGTTGGGCAACTTCTCCTGCAGGTATTTGATGGGCGATGGCACGTTGAGCAGTACCAGCCGGCGCTGTCCGGCCCACATCAGCTGCTGCTGCACCACCGGGCTCTCCACCAGCTGGATGGCGACCGAATCCTTCTGATCCACTAACGCCGGATAGGCTTTCACCTCAAACCCGCCCCGCTTCTGACTGTACTCTTGCGGCAGCTCGCCAAAGCTCCACAGGGTAAGACCGGACTGCTCGATGTCATCGTCCGCCACTTGTGACAGGGTCTCCTGCACCTTGCCGCGCAGCGACTCTTTGAGTGCCTCCAGATCTTTACCTTCCGCCACCTTCTTGTGCTTGTCATCCACCACTCGGAAGGTGAGTTTCAGGTGATCGGGCACCGCAGACCAGTCCCAGGATTCACGGGGCACGGTCACGCCGGTCATGCGGCGCAGCTGGCGTTCCATCTCGTCCAGCAACGGCCCCTGCTCGGGGTTGATACTGGCGAGCAGTGCATCGGCATAGTTGGGCGCCGGCACGAAGTTCTTGCGCATCGGCTTTGGCATCGACTTGATGAGGGCCACCAGCAGCTCATGACGCAGACCCGGGATCAGCCACTCGAACCCCTTTACCTCCACCTGATTCAGGAGCGGCAGCGGAATATGCAGGGTCACGCCATCCGCCGCCTCCCCCGGCTCGAACTGATAGGTCAGCTTGAGCTTGAGGCGCCCCTGCTGCCAGAAGTTGGGGTAGTCGAGATCGCTGATGTGGGCCGCATCCCCCTTCATCAGCATCTCTTTCTCGAAGTTGAGCAGCTCGGCGTCCTGCTTTTGCGCCTCTTTCCACCACTTGTCGAAGTGGCGGCTTGATATCACCTCCTCCGGCAAGCGGGCATCGTAGAATCGGAACAAGTCCTCGTCATCCACCAGGATGTCGCGCCGACGGGACTTGTGCTCCAGCGCCTCCACCTCGGCCAAGAGCTTGCGGTTGTCGCTGAAGAAGCGGTGACGGGTCTCGAAATCCCCCTCCACCAGGGCGCGGCGGATAAACAGCTCACGGCACAGCGCCGGGTCGATACGGCTGAAGTTGATGGTGCGCTCATTGACCAGCGTCAGGCCATAAAGCGTCACCTTCTCCTTGGCCATCACGGCGCCGTTTTTCTTCGACCAGTGGGGGTCGCTGTGGTGCAGCTTGATGAGATGACCCGCCAGTGGCTCCACCCACTCGGGTTCAATCTTGGCGTTGATGCGAGCGTAGAGGCGCGAGGTCTCCACCAGCTCGGCGGCCATCACCCACTTGGGTGGCTTCTTGAACAGACCCGAGGCCGGGAACAGGTGGAAGCGGCCATTGCGGGCCCCGAGGAATTCGGGCTTTTCCAGATCCTTGTTGCCGATGTGGCTCAAGAGGCCGGTCAGCAGGGCACAGTGCACCGTCTTGAAATCCGCCCGTTCATGGTTGGCTTTAAAACCCAGCTCTTTCACCGTCTGGCGCAGTTGGAAGTGAATGTCCTGCCACTCGCGCACCCGCAGGTAGGAGAGAAACTCCTTCTGGCACATGCGGCGGAACGGGTTGCTGCCAAGGGCATCCTGCTGCTCTTTCAGGTAGTTCCAGAGGTTAACGAAAGCGAGGAAGTCGGAATCCTTGTCCTCAAAACGTCTGTGCTGCTCGTCGGCGGCCTGCTTCTTCTCCATGGGCCGCTCGCGAGGATCCTGAATGCTGAGAGCCGCGGTGATCACCATCACCTCGCTCAGACAGCCGGTCTGCGCTGCGCTGATCACCATCTTCGCCAAACGCGGATCAAGGGGGATGCGCGAGAGCTGGCGACCGGTCTCGGTCAGCTGCAGTTTCGCTTCGCGATCGCCGGTGGCGGGCAGCTCGCGCACCGCCTCCAGCTCTTTCAAGAGAGTCAGACCATCCTTGATATGGCGCGACTCGGGTGGCTCGACGAATGGGAACGCCTCCATGTTGCCAAGGCCGAGCGCCAGCATCTGCAGGATGACGGATGCCAGGTTGGTGCGCAGGATCTCGGGGTCGGTAAAAGCCGGACGACCGTTGAAATCCTCCTCGGAGTAGAGGCGGATACAGATACCGTCCGCCACCCGACCGCAGCGACCTTTACGCTGGTTGGCGCTGGCCTGGGAAACCGGCTCGATGGGCAGGCGCTGCACCTTGGTGCGCCAGGAGTAGCGGCTGATGCGGGCGGTGCCCGGATCGATCACATACCGGATACCGGGTACCGTGAGCGAGGTTTCCGCCACGTTGGTGGCGAGCACGATGCGCCGCCCGGCGTGTTGCTGGAACACCTTGTTCTGCTCGGCGTTGGAGAGGCGGGCGTAGAGCGGCAGCACCTCGGTATCGCGCAGATTGAGCTTGCGCAGGGCATCGGCGGTATCGCGGATCTCCCGCTCGCCATTCATAAAGATGAGGATGTCCCCCAGCCCTTCGCGGGCCAGCTCTTCCACCGCATCGAAGATCCCCTGCAGCTCGTCGCGCTCCTCCAGCCCTTCACTTTTATCACTGGTGAGCGGACGGTAGCGCACCTCCACCGGATAGGTGCGACCTGACACTTCGATCACCGGCGCCTTGTTGAAATGGCGTGAGAAACGCTGGGGGTCAATGGTGGCCGAGGTGATGATCACCTTGAGATCGGGGCGCCTTGGCAGCAACTGCTTGAGATAGCCCAGAATGAAGTCGATGTTGAGGCTGCGCTCGTGGGCCTCATCAATGATGATGGTGTCGTACTGAGTCAGCATCCGGTCGTTCTGGATCTCCGCCAGCAGGATACCGTCGGTCATCAGCTTGATGTGGGTCTGCTCGCTAACCTGATCGGTAAAGCGCACCTTGTAACCCACGTAGTGGCCGAGTTCGGACTCCATCTCTTCGGCAATACGAGCCGCCACGGTACGAGCCGCCAGACGGCGCGGCTGGGTGTGGCCGATAAAGCCCTTCACTCCGCGCCCCAGCGCCAGACAAATCTTGGGGATCTGGGTGGTTTTGCCCGAGCCGGTTTCACCGGCGATGATCACCACCTGATGCTCACTGATCGCCTTGGCGATCTCCGCCTGCTTCTGGCTGACCGGCAGGTTGTCCGGATAGGTGACCTTGGGTACGCCCGCCAAACGGGATTGGTAGCGCGCCTGTGCCGCATCCAGATCGGCAGCGATGGTCTCGAGTACGGCGGCCTGTTTGCCCTCGGGCAGCTTCTTGGCCCCGTGCAGACGGCTGGAGAGACGGCGGGCGTCGAGATTCATGCAGGCAGGGAGACGGCGGCGCAGCGCCTCGATAGAGAGAGACAAGGTACGAATTCCTTAAAAGAGTGCCCGACAATAGGGCCATATCGATAGCTTCGAGCGATCCTAAAGAGCGAGGCCGGAGGGTGCAAGCCTTAAAGCGGCCGCAAGGGCGATGAAAGAGGCGTTATCCGGGTAGCAAGCCCTTCATGACGGACTCACCATAAGAAAGAGCAGGCCAGATGCCTGCTCTTTGGATGACAACAGTGCCTCCATCAATCGGGCTCAGGCCCGCGCCTTGCGCACGAAGCAGGCTCCCAGCTGGGCGTGGATGGCCTGCATCACGTCGTGGCGGCTGATGACCCCGAGCAGATGCCCCTCCTCCACCACCGGGTAGATCTTGGGTTTTTGCCCCATCATCATCTCGGCCAGCTCCAGGATGCTGGTATCGGGGCCGACGGCCAGCACCTCCTTGCGCATCACGTCCCGTACCTGGGCCACCTGTTCGCAGTGATAGGCCTCTTTCAACATGACGGCGATGCAGTCCTGCTCGGAGACCCAGCCAATCAGATGACCCCGCCCATCCACCACGGGGCCACCAAGCTGACGGCTGTTGAGAAATTTTTCCACCGCCGTCTGCACCATCATCTCCGCGCTGAAGGTGATGGGCCGAGTCTGCATGTAATCCTTTGCCTTGAGTGATTCCATCGTGCATTCCCCCAACCTGCCTCCCGGCCGGGAGGCGCGAGTCGGGCACTATGTCCGGCTCACTCCAAGCATAGCTTGCATGGATCAGGAGATGGATTGCAGCAACAGCAAGAGCTCGTTCTGGCTGTGGCAGTCGGTCTTCTTGAAGACCCCTTTCAGGGTCGAGCGCACGGTTTCCACCTTGACGCCGCGCAGCTCGGCGATGTCGTTGCTGCTGTAGCCCTTGCTCATCAGCACCAGCAACTCTTTCTCGCCGATGGTGAGCGGATAGAGGCTGGCCAGCGCTTCGATGTCCGGGTTGAAGGCGTGCTCGGGATCCCGCAGCACCACTTCCACATACCGCTCGAAGCGGTTGAGACCACTCATCAGGGTGCACTGGATCAGCAACGGTCGCAGATTGGGCTGACGGGGAATGGACATATAAGCGCTGGCACCGGGCAGCAGATAGGCAAAGCCATTCAATATCTCTTTGAACTGGCGTTGCTGCTCCTTATTTTGCAGCGAGAAAATACCATTGCCTGCCCGTAACTCCACGTTTTCGTCGGCAATACGATTGAAGGCCACGTTGGAATAATGAATATGCCCTTTGTCATCCACGATGGCGCTGGGTTTATTGTGGTTTTTTACCAGCTGTTGCAGCTGATAGTTCTGGGTTTCCAGGGCCAGCAGGTTCCAATAATGTTGGCTCCAGGCCGCAAGACCAGAATACACTTCGCCAAGGGAAGAAATTTCCTGGGCGCTGAAATCATCCTGGGTGGCCGCCCGGTAGGTACACAGGCTACTAAGCCCCCGCCCCTTCACCCGGCAGACACCACCGGCCGCAAACTGGGCGCCGAAGCTGGCCAGCAGGCCCGCAGAGTTGGACAGCGTGTTGGCGCTGACGATCCCCTGGCAGCCCTTGTCCAGATAGTGATTGAACCACACATCCTGGCGATGGTGCTGGACGTAGAACTGCTGCTGGGCCTCAGTCAAGCCGCTCGCGAAGAGCTTGATGCCGTCGCTCTTGTCATCATCGCGCAACAGGAACAGCGACGAGCTGCCCGACACGTCGGAGCGGAACTGATCCACCACCAACTTAATGTCAGAATCATTAATACCGCACTCATATAACTGGCTTATATAGGGCGATACCCTTTCTTTTACTAATGCCTTCACACCCGAACTCCTAATTCTTATTTTTATTGAAGTGGCATCTTACTCTGCAATGAGAAACGCGAAAAGTAGTCAAATGAACAAAGGTTTTATAACTGATCCATAAATAGTAATGATGAAACGACATAAGCGTCTTCGAAAGCGAAAATCTTAAATCCAAGTTAATGTTTTATATGATTTTTGTCGTTTATGTTGGGTTTGTCTGCAGCAAGGCAACAGGCCAGTCCAACGGTCGATTGCGCGCAAAACCACTCTCTTCACGCCATTTGTTGCGACAAGTTGCACTGCAGCGACAAAATCATCCCGCCAGCCGGGCCGTTGCCCCAGTTATTCTGGGCCTGCCGCTGGCACTGCACACTCCACGATTCGCATGCATCAGCTGCAACTTGTCCAAAGATCTGCGAGCAACCAGCAAGGTTCTCTCGGCAACTCGAAGCGCTTTATCTCGACCTTCGTCGCCGGCATTCTCCTCATCGTCTTGGTCAACGTGGCTCAGCTGGTGGTGATCTGGCTGCAGAATGAGCACACCCAAAAGACGCTATCACCTCACTTGCTGTTGACGTCTCCAGTCAAGCGAAGATCCCAACGCAATGCATCTGCTCTACCTACCTTCGCTATTGCCTCGATACCAGGTTCATCTTCCATCAGGAAGCCGCGCATATCGAGATCCAGACAGCTGATATGAAAAATAAAAACATGGAAGCGGCCAGCGGTATCAATATATGGCCGGCATGTTTATCCATGGCTCGTCAAGCATCTTAGCGATGACCAAACCAAAAGTGTCAATGAGCCAATAAAGGTATTTATTTGACAAATGGCAGAGCAAGACAAAATATCTCACCACAATAATGGTTAACGTCTTAAGTAATATTTGGTAACAACTTGTTCATTAGCATCCATCAGAATATGTGATACTAGATTGAACATCGATATTTTAGTGTGGTGAGCCTTTATCAATATGGATATTACCATGACCGATTTTCACACCACGGATGTCAGTCTGTTCGTTATCAAAGCGCAGCTTTGCCTGCCGAGAGGACCTCATGCAGCCCACTAGCACAACCCCGAATACGCATCTGTACGGATTATTGCTGATGGTGCTGGCCATCACCCTGATAGGCCAGTTTGGACACCAGTTGTGGACCCCCGACGAGCCTCGCGAGGCAGCCATCGCCTGGGAGATGTTCACCAGCCGTGAACTGGCCATCCCGACGCTGGGCGGCAGCAGCTTCATCGAAAAACCGCCCCTCTATTACATCCTCACCATTCCCTTTCTTGCCCTTCTCCACGACAACCTCGGCGTCACGGTGGCGCTGCGTCTGGTGGGGGCGCTGTGGGCCATGGCAACCCTGCTGTTCACCGGCCTGCTGGCCAGACGGGTACTGGGCTCCAGCACTGCCGCCCTCTGGTCGATGATCGCCCTGGGCACCATGGAGGGCTTCATCATGAACAGCCACTGGATCCGGGTCGATACCAGCCTCGCCTTTTTCGTCGCCTTCACCATGTGGGCATTTGCCGAATGGTATCTGGCGGATCGCCAGCACATGCTCTGGTGTGCAGGGCTAGGGCTCTCCCTCTGCTTTCTGGTCAAGGGCCCCATCGGTCCCATCACCCTCTTCTTCGGCTGGCTGGCGCTGTTTCTGCCGGCACTCAAACGCCAACTTGCACACCAGGAGGGAGGCCGCTTCGTGATACAGCACCTCGGCATGACCCTTCTGTTTGTCGCCCCCATCGCCGGCTGGCTGCTGGCCCTGTGGCAGCATCCTGAGGGAGAGTCGCTCTGGCAGCAGTGGTTCTGGCAAAATCAGGTGGGCAGGTTGACGGGCAGCTCGGCCGAGCTCGGTCACATCAAGCCCGGTGAATACCTCTTTTACCTTGGCGGGCTGGCCGAATACACCCTGCCCTGGCTGCCCCTGGTGCTGCTCTGGTGCTGGCAGACCCTGAGGCAGAAGCAGTGGAGCGCCTCCCGCCTGTTTCTGCTGAGCTGGGCGCTGGGTACCCTGCTGCTCAGCATCGCCTCCACCAAGCGGACTCTTTACCTCTTTCCACTGATGCCGGTCTTTGCCCTGATGATCGGGCAACTGAGCGTCTGCTGGCCTCGCTGGCTCAATGGTTATGGCCGTGGCTGGACCTTGTTCATGTTCCTGTTTGCACTGGCGCTGCTGATGGCCCCCTTTTATCTGCCGCTGTTGCCGCTGGAAATACCGGATAAAGTGCTCAGGGTCATCAGTACGCTGGGCTGGCGGCATGTATTTGCGGCCATATTGCTTATCTTTGCAGTAGAACAGTTGTGGCGCTGGCGCGAAATACATGGCGCGACCTTGCTGGCCAGCGCAGCCGGTATTATGTTTATGCTGACGTTTATTCTTGCTTACCCCGCCATTGATGCCGCCAAGAATATGAAAGATGACACCCAACACTTCTTGTTTAAAATACCGATAGAACAACGCGCCAATATTGCCGGCTGGCAATTTGGTGAAACCGAACGCGGATTATTTTCGGTATATGGCAACTGGCAAATAACCAATGTCGACAAGGCCCGCCTCAATGCTATTTTGACCTGCCGGGATCCCGTCTATACCAGCCTGCTCATCAACCAGGATGATCCGCATTTTCAGCTGGCCCAGTTGCTGGCAGGGCTACCTTACCGGCTGCTGGCGACAGGCCACCCCAGGGTGGACAAGGATGCCCGAGCCATCTATTGGGTGAAGGGACGCTGCCTCCCTTGATGATCCCTCCCTGCATGGCTGGGGTAGCACTTCACAGTTGCGCGCCAGCAGACGACCAAACAAGACCGGCTATCGCCTTGCAAACCGGATAAAAAAACACAGCGGATACATCTCTGTATCCGCTGTGTCGTCTGGTCACGCCGTCATGCGCAAGAAATGCGGTACGGCGCGTTCTGCCAGGCCGAGCTTAGAACGGCATCTTGAAACCGGGGGGCAGTTGCATGCCGCCGGTCAGTTCGCCCATCTTGCTCTTGTTCTGCTCTTCCACGCGACGCACGGCATCGTTGACGGCAGCGGCCACCAGATCTTCCAGCATCTCTTTGTCATCTTCCATCAGGCTCGGGTCGATCTCGATGCGGCGCACGCTGTGGCTGCCGGCCATGGTGACCTTGACCATGCCAGCGCCAGCTTCACCGACCACTTCCATCTGGGCAAGCTGCTCTTGCATCTTCTGCATGCGCTCTTGCATCTGTTGGGCCTGTTTCATCAGGTTCCCCATTCCACCTTTACCAAACATATGTCGTCTCTCATCTTGAAATCCGGCATCCAGCGCCGGGCCGTGGGTTTACCCGTCCTAAGTGGGGACAGCCAAACCATTTTTCAACCGGGCACCTGGCCCGGCATGGTGTTTGTCAGCGACTCAGCGGCTCTATGCTGTCGTGGTGAAGCACGGCGCCAAATCGCTGCTGCAAAAATTGCACGTTGGGATCCTGCTCCAGATCCCGGGTGACCTGCTCACGCACCCCGAGATAGAGGCGATGTTCTATCTCCAGCGGCGTCTCCTGCTCGGGCACGTTGCCCAGCGTGACCTCCACCTGCACCGGTTGCCCCAGCTCGGGGCCGATGATCTCGGCCAGATCGGCACGCGCCCTGTCGCTGATCAGATGGCGCTGCTCCGGTTTGAGGGTCAACAGTACCTTGTCCCCCTGCTGGCTCATGACCGAGTTGATGGCCAGCTGACGCAGTCGACCACCGACACCGGTGCGGGCAATCAGCTCGGCCCAGGGATCGCCACAGCTGTTCAGCAGGGAGGACGGGATCAATCTGGCCGCCACTTCTCCCGCTTGCGGCTGGCTGTCACCCTCCAGCTCGTCCCAGTCAATGGTCTCCATCACCGAGGCCGCAGGCACCGGCTCGCTGGCAACGACCTCGCGAAAGGCCGTCACGGGAGCCGCAACAGGCGCTGCGGTAGCCTGCCGAGGTGCACTACCGTCCAGATCCCAGGGCGGCAGATCGTCTGACTGAGGACGTGCCACGGCCGCGGGGACAGGCGCCGGCGACAAAACCTCGGCAGCCCGCTCCGGCAGAGGGGCGCTGGCGAACGCATCGCTGAAACCTTGGCTCAAATACTCTTCGTAGTCGTTGCCGCTCTCTTCATAGGCATCGAGCGGCGGCAAGTCGTCATACCCCGTCTGCGGAGCTGGCCGGGCAGACGACAGCCCTTGCCCATCAACCCGCGCCGGTTGCGGTTCGAACGCCGGGGATGGGGTGGCGGCGGCTGGCTGTATCGCAGTTGCCGGTCTGGCAGCAGCCACCGGTTTGGCTGGCTCTGTGCGCACAGAGGTGGTCGCCGCAGACGGTTCGCTGCGCAGGCGACTGCGCAGCAGATTGCGCTTGCCAAGCAGGCTTTGCATGCTGGAGACCATCGAGGGGACAGCCTCTGCGTCGGCCACAACCTCGGCCTGCGGGATTGATTCGTGCTCGGCCATGACAGGCACTGAAGGGGGAGCCACAGACGGCTCTGCCGGCAGGTTGCCGGACGCGGCCGGCAACGTCACCGCCTCGTAACCCATCTGCTCGGCCTCGCGCAGCAACTCATTCTGCTCGGCAAACAGCGGATCCAGCTCGGCGCCGTTATCCTGTCTCTCCAAAGCTGGCTCGACAGCCGCTGGCTCAGCCATCGCCACAGGGGCCATGGTCGCGGCAGGCGCGGTGGCTGCAACCGCAGACGAAGCCTGTGGCGCTGCACTGGCAGCCGGGGCCGGCTCAGCCCCCTGGGGCTTTCCCGGCGCCGCTGCGCCACTCCTCGCCTCTGGCGCCAACCCTCCCATGGCGGGGGACAGCGCCGTCAGACTGGCGGGGTGCAGTACTTCGCGCCGGGGCGAGAAGGCCAGCATCCGCAGGCAGGTCATCTCCAGCGCGGTGCGGCCATCGGGAGCCCAGGGCAAGTCTTTACGACCGCCCAGCACGATTTGATAACAGAGCTGCACCTCTTCCGGGCTCATGGCCTGGGCCAGTTGCAGCAGGGCATCAGCGTCCGCCCCCTGCTCCTGCACGGTGGCCGGCAGCAGCTGCGCCATGGCGATGCGATGGAGCAGCCCTTCCAGCTCGGCGTGCAGCTGATCAAAATCGGGGCCCAGGGTGGCAATTTCGGTGATCTTGGCCATGGTGGCCGGCGCATCCTGGCGCAGCACCGCCTCCAACAGCTGGTGCAGATGGCGATGATCGAGCGTGCCCAGCATGGCCAGCACGCTATCTAGGCGCACGCTGCCATTGCCGTGAGCCAGCGCCTGATCGGTCAGGCTCAGGGCATCGCGCATGCTGCCGTCGGCCGCCTTGGCCAGCGCCAGCAGGGCGCGCGGTTCAAAGGGTTGTCCCTCCTGATCCAGCACCCATTCGAGCTGCTTGGCGATCTGGGTCTGATCCAGACTCTTCAGATGAAACTGCAGGCAGCGCGAGAGGATGGTGATCGGCAGCTTCTGCGGATCCGTGGTGGCCAGCAGGAACTTCACATAGGGGGGCGGCTCTTCCAGGGTTTTCAGCAGCGCGTTGAAGCTGTGGCGCGACAACATGTGCACTTCATCGATGAGGTAGACCTTGAAGCGGCCACGGGCCGGCCGGTACTGCACGTTGTCGAGCAGCTCGCGGGTATCTTCCACCTTGGTGCGCGACGCCGCATCGATCTCCAGCAGGTCGACGAAGTTGCCCTGATCGATCTCGCGGCAGGTGTCACACACCCCGCACGGGTGGCTGCTGATCCCCTGCTCGCAGTTGAGGCTCTTGGCCAGGATGCGGGCGATGGTGGTCTTGCCGACCCCGCGGGTGCCGCTCAGCAGATAGGCGTGATGCAGCCGTCCCTGATCCAGGGCGTTGGTCAAGGCGGTCAGCACATGATGCTGGCCTACCACTTGTTCAAACGTATGGGGGCGCCATTTACGCGCCAGAACCTGATAGCTCATAGATCTCGATGCAGGGATGACAAGGCATTGAGGCTGGATGCTAACACAAATGCGGGGCGGGCTGTATCGGCTATCGGCCAGGGCGGGAGGGATCGCTTGAATTTCAAACCGATGCCCGTACGGGCACCGGTCTGGACGCAGGCAAGGCTGACGAGACCTGCCAGCTTGGTCAGATTGAGGGCTTATTCGCCCGGCAGTTCGACCAGAGAAACCACCTTGACGCCGGCGGCAGTCAGGCGGGCATCACCACCGAGGGACGGCAGGGAGATGATGAAGGCGGCATCAACCACTTCACCGCCGGCGCGGCGAATGAGCTTGACGGTGGCATCGACGGTGCCGCCGGTGGCCAGCAGATCGTCCACGACCAGCACCTTGTCACCGGGCACGATGGCGTCGGTGTGCAGTTGCAGGGTGTCGGTGCCGTATTCGAGGGCATAGGACTCTTCGATGACGGCGCGGGGCAGTTTGCCCGGCTTGCGAACCGGCACGAAGCCCAGACCCATGGCGTAGGCAACCGGCGCGCCGAAGATGAAGCCGCGCGCTTCGGTACCGACAATCTTGGTGATCCCTTGATCACGATAGTGATTGGCCAGCAGATCAATGGTGGCCTTGAAGGCATCGGCATTCTCGATCAGGCTGGTGATGTCGCGAAACAGGATGCCCGGCTTCGGATAGTCGGGAATGGTCTTGATGCTCGCTTCGATAAATTTCAGGGTTTCCGGATTCATGGTTTGACCGTTTGTTTTTCGACGCAGATGGTCGTTTCTCTCAGCTTCCCGCCAGCGGGAAATAAAAAGGCCCGTCACGCAAAAATGACAGGCCGACTCCATAGCATTATTGCCGCAATAGCTTAGGGACTTCACTTCTCCATTGCAACTGGCTCCAGCACCGGCAGACGCATTAACCAGGTGAGCAGGATCACCATTATGGCAATGAGCAGCAGCCTGACCCACAGCAGGGGGACCACCGCCAGCGACACCGAGAAGGAGAGCAGAATGAAGAGGATGGCGCGCCGCCGCGCATGGCGGCGAATGCCGCGATACTGCTGCCAGTCGGCAATGGGCGGCCCGAACCAGGGGTGCGCCAGCAGCCAGCGGTGAAAACGAGGCGACGAGCGGGCAAACAGGGCCGCCGCCAGCAGCATGAAGGGCGTGGTCGGCAACAGGGGCAGCACGATGCCGATGATGCCGGTCACGAATGCCAGCCAGCCCAACCCCATCAAACACCAACGTTTCATAGCCACTCCTCTTCCATCCAGCTCTGCTTAGCCTAACAGAGTTGACCCGAAAGCCGACAGCCTGGCCCACGGGGACGGCTGCCGATTAGGCTCATCGAGTGGGCAGATGGCTGACAACGCAGGCCATTACCACTACAATCTGCGCTCTTTTTTCTCTGTTTGCCCTTCGGAACCGGTTATGCGCGTTATTTTGGCCCCCATGCAGGGGGTGCTGGATCACTTGATGCGGGAGGTGCTCACCTCCGTCAACGATTACGACCTCTGCGTCAGCGAATTCATCCGGGTGGTCGATCAGCTGCTGCCGGCCAAGGTGTTCCATCGCCTCTGCCCCGAGCTCAAACAGGACGGCAAGACCCGGGCCGGCACCCCGGTGCGGGTACAACTGCTGGGCCAGCACCCAGAGTGGCTGGCCGAAAACGCGCTGCGAGCCATCGAACTCGGCTCCCCTGGCGTCGATCTCAACTTCGGCTGCCCCGCCCCCACGGTCAACAAGAGCAAGGGGGGGGCCGTGCTGCTCAAAGAGCCCGAGACCATCTATCGCATCGTCAAGGCGGTGCGCGAGGCGGTGCCTGCCCATCTGCCGGTGAGTGCCAAGATCCGCCTCGGCTACGATGACAAGGAGCTCTATCTGGAGAACGCCCAGGCCGTTCATCAAGGCGGCGCCAACGAGCTGGCCGTGCATGCCCGCACCAAGCGCGAAGGCTACAAGGCGCCGGCCCACTGGGAGTATGTGGACGCCATTCGCCGTGCTCTGCCCATTCCCGTCACCGCCAACGGCGAGATCTGGGATCATGCGGATGCCCTCGCCTGCGCTCAGGTCTCCGGCTGCGACACCCTGATGGTGGGTCGCGGCGCCATCTCCCTGCCCAATCTGGCCAACGTGATGAAAACCGGCTGTGCCCACATGAGCTGGGCCGAGGTGCTGCAGTTGATGGTGAGCTACACCGAGCAAGATCTGGCCAGCGAAAAAGCCGACTATTATCCCAGCCGGATCAAGCAGTGGTTCAGCTATCTCAAGCGGGAGTATCCCGAGGCGGATCGGCTGTTTGGGGAAATCCGGGTACTCAAGGAGACCCATCCCATCCGGGATGCCTTGCTGCAGGCGTCGAAAACTGTGATCTAACCGTCCTTTACTTGACGCATATCATCTTGATAATCCTGTCGCTTCCCTATACTGCCCCAGATTCGTAATTCGTCTGTTGGGGGCTAGTGTGTGTGAAATGACGCAAGCTCAGTTGGCCGTGTGGCGTGATCGCCTGCTGACTGACTGGGCGCAAGTAAGAGAAGAGCTGATCGGTCAGCTCAAAGCCTGTCGGCGTGACGAGTGGGCAGAGAAGGTGGATCACTGCGAGCGGGATCAACTGGTTGATCTGACCAGCCGCCTCGACCTGCCCAAGGTGGAGCAGAGCGTGGCTCGCCTCAAGCGCATCGATGCCGCCCTCTGTCAGATGGATCTGGGCCTCTATGGCCTCTGTTCCGACTGCGAGGAGCCGCTGGCCATCGAACAGCTGGAACAGGACCCGACCCTGCAACGCTGCCCGCGCTGCGAAGCCCGCTATCGCAAGGGATTCCACGCCCACGAACTCTGAGGGATGCACGTCCGTGCATCCTCTCCTGCGGGCTGGTCAGCCCGACATTTCTATTCAATAATCAACAACAACCACGCTGAACAGGGACATATCCGTGTACAGAGTCTTGTTGTTATGGTGTTTGTGCTGCTCCGCCTGGGCGCAAGAGTCGTTGCTGGTGGGCTGGTCAAGCTGGCACCCGTTCAGCTTTCGCGACGAACAGCAGCAACTGCAGGGGCTGGATATCGACCTGCTGGAAGCCATCTTCAACCGGGCTGGGTTTCACGCCAACTACAGCGAGATGCCCTGGGCCCGTGTGCTGCGCGAACTGGAGTTCGGCACCATCCAACTGACCATGTCCGCCAACCAGACTGCCGAGCGCGACCTGTATGCCCGCTTTACCCTGCCCTATCGCAATGAAGAGACCGTGCTGCTTATCCGCCGTCAGGACAAGGGGCGCTGGCAGGAGATAACCCAGCTCTCCGACTTGCTCTCCCGGCCAGACTTCACCATCGGCCTGCTGCGTGATTTTGATTACGGCACCGATTTTCGCACCTTCATGCAGTCACCCCAGATGCAGCAGCGACTGCTGGTCAGGCTCAAAATGGAACCGCTGATCAAACTGCTGCTGGCTGGCCGGATCCAGGGGGTTGTCATGGACCCCATGGGGTTGCAGCAGCTCAATCTGGCCGGGCTCCCCCTCGATCAACTGACCACCCTGCTCGACATACAGCAGACCCCGGTCCACCTGATGTTGAGTCGTCGCACCACCACGCCACAACAGCTGCAACGGCTTGATGAGGCGATCCGGACCCTGCTGCAAAGCCCGGAGTACGGGCAGATCCTGGCTCGCTACCGCTATCCGCTGCAGTAACACCGGCAAAAAAAGGGGCCCCGAGGGCCCCTTTTTTAATCTTGTGATCACTGTGCCAGCAAGTGGCCAACCAGTTCATGGCGCCAGCCCTGCAGCAGCATCGGCTTGTCGGCCCGGGCGCGCTCTTCGTCGCTCATGCGCCAGCTCCAGGTGAAGTACTGGTGAATGATCTTCTTGCTGGCAACCAGCTCGGGCGGAATGTTGCTGGCCTTGGCCTTCTCTTCCACCATCCCCTTGATGCGCTTGAGCTCGGCCTTGTACTGGGGGTAGTCCACCAGCCGGCGAATGGGCTCGGGCCAGCTGTCGGGATCGCTCTGCTGAGCTGCGGCCACGATATCCAGCATCCGCTTGCCGTGGATCTTGATCTCGATGGGGGCCAGCCCCAGCTCGTTCAGATCGCGCAGCGAGGTGGGTCTGCGCTCCGCCACCTTGAACAGGTGCAGCTCTTTGACCACGAAGTTGAGGGCCAGATCCCGGCGTACTGCCTCCTGCTGACGCCAGGCGGCCAGCTCACGCAAGATAGCCAGCTCGCGGCGCCCCAGTTGCCAGGCATTGACGATGTCGAGATAGGCCTGGCGTGGATCGCTGGTCTGGGTCTTGCGGGCGGAGTGGTTCTGGCACTCCTGTTCGAACCAGGCGAACTTGCCACTCTCATGCAGCTTGGCCATCACTTTCTCGTAGAGCGGCAACAGATAAAACACGTCGGCCGCTGCGTACTCAAGCTGACGGGGAGTCAGAGGGCGTGCCAACCAGTCGGTGCGGGCCTGATCCTTTTCCAGCTCCACCGCGAGAAACTCGTTGACCAGGGCGCCAAAACCGACCGATACCCCGTAACCCAGGAAGGCGGCGGCCAGCTGGGTGTCGTGCATCTGGTTGGGCAGATGGCCCGCCTGATGCTGGATAAGCTCCAGATCTTCACCGGAGGCGTGCAAGATGGCGATCTGCCCTGCCCGGCCGAGTCGTTGCCAGAGGGAAGAGAGATCCAGGGCCAGCGGATCCAGCAGTGCCAGATGCTCACCGTCATAGATCTGGAACAGGCCCAGCTGGGGATAGTAGGTGCGGGTGCGAACGAATTCAGTATCGATGGCCAGGGGAACGTCGGCCAGGGAGGCGAGATACTGATCCAGTTCGGCTTGCTGTGAAATGAGTTGATAGTGCATCTGTGCCTGCGCGTTGATCAGGGCCAAAAGAAAAAACCGTGGGCTGACCCACGGTTTTGCATAACGACGGCATGCTGCTTGGCAGCGCCACGCCGGTTACTGCTTGGCAATCTCCTCGTCGCGCAGCACGCGGCGCAGGATCTTGCCCACATTGGTCTTGGGAAGTTCGTCACGAAATTCTACCAGTTTCGGTACCTTATAGGCAGTCAGATGTTTGCGGCAGTGAGCAATAATCTCGTCTTCCTGCAGCTTTGCATCTTTCTTGACCACGAAGATCTTCACCAGCTCGCCGGAGACCTTGTGCGGCACACCTACGGCGGCCACTTCCAGCACTTTCGGGTGCAGCGCCACCACGTCTTCAATTTCGTTTGGATAGACGTTGAAGCCGGAGACCAGGATCATGTCCTTCTTGCGATCGACGATCTTGAAGAAGCCCTGCTCGTCGCACACCGCGATGTCGCCGGTACAGAGCCAGCCATCCTGCATCACCTCGGCGGTAGCTTCCGGCCGCTGCCAGTAGCCGCTCATCACCTGCGGGCCGCGCACCTGCATCTCGCCGGGTTTGCCAAGCTCGTGGATCACCTGGCCTGCATCATCCACCAGACGAATGTCGGTGGAGCAGACCGGCAGGCCGATGGAGCCGTTGTAGTCGAGCAGATCATAGGGGCAGACACTCACCAGCGGCGAACACTCGGTCAGGCCGTAGCCTTCCAGCAGCGGCGTATCGGTCAGCCCTTTCCACTGTTCGGCCACTGCCCGCTGCACCGCCATGCCACCACCTATGGTCAGCTTCAGACGGGAGAAGTCCATCGACTGGAACTCGCCATTGTTGACCAGCGCATTGAACAGGGTGTTGACCCCGGTGATGCAGGTAAAGGGATACTTTCTGATCTCTTTGACAAAGCCCGGGATGTCGCGCGGGTTGCTGATGAGCAGGTTGTAACCGCCGATGCGCATGAACAACAGGCAGTTCACGGTCAATGCAAACACGTGGTAGAGCGGCAGCGCGGTGACCACGAACTCCTTGCCCCGTTCCAGCATGGGGCCGTATACCCCGAGGCACTGCTCGACGTTGGCGATGAGATTGCGGTGAGTCAGCATGGCCCCCTTGGAGAGGCCGGTGGTACCGCCGGTGTACTGCAGGAAGGCCAGATCGTCGTTGTTGATCTCGGGCTTGATGTACTGCAGATAGCGGCCTTTGGCCAGCGCTTGGCACATGGTGCTGGCGTGGGGCAGATTGTATTTGGGCACAAGCTTCTTGACGTATTTCACCACAAAGTTGACCAGGGTGCCCTTGGCCAGGCCCAGGTTGTCGCCCATGCGGGTCAGGATCACGTGCTTGACCGGGGTGTCGTAGACCACTTTTTCCAGGGTATGGGCAAAGTTGGAGACGATGACGATGGCCTTGGCGCCGGAGTCCTTGAGCTGATGTTCCAGCTCGCGCGGGGTGTAGAGCGGGTTGACGTTGACCACTATCATGCCGGCACGCAGGATGCCGAACACCGCGATGGGGTACTGCAGCAGGTTGGGCATCATCACGGCGACCCTGTCACCCTGACTGAGATTGAGCTCGTTTTGCAGGTAGGCGGCAAAGGCGCGGGACTGCTCTTCGAGGCGACGGTAGGTAATGGTCTGCCCCATGTTGACGAAGGCAGGCTGGTCGGCGAATTCGTTCACCGACTCTTCAAACATTTCGACCAGGGAGCTGTATTGGTCTGGATTGATCTCGGCGGGCACCCCTTCTGGATAACGCTTCAGCCAGACTTTTTCCACGAACTTCTCCTGCATAACTAGCACCTGTGCGCTCACTGTGTTGCCTCCGTCCCTGTTCACATCCATTTCAAGCAGTTGTTTTAAGCTCATACTCTAATGCCGCCCATATTTACATAGGGCAACATCAATTAACAGCAAATTAACAACGGAAAAATGTGAGGGAGAAGACAAACCTGGAATTATTGAAAGCCGTCGATTCTACCGAATTTGACAAAATTTTTCGATACAAACCGCGGTCTCTGCCGAATTTTCCATATGAAAATGGTGGTTTCCCACCAAAACGACCCGCTCTATGCGGGCAAACGCGGCATGACGCTGTTGCCACTGTTCCTGCAGGCTAGCAAAACCCTCTGCGCCGGCGATAAACAGCACCGGGCAGCGGATGGCCCGGATCAGCGCCTGGGCCTGCCCTTCGCTCATGCGCATGGGGGAGAGATCCCGCAAACGAGGATCGCTGCGCCAGTGCCAGCGCCCTGCCCGCCCTTCCAGCTGTCGCTCGCAGATGAGGCGGGCCGAATTCGGGCCAATGTCGGCCACCTTGCAGCGCGCCGCCACCGCTTCATCGATGGACGCAAAGCCCTGGGAGGCTCGCTCGCGGGTACGACTGCGATTCAGGATGGCGCGGCGCAGCTGCTCCGGCACCGCTTCATCCGGCTGGCTGAGAGGCCCGAGCCCCTCCAGCAGGATGAGTCGCTCCACCTGCTCGGGGAAGACCCCGGCATAGGCGGAGGCGATCAAGGCCCCGAGGGAGTGGCCAAGCAGCGTGAATGCCGTCCAGCCCGCCGCCTGGGCGATCTGGTAGAGATCGTCCAGCCAGTCGACGAAGACATAGGGCGTGCTCTTGTGATCCGAGTGACCGTGCCCCGGCAGATCGATGCAGACCAGCTGAAAGTGGGTCAGATAGGGGGCAAGGGGCACAAAGCTCGCACTGTTGTCGAGCCAACCGTGCAGCGCAACCAGCAAGGGTTTGCTGGTCTGCTCACCCGACGCGGGCTGGCTCTCAAGCAAGGCCACCCGGCGGCCATCGGCCAGGGTCAGGAAGCGCTCCTGCAGCACGTTGTTCACTCCCGGTCCTAGCGGCGCAGCGGCCGTCTCGGCCAGTAGGGATCATAGAAGGGGTCGTAGAAGTAGGGATCCACATAGCGAACCTCTACCTCCTTGACCGGCGGCCACAGCTTGCTGCCCGTCACCTTGAGCACCGAGAAGCGGTATTTGTGCTCGCCTATCTGGCTGTCGAGCGGCTTGTCGATGGTGCCGAGCACCGTCAGGCTGCGCCCCTTGGCATAGAGGGTCGGGTCGACAAAGCCCTGCATGATGGCCAGAAAACGGCCCGGGCTCTGTTCGGTCTGCTCCGGCACCCCGTTGGACTTGAGCGGCAGATAGACCACCTCGATGACGCTCTGATCCGCCTTGTTGTGTACCGCCGAGATGACCCCGCTCCAGCGGGCCGGTTTACCCTCCAGGCCGGCAAGGGCCGGCTGGTAGGCCACCAGCTGGTTGGCGGGCTCATAGGCCAGCTCTTTCGGAACCGAGCTGCAGGCACCGAGCAAGAGCCCTGCGGCCCCCATCACCATTGCACGCTTCAACATGTCACGCTCCTCTGGCCGGCTGAAACCGGCTGTCAACCACCCGCAATGGGGCATTTTCCCAGCGGCGTGAGCGACATGCCTGCCACTCCCGCCCTTATTCGCGACCCGGCAGCTTTTTCCAGGTCACCTTGTCACGCAAATATACCGGGGTCGCCTGCTCGACCGCTACCGCTTCACCCGCCAGCCAGGCGGTGCGGGCCAGCGGCAGCATGTCTTCTGCGGCCGGGAAACGCACCTGGCTGACCACCAGCTCGTCGGCAAGGGCCTTGAGGGTCTCACCATAGGTCTCGAAACCGGTGCCGACGCAGGTCACTCGACCCGCCAGCTTGCCACGGACGTCAACCAGTGCCGCGGGATCGCTCACCACCTCGTCGCCCACCAGCTGCATGCGGCCATCGATCAGCTCATAGCGACCGAAATAGACCTCGTTCATCCGCGCATCGATGGCGGTCAGCACCTGCTCGGCGCCATCCAGACGATGGGCACCTTGCGCCATGGCGGCCAGGGTGGAGATGCCGATCAGCGGCACGCCGGCCCCAAAGGCCAGGCCCTGCGCCACACCGATGCCAATGCGCACCCCGGTAAAGGAGCCGGGACCACGACCAAAGGCGATGGCATCGAGCTCATCCAAGATTATCCCGGCGTCGTCCAACACAGCCTGAACCATGGGCAGGATCTTGCGGGTGTGATCCCGCGGCGCCTCCTCCCAGCGGGAGAACACCTGCTCCCCCACCAGCAAGGCGGCGGAGCAGGCTTCGGTGGCGGTATCAACGGCCAGGATCTTCAACTCGTTCATGCTTTCCAATCTCTATAAAATCAGTCAATTACATAATCTGCAAGCAGACAGTGCCAGCAGTTTTTCAAAATGTTGCAAGGTTTGCCCGGTCGCGCCAGCGCCAGCCCAAACACGATCACCGCCCGGCGAGCGCCTGCTGCTCGAAGAAATTCCCCAGCATCGCCAGCTCCCGGGTTCGTGGAATGGCGGGCAGACTCTTGATGAAGGTGGCGCCGTAGGGCTTGTTGACCATGCGGGGATCACAGATGACCAGTACTCCATGATCACCGCGATCACGGATGAGCCGCCCCACCCCCTGTTTCAAGGCGATCACCGCCTTGGGCAGCTGGATATCGGCGAAGGGATCGCCGCCCCTGAGCTTGCAGTCATCCACTCGCGCTTTAAGCTGCGGATCATCGGGACTGGCGAACGGCAGCTTGTCGATGATAACACAGGAGAGCGCGGCCCCTCGCACGTCGATCCCCTCCCAGAAGCTGCTGGTCGCCACCAGCACGGCGCGGCCATTCTCGACGAACTCCTTGAGCAGTCGCTGCTTGTTGTCCTCCCCCTGCAGCAGCACGGTACGGCCGATCTCCCGACGCAGCACCTCGGCCACCTGGCGCATCACCTGATGGCTGGTACAGAGAAAGAAACAGCCCCCCGGCGTCTTGTTGATGAGCGGGATCATCAGATTGGCCAGCTGCTCGCCGCGGCCAAAGGCATTGGGCTCGGGCAGAAAGCGCGGCACGCACAGCCGCGCCTGCTCACCATAGTCGAACGGGCTGTCGAGAATAAGCTCGGCGCTGCCGGCCAGCCCCAGCTCGGCTTTGAAGTGATCAAAGCGCATGTCCACCGTCAGGGTGGCCGAGGTAAACACCCAGGCGACCTCGGGGCGCAGCACCTCGGCGCCAAAGCGCTCGGCCACCGACAGCGGGGTCAGGTTGAGGGTAAAGTGCAGCCGCGAGCAGTCGTACCAGTAGGAGAAACCGGTCTGGTTGATGGCCAGCACCTCTCCCAAGCGGGTGCGCAGCTCACTGATCCGCTCGAAACAGTGGTCAAGCTGCTCGCCGCGCCCCAGCGCCAGTTTCAGCACCTCGTAACAGAGCCCGAGGGCATCGTTGAGGCGGGCCAGCGCCTGGCCCCAGAGCGGCTGGCGCAGCATGTCACGGGTATTGCCGCGCCCACCGTCCACCCCGAAGGCGAGCCGCAGATCCTGGCTGGCGATGGCGAGCCGGTCGGCCGCCTTGCCGAGCTGGGCCATGTCGTGGGCCTCGGCCCGATAGGCGAGCTGGATATCCTGCGCCAAATCCAGGATGGTGCGGCTGCCCACCGATTTGCCGAAGTAGTTGGTGGCAATCTCGGGCAGCTGGTGCGCTTCGTCAAACACATAGACCTGCGCTTCGGGCACCAGCTCGCCAAATCCGGTGTCTTTGACCGCCATGTCGGCGAAGAAGAGGTGGTGGTTGATCACCACCACCTGGGCATCCATGGCACGGCGGCGAGCCACCACCAGATGGCAGTCGTCGTAATAGGGACAGTCGCGACCGAGGCAGTTTTCATTGGTGCTGGTGACGTGCGCGAGGATCTCGGCGTTCTCCTGCAGCCCCGGAATATCCCCCACATCGCCGTTGTCGGTGGCGGTGGACCAGGACTTCACCTTGACCAGATCATTGAGTACTTCCGGTTTTTGCAGGTGGGATTCGCTTAACAGCCGGTTCATCCGCTCGATGCAGAGATAGTTGCTGCGCCCCTTGAGCAGGGCCACCGGCGGGGTATAGGAGAGCGCCCCCGTGATGGTGGGGAGATCCCGGTAGAAAAGTTGCTCCTGCAAGTTCTTCGAGCCGGTGCTGATCACCACCCGTTTGCCGGATTCCAGCGCCGGCACCAGGTAGGCGTAGGTCTTGCCGGTACCGGTGCCCGCCTCCACCAGCAAGCGACCATGCTCCTTGATGGCACGCGCCACCGCCTCGGCCATCTCCAGTTGCGGGGCACGGGCTTTGAAGCCGTCGATATGGCTGGCCAGAGGGCCGTCTGGCTTGAACAGGGTCTGGATGGTCAAAAGGGCGTCCCGCAGCAAAAGGGGGCATTATGCCAAAAGTGTGGCAAAAGCGGGACTGATTCTGCGCCTAGACGAAGAGATCGATCTGGTGATCGGGATCCGGCTTGTGATCGTCCTCTTCAGGTGCCGGCTGATCACGCTTGGCCGATGGATAAGGCTGCTGGCGCTGCTGGGAGTCACCATTGTCGGTGCTGGTCTTGCGCAGCTGATGCTTCTGGCTGATCTGGGTCACTTCCCGCTTGATGTCGTCACTGCTCGGGGCGGCTGGTGCCCGGGGCAGAATGGGGAATAACAGGTCCTGACTGGGCATGATGTCGCCTCCTCTGGCTCACCTTGTCTAGTTATCGACCAGAAAACCGTTTTCTCAACTTTAATCGACCAAATCACATTTTCAGGTTGCTTTTTCCGTCAAGGCAGGTAGTTTAAATCGGGCGTCAACTACGACATCTTATTTGTAAAGGATTAATTACATGCAGTTCATCAGCCTGAAGACTCATCACCACCATCATCATCCCGAATAGTCTTTCAGGAGGTTGACTGCTGGAAGACACTTAACTGGTGACTTCCAAAAGGACCGCAAGATTCATAAGCCCTCGGAAGCACTGACTTCCGAGGGCTTTTTCGTTTTTGACTAGAAGGAAATCGAGCAATGGAAACACAACGTCTGCGCATCGCCATGCAAAAATCCGGTCGCCTGAGCCAGGACTCCCAGGCCCTGTTCAAGAGCTGCGGCCTCAAGATCAACCTGCGCGAACAGCGCCTCATCGCCCATGTCGAGAACATGCCCATCGACATCCTGCGGGTACGCGATGACGACATCCCGGGGCTGGTGATGGAAGGGGTGGTCGACCTTGGCATCATCGGTGAGAACGTGCTGGAAGAGGTGCAGCTCATTCGTGCCTCTCAGGGCCAGCCCTTTGCGGTCAAGACCCTCAAGCAGCTCGACTTTGGCGGCTGCCGCCTCTCCCTGGCGGTGCCGGACGACGTCACCTACACCGGGCCACAGAGCCTCGCCGGCAAGCGCATCGCCACCTCCTACCCGGGGCTGCTCAAGCGTTTCTTCGATGAAAAGGGGCTCGGCTTCAAGAGCGTGATGCTGGGCGGCTCGGTGGAAGTGGCGCCGCGCGCGGGCCTGGCCGATGCCATCTGCGATTTGGTCTCAACCGGAGCTACTCTGGAGGCCAACGGCCTCAAAGAGGTGGAGGTGATCTACCGCTCCAAGGCGGTACTGGTGCAGGCGCCCAACCCCTTGTCCGATGCCAAGCAGAAGATCATCGACACCCTGCTGCCCCGCATTCAGGGGATGCAGCAGGCGCGCGAGAGCAAGTACATCATGCTGCACGCTCCCAAGGACAAGCTCGATGCCATCACCGATCTGCTGCCGGGCGCCGAGCGTCCCACCATCATGCAGCTGGCGGGCGAGACCAACCAGGTGGCGCTGCACGTCGTCTCCAGCGAGACCCTGTTCTGGGAGACCATGGAGCAGCTCAAGGCGCTGGGTGCCAGCTCCATTCTGGTGCTGCCCATCGAAAAAATGATGGAATAAGGAAGGGACATCATGCAGACCCTGATCTGGAAGACCCTCTCCCCCGCCCAGCAGGCCGATGTGCTGACCCGGCCGGCCCTGAGTGACGAAGCCGATATCGGCGCCGTGGTGCGGGAGATCATCGCTGCGGTGCGCAGCCGGGGCGACGAGGCCCTGCGCGAGCTGAGCCAGCGCTTCGAGCGCGCCCCCCGTCAGCAACTGCGGGTGAGCGATGCCGAAATAGAGGCCGCCTGCGCCCGCTTGGGTGACGACATCAAGGACGCCATCAAGGACGCCATCGCCAACATTCGCACCTTTCACGCCGCCCAGGTGCAGCCGGTGGTGCGGGTGGAGACCCAGCCCGGGGTGGTGTGCGAGCTGCGCACCCAGCCCATCAACCGGGTCGGCCTCTACGTACCGGGGGGCAGCGCGCCGCTCCCCTCCACCGTGATGATGCTGGCCATTCCGGCCCGCTTGGCCGGTTGCCGTGAAGTGGTGCTCTGCACCCCGTCCCCGGCCAGCGACGAGATCCTGTTCGCCGCCCGCGCCTGCGGGGTCGAGAAGGTGTTCGCCATCGGCGGCGCCCAGGCCATCGCCGCCATGGCCTATGGCACCGAAACCATTCCCAAGGTGGACAAGATCTTCGGCCCGGGCAACGCCTATGTGACCGAAGCCAAGGGCCAGGTGTCGCGCGACTGGCGCGGCGCCGCCATCGACATGCCCGCCGGCCCCTCCGAGGTGCTGGTGATCGCTGACGAGAGCGCCAACCCGGCCTTCGTGGCGGCGGATCTGCTCTCCCAGGCCGAGCACGGCCCCGACAGCCAGGTGGTGCTGGTAACCACCTCGCCGCTGCTGGCCGACGCCATCAACGGCGAGATCAAGCGCCAGCTGGCCAAGCTGAGCCGCCGCGATATCGCCGCGCAAGCGCTCGGCAGCAGTCTGGTGATCCTCTGCGACGATCTGGCAGAAGCCTGCACCATCTCCAACGCCTACGCGCCGGAGCACCTGATCGTGCAGACCCGCGCCCCGCGCGATCTGCTGGACCTGCTTGAAAATGCCGGTTCCATCTTTCTGGGAGCATGGACACCTGAATCGGTCGGCGATTACGCCAGCGGCACCAATCACACCCTGCCTACCTATGGCTATGCCCGCACCTGTTCCAGCCTTGGCCTCGCCGATTATCAGCGCCGCTACACGGTGCAGGAGCTGAGCGCCGAAGGTATTCGTGGCCTTGGCCCCATCGTCGAGCGCATCGCAGAGGCCGAGGGGCTCGATGGTCACAAGAACGCCGTCACCCTCAGGTTGAACGCCCTGTCCGCCGCGCCCCAACAAACAGCACAGCAGAAGGATTTGTCATGAGCATTGCCAACCTGGCGCGCCGCGTGGTGCGGGCCCTCACCCCCTATCAATCCGCTCGCCGCATCGGCGGCAAGGGCCACGTCTGGCTCAACGCCAACGAGGCGCCGCTGGCCTATCCCTTCACCATCGAGGGCGGCCGTCTCAACCGCTACCCCGAATGCCAACCGGCCGAGGTGGTGAACGGTTATGCCGCTTACGCCGGGGTCAACCCCGATCAGGTGCTGGTGAGCCGCGGCGCCGACGAGGCTATCGAGCTGCTGATCCGCACCTTCTGCGAAGCGGGTGAAGATCAGATCCTCATCTGCCCGCCCACTTACGGCATGTACGCCATCAGCGCCGAAACCTGCGGCGTCGGCATCGTCGAGCAGCCGCTCACCGCCAGCCGCCAGCCCGACTGGCCCGCCATCGCCGATCGCCTGTCCGACGTGAAGCTGGTGTTCCTCTGCTCCCCCAACAATCCCACCGGGGATCTGGTGGGTCGCGACGGTCTCATCGCCCTGCTGGAGAAAGCGCGGGATCGCGCCATCGTGGTGGTAGACGAGGCCTATATCGAGTTCTGCCCAGAAGCGTCCGTAGTGGACCTGCTGGCCCGCTTCCCCAATCTGGTGGTGACCCGCACCCTCTCCAAAGCCTTTGCTCTGGCGGGGATCCGCTGCGGCTTTACGCTGGCAAGCCCCGAGGTGATCGCCATGCTGGCCAAGGTGATCGCTCCCTATCCCATCCCCGAGCCCATCGCCCAGATCGCGGCGCAGGCCCTCTCCCCCATGGGACTGGAGCTGATGCAGGAGCGAGTGGTGGAGCTCAACAAGCAAAAAGCCGCCTTCAAGGCCGCGCTGGCAACCCTGCCCTGCGTGAAAGAGGTGTTCGAGGACAAGGGCAACTTCGTGCTGGTGCGCTTTGTGGATGGCGCCGCCGTCTTTGCCGCCATGAAGGCCGCCGGCATCATCTTGCGGGATTTCTCGACCAAGCCTGGCCTGGACAACAGCATTCGCGTCACCATCGGCTATCAGGGCGAGATGGACGCCGTGCTGGCGGTATTGCGTGATCTGCCCTCTCCCACTTTGTAAGACAAGGATGTAGCGATGAAGACCCCGTTTTTGTTTATCGACCGCGACGGCACCCTGATTGAAGAGCCGGTGACCGACAAGCAGGTGGACAACCTCGCCAAGCTGCGCTTCGAGCCCATGGTGATCCCGGTGCTGCGCGAATTGCAGGCCGCCGGCTACGTGCTGGTGATGGTGACCAACCAGGACGGGCTGGGCACAGCCAGCCTGCCGCTGGAGAACTTCCAGCCCCCCCACGCCCTGATGATGCACCTGTTCGAATCGCAAGGGGTGAACTGGGAGCAGGTGCTGATCTGCCCGCACTTCCCCACCGACGGCTGCAGCTGCCGCAAGCCCCACCTCGGGCTGGTGAAGGAGTATCTCGCCTCCGGTCGCATCGACTTTGCCAACTCCTTCGTGATTGGCGATCGCCAGACCGATCTGCAACTGGCCGACAACATGGGCATTCGCGGGATCCGCTACCACCCGCAGGATCACGACTGGCTCGCCATCCGTGATCAGCTGCTGTCCAAGGGGCGCGTGGCCGAGGTGGAGCGTTACACCAAGGAGACCCGCATTCAGGTTGCGGTGGATCTCGACAAGAGCGGCGGTAACCAGATTGCCACCGGCATCGGTTTCTTTGATCACATGCTGGATCAGATAGCGACCCATGCAGGTTTTCGGCTCAAGCTCAAAGTGAGCGGCGATCTGCACATCGACGATCACCACACGGTGGAAGACGTCGGGCTGGCGCTGGGTCAGGCGCTGCGCCAGGCCCTTGGCAACAAACGCGGCATCGGTCGCTTCGGCTTCGTGCTGGCGATGGACGAGGTGCAGGCGGTGATCGACGGTCGCCCCCGCCTGGTTGACGGCGCCAATGACAGTGCCCAGGCCCCCTCGCTGACCAAGCTGGACGTGGCCACCGCGCTCGACTTGAGCGGCCGCCCCTACTTCGTGTTCGACTGCCCGAGCGGTTTTGGCCGCGACAGCGTGGGCGAGATGGCCACCGAGATGGTGCCCCACTTCTTCCGCTCCCTCTCGGACGCCATGGCCATCACCCTGCAGATGAAGGTGGGCAGCGGCAACACCCACCACCAGGTGGAGGCGCTGTTCAAAGGCTTTGGCCGCGCCCTGCGTCAGGCCATTCGAGTGGAAGGGAGCGAGCTTCCCTCCAGCAAGGGAGTGCTGTGATGGATATAAGCAAACAGAAGCTGGTCATTATCGACACCGGCTGTGCCAATCTGGCCTCGGTCAGGATGGCGTTCGAGCGCCTCGGCGTGCAGCCGCGGGTCTCCCGTGAGGCTGCCGACATCGAGCGGGCGGACAAGCTGATCCTGCCCGGCGTCGGCACCGCGGTGGCCGCCATGAAAAACCTCAACGAGCGCGGGCTGGTGCCGCTCATTCGCGCCGCCAAACAGCCGCTGCTCGGTTTTTGCCTCGGCATGCAGATGCTGGCGGAGGCCTCCGAAGAGAGCATGAGTGCCGATGGCAGTGAAGGCGATCTCATCGACTGCCTTGGCATAGTACCGGGCAAGATCCGGCTGATGGAGGTCGGAAATCTGCGCCTGCCCCACATGGGCTGGAACCAGATTGAACACGACGAGACCCATCATCTGCTCAAGGGAATTCCGAGCGGCAGCTACTTCTACTTCGTGCACTCCTATGCGCTGGAGGTGACCGAAGCGACGCTGGCGACCTGTGACTACGGCAAGCCTTTCACCGCCATCGTGGGCGGGGTTGCAGAGCACAGCAATTTCTTTGGCGCCCAATTCCACCCGGAGCGCTCCGGCGCGGCCGGTGCCCGCCTACTGCAAAACTTTTTGGAGCTGTAACAAGGATGATTATTCCAGCCATTGATCTGATTAACGGCCAAGTCGTGAGGCTCTATCAGGGCGACTACGGCCAGAAGACTGCCTACAGCGACAGCCCGCAGGCCCGCTTCGACGAATATGTCTCCCAGGGGGCGGTGCAACTGCACCTGGTGGACCTTGATGGTGCCAAGGATGCCAAGGCGCGCCAGCTCCCCCTCATCGCCCAGCTGCTGTCGGCCACCGAAGCGCCGGTGCAGGTGGGGGGCGGCGTGCGCAGCGAGCAGGATGTGGCAGACCTCTTGGCCGCTGGCGCCAGCCGGGTGGTGATCGGCTCCACCGCCGTCAAATCGCCGGGCCTGGTGGCCAGCTGGATGGAAAAATATGGCCCCGAGCGCATCGTGCTGGCGCTGGACGTCAACATTGATGCCCAGGGCAATCGCCATATCGCGGTGGCCGGCTGGCAGGAGAACAGCGGGGTGACCATCGAGGCGCTGATCGAGCGCTTTCTGCCCGCCGGTCTCAAGCACGTGCTCTGCACCGACATCAGCCGTGACGGCACCCTCTCAGGCACCAACGTCGAGCTCTACCGGGATCTCTGCGCCCGCTATCCGAGCGTCGGCTTTCAGGCCTCTGGCGGCATTGGCGGCATCGAAGACATCGAGGCGCTCAAGGGTTCAGGGGTCAAGGGGATCATCCTCGGCCGCGCCCTGCTGGAGGGCAAGTTCTCGGTAGGGGATGCCATCGCCTGCTGGGGAAATGGCAGCCTGTAAGCAAGCCGCAGCATTGTCATCAGGACGTCGATTGAGAGAGAGGCTCCCTGCCGGGCCGTCCGGCCGGCAGCCTCTTCATCAAGGGGTAAATCGAGGTAAGTCCTTATTACTTGGTAACAATTGACTCTATACTCGAATTCACTGAGACAACGTCACGGAGGACCTATGTTTACATCTCACTCCGCCACCATCCTGATTGTCGATGACTCACCCGAAAATCTGATGGTGCTGACCGACCTGCTCTCTCCCACCTATCGGGTGCTCGCCGCCCAGAGCGGGGAGAAGTGTCTGCGGATCGCCACTGGCAAGACAATCCCGGATCTCATCCTGCTGGATGTGATGATGCCTGGCATGGACGGCTATGAGGTGCTCAAACAGCTGCGTATTACCCCTGCAACCAGTCGTATTCCAGTGGTGCTGCTCACCGCCCTCGCCGACCCCCAGAGCGAGGAGTACGGGCTGTCGCTGGGCGCCGCCGACTACATTACCAAACCCATCAAACCGGCCATCGTCCAGGCGCGGGTACGCACCCAGCTGGAGGCCAAACAGGCCCGCGACGGCCTGCAGAATCAGAACGCGGCGCTGGAGGCCGAGGTGGCACGCCGGATGACCGAGAACGACCTCATCCAGCAAGTCTCCATCCGGGCGCTCGCCCATCTGGCGGAGATCCGCGACCCCGAGACCGGCAATCACATCTTGCGTACCCAGGGCTATGTCAGGCAACTGGCCTGTGCGCTGGCCAGCCACCCCCGTTTTACCGACACCCTGACCCCCCGCTACATCGATCTGCTGAGCCGCTCGGCGCCGCTGCACGACATCGGCAAGGTGGGCATTCCGGATCAGATCCTGCTCAAGCCGGACAAGCTGACCCCGGCGGAGTGGCAGATCATGCGCACCCACGCCAAGCTCGGCAGCGACGCCATCGAAGAGGCCGAGCGGGATATCGAGCAGCCGCTGGTGTTTCTCACCCTGGCCAAGGAGATAGCCCACTGGCACCACGAGAAATGGGATGGCAGCGGTTATCCCGACGGCCTGCAAGGGGATGCCATCCCGCTCTCGGCCCGTTTGATGGCACTGGCGGACGTGTTCGACGCGCTGATCAATGTGCGGGTCTACAAGGCAGCCATGCCGTATGAGGAGGCGCGCGCCCTGATCCTCTCCGGCAGCGGCCAGCATTTCGACCCGGATGTGGTGACGGCGTTTGACAACCACTTCGAGCAGTTCGTCGCCATCGCCGAGCGCTACCAGGATGACAATGAGGCCAGACATGGCTGAGCAGCCCTCGTTGACCCGGGCCCATGTGCTCAACGTCGTGCTCACCTATGCCGCGGTGGCGAGCCTGTGGATCCTGCTCTCCGACAAGGCGGTGGAGTGGTTGTTCAGCACCCCGGCCCAGTTCGCGCTGGCCAGCACCATCAAGGGGTGGCTGTTCATCCTCATCACCGCCACCATGCTCTATACCATGCTGCGCCGGCGCATCGACCAGCCGACGGTGACCACTTCCCCTTCCCGGCGCCAGCTGTTGCCGTTCGTGCTGCTCAACGGCCTGATCCTGGCCCTGACCGCCATGGCCATCGCCCAGAACATCAACCTGACCCAGGACAAGGAGGCCGCCCGGCTCGAGACCATTGCCGATCTCAAGAGCAAACGCATCACCGAATGGCTCAGCGCCCGGGAATTTGACGCCCACATTCTGTTTGAAAACCCGCTGTACGCGGCCCTCTATCGCGAGGCCCAGGTCACCCGGGCCGGTCATGCCAACCTGATGACCAAATTGGACGAATTTATCTCCATTCGCCGCTTCAGTGCCGCCAGCGTGCTCTCGCCAGAGGGCAGCCTGCTGTGGCACACCCCGGATGCCGGCGGCCTGAGCGCCCAGTTGCGCGCGGCATTGAAGGACGCAAAAAGCGGCAGCATCACCCGGGTCGGCCCCTATCTGGACGAACAGGGTCAAGCCCGTCTCGATTTTATCGCCCCGCTCCCCATGGCGGGCGACAAGTCGCCTTTCATCGTGCTGCAAATAAGCCGCAGTGACTGGCTCAACAACATTCTCAAATCCTGGCCGGTGCCGGACAGCAGCGGTGAGGCCCTGCTGTTTCGCCGCAGCGGCGATCAGATCCAGTTTCTCAACGATGTGCGCTATCGCCCCGGTTCGGCTCTCACCCTGCATTTGCCTGTCAGCAGCAAGGAGTTGCTGGCAGCTCAGTTCCTGCAGCAGAGTCGCAATGATGAGGGCAAGGCGCTCTTCTTTGGCAAGGATTACCGCAACACGCCGGTATTTGGCACCGTACAGCCGGTCATGGGCACCGACTGGTATCTGCTGGCCAAGATAGACAAGGCCGAACTCACCCAGGCGGAGCTCAAAGAGAGCATCTGGATCGGGCTCATTGGCCTGCTGGTGCTGCTTATCGCCAACACCGGCATCGTACTGCTGCGCCAGCACACCCGGTTGCAGATGGCCGAGCAGGTTCGCCAGTCCCAGGCCGGCCGCCTGCAGGCGCTGCAACTGCTCTCCGCCATCGCCGACAGCTCGGAAGATGCCATCTTCGCCAAGGACAGAGAGGGCAAATACATCCTGTTCAACCGCGCCGCCAGCCAATTTGTCGGCAAATCGGCCAGCGAGATGCTGGGTCAGGACGACATGGCCATCTTTCCCCCCGATCAGGCACGCATGCTGATGGCGCTGGGTGAACAGGTGATCGCCAACAGCCGGGTACAGACCCAGGAGGAGTACCTGACCCTGCCAGGCGGCGAGCGGGTGTTTCTCGCCACCAAGGGGCCGCTGCAGGACAGCGATGGCCAGGTGATAGGCATCTTCGGCATCTCTCGCGACATCACGGATTTCAAGCGTGCCGAATCGGGCCTGCGCGAGCGGGAGGGGCTGTTTCGCGCCCTGGTGGAACAGTCACTGGCCGGCATCTACATCATCCAGCAGGGCCAGCTCTGTTACAT
Source organism: Aeromonas sp. Y318-1 (assembly GCF_027706125.1). NCBI lineage: Bacteria > Pseudomonadati > Pseudomonadota > Gammaproteobacteria > Aeromonadales > Aeromonadaceae > Aeromonas > Aeromonas sp. Y318-1. The sequence goes on from NZ_JAPDCM010000001.1 coordinate 296,951, forward strand.
CAACCCAGGTTTTGCCCGCCTGTTCGGCTACGCCTCGACCGCTACTCTGCTCAAAATTGGTACCCTGCACGCCCTCGCCAGTCCGAAAGACAGTGCCAGGGTGGCTGAGCAGCTGCAACGCTGCGAACAGGAAGACAGCGAGATCCACACCCGCTTCACCGCCCTGCACCACGACCACCAGAACATCGAGATGGAGCTCTATGGGCGCCGTGTCGACTATCGCGGCCAGCCCGCCGTGCTTGGCCTGCTGCTGGATGTCACCGAACGCGAACAGGTCGAACAGGCCCTGACCCGTCAGGCCAGCGAGCTCCGCCAGCAAAACAATGAGCTGGAGCGGTTCAACAAGGTGATGGTGGACCGGGAGCTGGCCATGCTGGCCCTCAAGCACAAGATCAACGAGCTGTCACTTCAGCTCGGGCAACAGCCCCCCTATCCGCAGGCCCCCACCCCGCCGGAGGAGTCCCTATGACGCGCTGGTCTTCACTGTGGCACCTTCGCCAACCCAGACAGCGCTGGGGGGTCTGCCTGCTGGCTGTGCTGCTGCCCGTGCTGATGCTGCAGATCCGGGTCCAGCTGCCCATCGCCTTTGGCGAGCGGCCGTTGCTGGTGCTGTTCATGCTGCCCATCACCATCTGCGCCCTGCTCGGTGGCCTGCTGCCCGGCCTGCTCTGTACCCTGGTGAGCGGTCTGCTCACCACCTACTTTCTGCTCGCCCCGCTTCATGAGCTGCGCATCGGCGCCGGGCAGGATCTGGTGCAGTGGGGCATTCTGATCGCCAACGGCGTTCTTATCAGCCTGCTCAGCGCAGCCGTGCACCGCTCCCGCGCCCGGGAAACCCAGCGCTGGCAAGAGCTCAGCAGCATCCAGTCCCGCCTGCAACAAAGCGAGACCCGCTTCCAGGCTACCTTCGAGCAGGCTGCGGTCGGCATCGCCCTGGTCTCCCCGGATGGCAAGTGGCTGCGGGTCAACCGGCGGTTGTGCGACATGCTGGGCTACCAGGCCGACGAGCTGATGGGCATGACCTTCCAGCAGATCACCCACCCGGATGATCTCTTCATCGATCAGACCTACGTGGCCCAGATGCTGGCAGACGAACGTCAGCACTACACCCTGGAGAAGCGTTATCTGCGTAAAGGCGGCGAGGTCCTCTGGATCACCCTGACGGTGGCGCTGGTCAAGGATCTCAAGGGAAAACCGGATTACTTCATCTCGGTCATCGAGGATCACCAGCAGCGCAAGGAGACCGAAGAGGCGCTGCGCCGCAACGAGGGGATCCTGCGCGAATCCCAGCACCTGGCCAAGATCGGCAACTGGCGCTGGAACATCGCCGACGACAGCCACTTCTGGTCGCCGGAGATCTACCGCATCTATGGCCGCGATCCTTCCTTGCCCCCCGCCATCTACCCCGAGGTGAGGAAGTACTTCACCCAGGATGGCTGGCGCGCCATCGCCCAGTCGGTCGAGCGCTGTCTGCAGGATGGCCTGCCCTACGAGTGCGACGCCGAGGTGATCCACGAGCAGGGCGAACCCATCTGGATCATCGCCCGCGGCGCCGCCCTGCGCGCCAACGACGGCACCATCGTCGAGCTGTATGGCACCGTGCAGGACATCACCGAACGCAAGCTGGCCGAGCAGCAACTGCTGCACAACCAGCAGGTGGCGCTCGATACCCAGCGCCGTGCCAGGCTGGCGGCGCTCAACCTGATGGACGACGCCATCAGCGCCCGCATCCGCGCCGAAACCACCAGTAGTGCTCTGCGCGAGAGCGAGCAGCGGCTGCTGATGGCCCAGGAGGGAGCCCACGTCGGGATCTGGGAGTGGAACATGCAGGGTGGCCGGCTCTTCTTCTCCCCCGAATGTGCCCGCCTCTATGGTCGCAGCGCCGAACAGCTCAGCGAGTTCAAGCAGTGGCACAGCTGTCTGCACCCGGACGACAAACCCCGCCTCGACAAGTTGCTGGCCGAGCTGCCGGCAAGCGGCAAACCCATCGAGATCGAATTTCGCATCCTCCTGCCAAACGGCGACGTGCGCTGGCTCAGCAGCAAGGGCAGCATCTACCGGGATGCCCAGCAGCGCCCGCTGCGCCTGCTCGGCATCCACCTCGACATCACCGAGCGCAAGCAGGCCGAGCAGCAGTTGCGCCAGCTTTCGCTCGCCCTGGAGCAGAGCCCGGATGGCGTCTTCATCACAGATACTCAGGCTCGCATCGAATATGTCAACGTCGCCTTCCTGGCCGCCAGCGGCTACCAGCAGAGCGAGGTGATAGGGCAGACCCCTTCCCTGCTGCGCTCCGGGCTTACTCCCAAGGCCACCTACATCGCCCTGTGGGATGCCATCAAGCGCGGCCAGCGCTGGCACGGCGAGTTCATCAACCGGCGCAAGGACGGCTCCCACTATCAGGTGCTCGCCACCGTCTCCCCCATTCGCCAGGAGAACGGGGCCGTCACCCACTACGTGACGGTGCAGGCCGACATCACCGAGAAGAAGCAGCTCGGCGAGGAGCTCGATCAATACCGCTACCACCTGGAGGAGATGGTCAACGAGCGCACCCTGCAGCTGGCTCAGGCTCATCAACGGGCGGAGAGTGCCAACCGCGCCAAGAGTGCCTTCCTGGCCAACATGAGCCACGAGATCCGCACCCCGATGAACGCCATTTTGGGGCTCACCTACCTGCTCAAGCGCGACACGCCGGATCACACCCAACAGGATCGACTGGAGAAGATCGACAACGCCGCCCAGCACCTGCTCACCATCATCAACGACATCCTGGATCTCTCCAAGATCGACGCAGGCAAGATGGCGCTGGAGCAGAGCGACTTCTCCCTTACCGCCATGTTGGACAACGTCAGCGCCCTGATGAGCGAGCAGGCGCGCGCCAAGGGGCTCACCATCATAGTCGACATCGGCGATACCCCGGCCTGGGTGCACGGCGACATCACCCGCCTGCGTCAGGCGCTGCTCAACTACGCGGCCAACGCCATCAAATTCACCGAACAGGGCTCGGTCACCCTGCGGGTCCGGGTGGATCACCCGCTTGCCGGCGGCTATCTGCTGCGCTTCGAGGTGGAAGATACCGGCATCGGCATCAGCCCGGAGCAGAGCGAGAAGCTATTCCAGGCTTTCGAGCAGGCGGATGTCTCCACCACCCGCAAATATGGCGGCACCGGCCTTGGGCTGGCCATCACCAGCCGGCTTGCCACCCTGATGGGCGGGGAAGTCGGGGTCACCAGCACCCTTGGCAAGGGCAGCTGCTTCTGGTTTACCGCCCGCCTCGCGGTGGGTCAGGGCGAACCGCAACAACCGGCACCGCTCGAGCAGACGGTGCAGCAGGCCCTCTTCTTTGCCAACCACGCCAGGGTATTGCTGGTGGAGGACAACGCCATCAACCGCGAGGTGGTGCTGGAGCTGCTCAACAACAGCGGCCTCGTCATCGAGACGGCGGTCAATGGTCAGGAGGCGCTGGAGCGCGTCAGCCAGCACCCATTCGATCTCATCCTGATGGACATACAGATGCCGCTGATGGATGGCTACAGCGCCACCCGGGCCATCCGGGCCCTGCCGGGCTGGGAGCAGGTCCCCATTCTGGCGCTGACCGCCAGTGCCTTCGAAGAGGACAGAAAGGCCTGCAAATCCGCAGGCATGAACGATTTCATCGCCAAACCGGTGACCCCCACCAAGCTGTTCGAGGCGCTGCAGCAGTGGCTGCCCAGCAGCACGGCCGCCGCTCCCAGATACCAGCGGCGAACGACTGACCTGCTGACCGGTCCCCTCACCCGCCTGCAAAACCTGCCCGGGCTGGATCTGCAACAGGGGCTGGCGGCGCTGCAGGGCAACCAGAGCAAATACGTCGCCCTGCTGCGCCACTTTGCCAGCGAGCACAGCCAGGACATGCAGCAGCTGGAGAGCCATTTGCACGCTGGCGACAGGCCAGCCGCCAGCCGGCTGCTCCACACCCTGCGCGGAGTGGCAAGCACCCTTGGGCTGGTGGAACTGGCCGCCCAGAGCCAACAACTGGAGCAGGATCTGGCCAACAACAGCCAGACCCTGGCCGAGCGGATGGCCCCCATTGCCCGCCTCCTCAGCGAACTGCCCAGTCTGCTGGGGGAGGAAGAACCCAGTCCCGCCGCGAATGCCGCGCCGCTTGGCAGCCATTGGCAACAACAGCTGCTACGCCAGATTGAGGAGTTGCTGGTGCAGAGCGACACCGCCGTGATCCCGCTGTTTGAGCAGTACGCGGCCCCCCTGCTGCTCACCTTGGGGACGCCAGGCGAGATCCTGGCTCGCCAGCTGAAAGTATTTGATTTTGACGGTGCCCTGCTCACCCTTCGTGAGCTGCTGGCAGCAGATGGCTCTCAGCCAGGCTTGAGCGGCCAGGCGCCGGCTGGCACCAGCCGGCATCAGGGGCCGAGCAAGCTGGATAAAGGGTTGAATCACTGAATAAAGTCGTGCATATAGTGGTACTCCCCCGAGTGAAGACGCCGCCCGTTTCGGGTCTCTTTTTCCCGCTCAGGAACCCGCTGTTAAAGCATGCAAGCCACCTTTTTCACTCGCCGCCGGGCCCTGGGCCCGTTGGCAACAACGTTAGTTTTAACAGTGCTTTACATGGAGCAACGAGCATGTTGTCAAAGCGTATTATCCCCTGTCTCGACGTCAAAGATGGCGTGGTGGTCAAGGGAGTGCAGTTTCGTAATCACGAGGTGATGGGCGGCATCGTCGAGCTGGCCCGCCGCTACGCCAGCGAGGGGGCCGACGAGCTGGTGTTCTACGACATCACCGCCTCGAGCGATGAGCGGGTGGTGGACAAGAGCTGGGTGAGCCGGGTGGCCGAGGTCATCGACATCCCCTTCTGCGTTGCCGGCGGCATCAAGAGCGTGGAGGATGCCCGCCAGATCCTGGAGTTCGGGGCCGACAAGGTCTCCATCAACTCGCCGGCGCTGGCCGATCCAACCCTTATCACCCGACTGGCCGAACGCTTCGGCGTGCAGTGCGTGGTGGTGGGCATCGACTCCTATTTTGATGCGCAGAGCGGTCACTATCAGGTCAAACAGTTTACCGGCGACGAGAGCCGCACCCGTACCACCGCCTGGCATACCCTGGATTGGGTGCAGGAGGCGCAAAAGCGTGGCGCCGGTGAAATCGTGCTGAACGTGATGAATCAGGATGGCATGCGCCAGGGCTATGATCTCGAGCAGCTCAAGCTGGTGCGGGCCGTCTGCAAGGTGCCGCTCATCGCCTCCGGCGGCGCCGGTGCCATGGAGCACTTTCGCGATGCCTTCACCCTCGCCGACGTGGACGGGGCGCTGGCCGCCTCCGTGTTCCACAAGGGCCTTATCCCCATTCCCGAATTGAAACGCTTGCTGAAAAATGAAGGAGTCGCCATCCGTGAATAATCAAGCAGTAAACAACGAGCAGCCGCTCGCCGAACGTCTGGACTGGGCCAAATGTGACGGCATGATCCCCGCCATCGTCCAGCATGCCGCCAGCGGCGAAGTGCTGATGCAGGGGTTCATGACCCTGGAAGCTTTGGATAAAACCCTGGCGACCGGTCAGGTCACCTTCTTCAGCCGCAGCAAGCAACGCCTCTGGACCAAGGGGGAGAGCTCGGGCCATGTGCTCCAGCTGGTCGCCATCACCACCGACTGCGATCAGGACTCCCTGCTGATCGCCGCCAACCCCGTCGGTCCCACCTGCCATCTGGGCAACCCCTCCTGCTTCGACGGTCACCCCGTGCCGCCGCTCGGCTTCCTGGCCGAGCTCGAGCAGATCCTGGCAGCCCGCAAAGGCGCGGATCCGGCCACCAGCTACACCGCCAGCCTCTATGCCAAAGGCACCAAGCGCATCGCCCAGAAGGTGGGTGAAGAGGGTGTCGAAGTGGCGCTGGCCGCCATGGCCAAGGATCGGGAGGAGCTCATCAACGAATCCGCCGACCTGCTCTATCACCTCACCGTACTGCTGCAAAACGAGGGGCTGGCGTTGAAGGATGTGGTACAGCGACTTTATGAGCGCCACAACAAATAATTGTTGAACTCATATCGACAAAACGGGCCATACAGGCCCGTTTTGTTTTACGGCTGTCGCAACTTCAACTGCCCAGCTGCTGGCGCAGCATAAATTTCTGCACCTTGCCAGTGGAGGTTTTCGGCAGCGGGGTGAAGATGATGCGTTTGGGGGCCTTGAAATGGGCCATCTGCTCACGGCAAAACGCAATCAGCTCGGCCTGGCTGAGTTCGCGCCCCTCCTTGAGCTTGACGAAGGCGCAGGGCACCTCCCCCCACTTCTCGTCCGGCATGGCGATCACCGCCACCTCGTCCACATCGGGATGGCGATAGAGCACGTCCTCCACCTCCAGACTGGAGATGTTCTCCCCGCCGGAGATGATGATGTCCTTGGATCTGTCCTTGATCTCCACGTAACCGTCCGGGTGCCAGACCGCCAGATCGCCACTGCGAAACCACCCCTCCGCCATCGCCTCGGCGCTGGCAGAAGGATTCTTGAGATAGCCCTTCATCACCACATTGCCGCGCAGCACGATTTCGCCCATGGTCTTGCCATCCCGGGGGACCGGCTCGCCGCTGACCGGATTGATGACCCGCATCTCTCCCTGCAGGGGTGAGGCTACCCCCTGACGTGCTTTCAGACGCGACAGCGTGGTGGCATCTTGCCCCTGCCAGCTTCTTTGCGGTTCGCACAACACGCAGGGGCCATAGGTTTCGGTGAGGCCGTAGACGTGGGTCACGGCGATCCCCATCGCCTCCATGCCGGCGATCACGGTGGCGGGGGGCGCCGCCCCTGCCGTCATCGCCTTGATGGGGTGATCGAGCCCGCGTTTGAGGGCCGGATCGGCGTTGTTGAGCATGTTGAGTACGATGGGCGCGGCGCAAAAATGGGTCACCTTGTGCTCGTGCAGCGCCTCATAGATGGCTGCCGCCTGCACATGGCGCAGGCAGACACTCACCCCTGCGGTAGCTGCCAGGGTCCAGGGGAAGCACCAGCCGTTGCAGTGAAACATCGGCAGGGTCCAGAGATAGACGCTGTGCTTGGGCAGCTCCCAGGAGAGCACGTTGTTTACTGCATTGAGGTGGGCGCCACGATGGTGATAGACCACCCCCTTGGGGTTGCCGGTGGTGCCGGAGGTGTAGTTCAGGGAAATCGCCTGCCACTCATCTTGCGGCAGCCAGCCGGGCTCATCCCCATTGCCCTCTGCAAGAAACGCCTCATAGTCGAGGTCACCGACCAGCTCCCCCTCTCGGTAGAGGGGATCGTCGATGGCGATGAGCAGCGGCGCGAGTTCAATCAATGTCAGCGCCTTGCGCACCACGGCGCCGAATTCCCTGTCTACCAGCACCACCTTGCTCTGGGCATGCTGGAAGATAAAGGCCATCGACTCGGCATCGAGCCGGGTGTTGATGGTGTTGAGCACGGCGCCGCTCATGGGCACCCCGAAGTGGGCCTCGAACATGGCCGGGGTATTGGGGGCGACGATGGAGACGGTATCCCCCTCGCCGATGCCGCGGCGGCGAAGGGCCGAGGCCAGCTGGCGACAGCGCTGCTCGGTCTGGGCCCAGCTCTGGCGCAGGGGGCCGTGGATCAGCGCCGGATAGTCGGGGTAGACCCGGGCGGCCCGCCCCAGAAAGCTGATGGGGGTCAGCGCCTGGTAATTGGCGGGATTTTTTTCCAGATCGCGCTGATAGATGTTCTGCTCTGTCATCGGGTTCCTTCCTCGCAGGTAGCAAAAGCGGTGCGCTCCCGGGAGCGCCGGCAACCACCCTCTGGCGTCCTGCCAGAGGGTGCTCGTATCGGGGATCACAGCCTAGCGCGAGGTGATGGTCGCAGGTATTAGCAAAACGTCTTAGAGGCGCCGTGCTGGCGCCGCTAGTCTGACCAAGCTGCATGCTGATGCCTGTTTTTTCAGCGACAAATGTCGACGGCCAATATCCTCGGCATAAAACCCGGCAAATAATGAATATGCTGATGCTTGCATGCAAGCTGGCCATAGCTGGTTGCAGGCTTGTCGATATCGATATATTTATAAAAACCGCCAGCTGGATATTTATGGCATAAGAAAGCGCATCCTTTTATTGCCAAGAAATTAATGACAAATTTCTCATGAAATATATTTTGTGACGGCTTCCATAAAGCAGGCCCGCAGTGCTGTTCATGCGTCCCCTCGGCGGGTTATGGTTTCTTGATGAAACAATCTACCGGATTTTCAATATCAGGCCAGATTTCTCGCCATACGATGCGCCACAACCAGTGAGTTTGCGCACGCCCGCTGCATGACGAAGGAACCCTATCGACCCGATATTCCGCCGAGCCCGAACCTGCTTTATTGAGGAGCATTTTATGTGTGCCGAGCCGAATACCAAAACCCGCAGACAATTTCCCACCGCGTTTACCATTTTGTTTTTGATCATGTTGTTGGCCATCGCCCTCACCTGGATAATTCCGGCGGGCGCCTATGCCAAGCTCTCTTATAATGCCGCCAGCCATATGCTGACCATCAATACGCCGCAAGGGGAAACCCGGCGCGTGCCCGCCACTCAGGATGAGCTGACCAGGCTCGACATCAATATCGGGGTGGAGCAGTTCGTCAACGGCACCATCCGCAAGCCCATTGCCATCCCCGGTACCTATGAGCGGCTGGCCCAGGCACCGAAGGGACTCTCCGACGTGGCGGTGAGCATGGTCAAGGGCACCATAGAGGGGGCCGACATCATCGTCTTCATCCTGGTGCTGGGGGGGCTGATCGGCGTCATCAACAAGACGGGGGCCTTCAACGCCGGGCTGGTGGCGCTGTCGCACAAGACCCGCGGCAACGAGTTCCTGTTTGTGGCGCTGGTCTGCTTGGTAATGGCGCTGGGGGGCACCACCTGCGGGCTGGAGGAGGAGGCGGTCGCCTTCTATCCCATCCTGGTGCCCATCTTTCTGGCACTCGGCTATGACGCCATCGTCTGCGTGGGGGCCATCTTCCTTGCCGCCTCCATGGGCACCACCTTCTCCACCATCAACCCCTTCTCGGTGGTGATCGCCTCCAACGCCGCCGGCATCCCCTTTACCGAGGGGCTGAGCGTTCGCGCCGTCGGCTGTCTGGTGGGCACCCTGGTGGTGATCGGTTATCTCTACTGGTACTGCAAGAAGATCAAGGCCAACCCGGCCTTCTCCTACACCTATGAGGACAGAGAGAGCTTCCGGGCCCGCTTCCTGAAAGAGGGTGCCCTCGATGAAGGGGTCCCCTTCACCCTGCGCCGCAAGATCATCCTGACCCTGTTCATCCTCGCCTTCCCCCTGATGGTGTGGGGCGTCTCCATGGCTGGCTGGTGGTTCCCGCAGATGGCGGCCTCCTTCCTGGCCGTCGCCATCGTCATCATCTTTATCTCCGGCCTCAGGGAGAAAGAGGCGGTCGAGGCCTTCACCCAGGGGGCATCGGAACTGGTGGCGGTGTCGCTCATCATCGGGCTGGCGCGGGGGGTAAATCTGGTGCTGGATCAGGGGATGATCTCGGACACCATCCTGGCCTATGCCTCCAGTCTGGTGGCCGGCATGCACGGCGCCGTGTTTGCGGTGGCCCAGATGCTGGTGTTCACCCTGCTGGGGCTGGTGGTGCCCTCCTCCTCGGGGCTGGCGGTGCTCTCCATGCCCATCATGGCACCGCTGGCGGATACCGTGATGATCCCGCGCTACATAGTGGTGTCGGCCTACAACTGGGGGCAGTACGCCATGCTGTTCTTGGCCCCCACCGGACTGGTGCTGGTCACCCTGCAGATGCTCGGCATCCAGTTCAACCAGTGGGTCAGGTTCGTGCTGCCCATGGTGGGCTTCGTGCTGGGTTTCGGCGCCCTGATGCTGGTGGCGCAAGTGATGCTGATCTAGGGCACATGGCCCCCGCCCCGGCGGGGGTCATGCCTTACCCAGGGCGCAGATCTGGGGGGACTAGTGGCGCACCCTGTGCTGCTGGCGAAAACAGAAGAGCTTGAGGCTGATGTCGGCAAGGTCGGCGGGCAGCTCCTGCGCCGTCTCACAGAGAGGTTGATAGAGGGAGTCCAGCAGCCGCTGGGCTTGTTCCCGGGTGATGATGCCGGCCTGCACGGCCGGTTGTATCCATCTTGGCAGCATCGACATATGAACCCCCTTGCTGACCGGATGACCGCAGCCGAATCTGGCCTGACTGCGGGTGGCGTCTGCCGGCTCACATGGGTGCGAGCCGCAAGAGACGCGCGATTGATCCTCTCTGCCAACAGAGCAAGCATAATGCTTGCCGTGATCTGTTATCGGCCGCCAGCCATCCTGGCAACAATGATTAATCAAGCGGTTGGCGCGCCCTGACTGGCCCTTGTTGACGACTAGGCCCCCCTTGTTTGCCACTGCGCCAGCCGGTGGTGGCAGCAGATTGGCGCAAAATGGGAAAATAGGCCCAGCTGAATCGCAAAATGCCACTCGCAGATCGCGTTTGCTGCCTTCCCCCCCGCCCCTTGTCGCCAAAGCCCGACACCTTTTTGACGAGGCTCTTTTCGGTGCAGTCAGGGGCTGTCGTGCCCGCACCGGCGTTGCCTTGTGCCTCCTTGCCCTTGTGCCAAGATGACCGCAAGCAAGAGACGCATCCCGTGATGCATTTGAGGAGAAGAGAAAATGAACAAATCCATGTTGGCAGGAGTCGGGATCGGTGTGGCCTCTGCGCTGGCCTTGTCAGCCGCCGCCAGCGGATCCCTGTTTTCATCACAGCCTCAGTTCGCCGAAGTGCTGGCCAGCAAAGCGGTGACCGAGACCATCAAGACCCCCCGTCAGGAGTGTCGCAACGTCAGCGTGACCCACCGCAAACCGGTGCAGGACGAGCACAAGATCCTGGGTACCGTGGTCGGCGCGGCACTGGGCGGCGTGCTCGGCAACCAGTTCGGCGGCGGCAACGGCAAGAAGGTGGCGACCGCCGCAGGCGCCGTGGCGGGTGGCTATGCCGGCAATCAGGTACAGGGCAACATGCAGGCCGGTGATACCTACACCACCACCGAGCAGCGTTGCAAGACGGTGCAGGAGAGCAGCACCCGTACCCTGGGCTATGACGTCACCTATCGCCTCGCCGGTCAGGAAGGGGTGATCCGCATGAACAAGGCCCCCGGCGCCACCATCCCGGTCAAGGATGGCAAGCTGGTGATCGACGGCCCCCAGAGCGGCACCTGATCCCGTCGGCTTGTCCAGCTCAGAGGCCCATCCTGGTGATGGGCCTCGCTGTTTTTAGCGCTCTTGGCCGACAACAGAAACAACAGAAAGGGGCCCGCAGGCCCCTTTTCATATTGAGAAGTCATCCTCAGTGGCGACCGAAGGGCCACCAGGACTTGTCGTTGTCCAGAATGTCGACCCGGGTCTCCTGCAGGTTGCCCGGTTGAGCACCCTGCAGCGCCGCCAGGCTCACCTTGAACTGCTCGGTCGGCTCGACAAACCAGTCATCGATGATCAGCACCTTGACCGACTTGCTGCCCCCCTCGCCCGCGGCCCAGCTCACCGATTGACCGAACCAGGGCAGGAAATCCAGTCCCCAGCGCGCCGTGACCCCGTCAAGGGCCACCCGGGCCTGGGCCGGCTTGCTCAGATCGCCGCTGCGCACCAGCGGGATCTCGGCAAACCACTGCCCCTCGTTCACCGTCATGCTGGCGCGCGCCAGCGAGATGGTGGACGGCGCCAGCTTGTCCTTGATGGTCACCAGGGTCTGGTGCTGCTCGCCCAGGGTCGCGCCACTCGGGTCAAACAGCTCCAGGGTAAAGGTCTCGTCCCCTTCGCGCAGGGTGTCGCTCTTCACCGGGATGCTGATGGTCTGGCTGTCGCTCTGTCCGGCGGCCCAGTGCAAGGTGCCGGTGAGCGGCGCCACGTCGTTGGCATCGGCGCTGCCGTAGGCAATGCGATAACTCACGCTGGCCTCCCCATAGCTGCCGTCGCGGCGCGCCACGCTCAGGGACAGGGTGTTGCCCTCCTCCACGTTGGCAGCGGCGCTATCGAGGCTCAATACCCCGGCGGGCGGCAGCGGATACTGGATGGCCACCAGCACCGGATCGTGATCCGAGGCGCTGAAGGGCCCTTCGGATTTCGCCAGCTGGCCGCTGTACTTGCTGCCGTACTCGAAGAAGTTGCTCTCGGCGGAGTTGATGTGCCAATCCTCGATGCCGATCACCTTGGCCGCGAGGCTCGGGTTTGCCAGGGCGTGATCCAGATTGCCGAGCTCCCCTTCGTAGCTGTAGGAGTAGGTGTCGGTGCCGTGGAAGCGGGTGTTGAGGTTGGTAAGGCCATACCCCTTGCCCAGGGCACTACCGCTCTCCTCGAAGGGCTGACCCGCCAGAGTGGTGAAGGAGGCGCTCATGATCTGGCGCGCCTGAGCGGCCGGATCATAGTCGGTCAGCACCCGGATGGGATCCTCCATGCCGTAGGCGTTCATGTCGCCGATGAGCAGCAGATCCCCGGCCAAATCCTTGAGATGTTCCCCCAGCACCTTGGCGGCGGAAACCCGCAGCGCATTGCAGTGGCCCTGGCCATCCAGCGGATCGGCAGTAGCGTAGTCGGGGTAATCCTCGAAGCAGGCGGAACCCTTGGACTTGAGATGGTTGACCACCAGAGTCAGCGGCGCATCCCCCTTGGGCGAGCTGAAGCGCTGCACCAGTGACTCGCGCATCCCCTGATTGATGGTCACCGGCTTGCCGCTGGCATCCACCGCCTCAGCCTGCTGCACCGGCAGCGCGATGAGGCTGGCAGCCCCCTCCGGGGTCACCTTGGCGGGTCGGTAGATGAGCCCCACCGTGATGGCGTCGGTGCCAATCGGCTTGCCATCCGGCGAGGCAATCCAGCGGTAGTGATCCGCCTCATCCGGCTGGGCGACGTTCAAGGCCGCCACCAGGTTGGCGATGGCGGAGTTGTCGCCGTAGCCGTTGTTCTCGATCTCCATCAGCCCCACCACGTCGGCATTGAGGCGGGTGATGGCGCTGACGATCTTGGTGCGCTGCAGCTCGAACTCCGCCACCGTCAGGGCGCCCCGGTTGCTGCCGGTGGGGTTGGCATCGCCCCCCACCACAGTGGTGAAGAAGTTGAGCACGTTGAAGCTGGCGACCCGCAGATCCCCCGCCTCGGCGAGCTCGGGGGTTTCCACCCGATCCCAGCCGCTGTGATCTATCTGGCTCGCGTCAATGCGGTTGCTGGCCACCAGTCGGAACAGGTTGTAGGAGTAGCCAAGCGCCCCCTCCAGCCCGTTGAGCTTGTCGCCGATGCGCAGGTAACCATCCTCGGCGTTGAAGCCGGGGAACCAGGGCAGCACGCCGTCCGGCGCCTTGGCGTCGGTCTCCACCACCAGCTGGTTCTGCTGGTTGCGCAGGGCCCAGTTGCTCGCCTCCTGGCTCATGGCGGCAAATTTTTGGGTCGACTTGATGAGCGGTGCGCCATAGGCCAGCACCAGGTTGTTGCGCTTGCCGTCGTAATCGAAGCTGAAGTTGCGGGTCACCACCAGGCTGGAGCCCGGCACCAACCGTACCTGCATCCCCTCGTGACGCTCCAGCAGCTGGCTCAGGCTCTCGCCCGCCACCGGCAGCAGATCCACTGCGGCCGGGATGGCCCCCAGCGGCCGGGTCACCACCAGCTCGTCGGCATTGAGCTGGGTCTGGTTGAAATACTCCTTCACCTTGCCAGAGACGCACACTTCGGCCCCCGGCACGATGGCGGCGTTGGCCTTGGTGCTGTAGACGAAGAGGCCGTCGGAGGTGGCCGGATCGCCATCCCCCTGCTCATCTTGAATAAAGAAGCCCTTGTAGAGGCCGCTCACTACCTGGGTCACCACGCCGCGGGTGGCGTAGGCCTGTTCCGATTCGAACTTGCCGGCCGGCACCAGCGGGCTGCTGGTGCCCGGGCCCTGAATGGCGGGCACCGGCACCAGGCTGTCCACCGGGCAGACGAAGGCAGGCGGCTGGGTGCCATCGCAGGGACCATCGCCACTGCAGCCCAGACCGCTGGCGTCATCTTTCGGGGCCGCCACGTATTCCAGCGCCGGATCGAAGGGGGCGGTTGCATCAGCCCGGCCCGTGGTGACGGTGGCCTTGCGGCGCAGGGTCATGTCCAGGGTCGAGACGCCGCCCGACACCCAGGCCGTGCCCGGATCCACCCCCACCTGGCCGAAGCTGTCCACTATCTCGCTGCCGCGATAGAGCACCAGGGCGTCGTCACCGTTGAACACCAGGTTGCCGCTGGTGCGGTTGGCCTTGGCCAGGATCTCGCTGCTGGCGGAGGGGTTGGCCAGCACCAGGGTGGCGCCCGGGGCCAGCGTACCTTGCAGCGTCAGGCTGTTGGTGGGTGATTCGCTGATGGGTTTGCCGTTGGCGTAGAGCGCCAACCGATATTGGGAGAGGTCGACGAGGTCGCTGCCGAGGTTGCTCAGCTCCACCGCCTTGTTGTTGCCCGAGCCTTCCAGGTATTCGCTGATGAGCAGCTGTGCCTGTGCCGGTCCCGCCAGCGCCAGCCCGACGGCCAGCGCTACCAGAGAGTGTCTTCCTGACATGCCAGTTTCCTTTTTCTTTTTGATGTTATGTTTTGCGCCCCGCCAGACGGGCCGCAGCACCTGATTACAACCCTGATTGCGCATCATGGCGGCCTTCGCCGACCATGGCGCCTACTCTGCCCGTTTGCGCGAAGGGTCGCCGCGAGCTGGCTAACAATTACAGAAAAATGTTGCGACCACGTGACAAAAAAGGGAGCTTTTTTCAGACCCCTTGCCACTATTTTCCGTTATTTCCCGCCCACCGGTATTTGCTGCCGCCAATAGGCAAAGGCGGCGCACAAGATGGCGACACAAGCTGACATATCGCGTAAAAACAGTCGCTTGCCACCCAGCGGCTGCCGCCTGTTTATTATTGAGGCGAGCAGGTGGACGACACGGGATAGGTGCCCCCCACTGCCCGCCCGAAATAACGGGATGCGCGCTTGAGCGGCCGAATGAAAATAACCTCTCGGCCTATTTCATGCGCAATCACCTCGCTGCCGAACACGGTTTGCGAGGCTAATCGATGGGCGACCCCGTCACCCCTTGCAGCACTTCTTCACTGCCCGCACCACGTTCTGATAACCGGTGCAGCGGCACAGATTCCCCGACAGCCCGCGGCGGATCTCCGCGTCGGTCAGCGGACGGCGCTCGGTCTTGTCGAGCAGGGCGGCGCTCGCCATCACGAGGCCCGGCGTGCAAAAACCGCACTGCACCGCCCCCTCGTCGATAAAGGCCTGCTGCACGTCGGAGAGCTCATTGCCCTGCCGCTCCCCCTCCACGGTGCGAATGGATTTGCCATCGGCCCACACCGCCAGATAGAGGCAGCTGTCGATCGCCGTGCCATCCACCCGCACGGTGCAGGCGCCGCACTCACCGACACTGCATCCCTCTTTTACGCTGATCAGCCCCTGCCCACGCAGGAAGTGAAGCAGCGACATGGTGGGCGACACAGCATAGGAGTAGGGTTTGCCGTTGATCTCGCACTGGATCGCAACAGTGGGGCAGCTTTGCGGTTGCATCATAGGATCTTGCCTCCGGCACGTTCGACGGCGCAGGTGATCACCCGCTGCGCCAGGGTTTTGATCAGGTGCAGGCGAAACTCTTTGTCTGCCCGCCAGGAGGATCGCGGCGCCACATCGGCCACTACAGCCTCGACAATGGCTGCCAGTGTGGCACGAGTCAGGGGTTGCCCCTCGGCCGCCGCTTCCGCGTGCGGGGTGCGCACCGGCGTTGGGGCCGCCACCCCGTAGGCCAGCCGCAGGCGCTTGAAGTGGCCATCCTCAATCTGGCAGTAGGCGGCGCAGCCGATGGTGGCGATATCCATGGCACCCCGCATGGCATACTTGAAGTAGTGGGAGCCCGCATGCGGGTGCGCGTCCGGGGCAAAGTGAAACGCCACCAGGATTTCCGCCGGTTGCAGTGCCACCTTGCCAGGGCCGGTGTGAAAGCCGGCGATGGGGATGCGGCGCGTGCCATCAGGGCCGGCAATTTCCAGCTCGGCTTCCAGCGCGACAGTCGGCGCCGCCGAGTCGGCACTGGTGGCGCCGTTGCAGATGTTGCCGCCATAGGTGGCGACGTTGCGGATCTGCGGGCCGGCGATGGTAGCGGCGGCTTCGGCCAGCATCGGCAGGCGGCGCTGCACCAGCTCGTTTTCGATGAGCTCGGTAAAGGTGGTGCCAGAGCCGATGCGAATAACGCCGTCAGCCAGCTCGCTTACCCCCTTGAGTTCGGGCAAGTCGTGAATATCGACGATATGGCGATAGGCGGCGTTGAGGTGATGCAGCTGGATCATCACATCGGTGCCACCGGCCAAGAGGCGCGCCTCGGGGTCGGCCTGGCGCAGGGCAACCGCCTCGGCCACGCTGTGGGCCTTGTAGTAACGGGCAATATCAAACATGGTGTTGCTCCTCCCCTGCTCCCTCACCAATCAGACCCGCCGCGACAAACTCCCGGAACAGGGTCTTGGGGGTGATGGGCAGCTCGTTGATGGCCACCCCGGTCGCCATGCGAATGGCGTTACGGATGGCGGGGCCCGGCGAGATGATGGGCGGTTCCCCCAGGGATTTGTGGCCATAGACCGACTGGGGCTCGTAGGTCTGCACGAAGTCGCATTCAAGCTCTGGCAAATCCAGCATGGTGGGAAACTTGTAGTCGAGCAGGTTGGGGTTGCGCACCACGCCGGTCTTGGCGTCGATGATCATCTCCTCGAACAGAGACCAGCCGATCCCCATCCCCATGCCGCCGTGCACCTGCCCCTCCGCCAGCTGCGGGTTGAGGATCTTGCCGGCATCGTGCAGGTTGAGGATGCGGTTGATGGTCACCTTGCAGAGATCGATATCGACGCTGAGATCGACGAAGGTGCAGCCAAAACTGGGCGGGTTGGTGGTGGTCTTGTGGGAGACCTCCGAGGTGATCTGGCCGCCGATGGTGAGGTGGTAATAGGCGTTGACCGACACCTCGGCGACGCTGATGAGCACCTTGTCCGGTGCGCCAGCCAGCACCACGTAGCCGTCGATCAGGGTCAGCGACCCCACATCCTGATGACAGAGCTGGGCCGCCAGCGACAAAATGCGCGCCCGCAACTGCAGCGCCGCCTGATGGATGGCGGGGGCCGCCACATAGCTCTGGCGCGAGGCGAACGAACCCGGATCGTAGGCGGTGATGTCGGTATCCTGGGTCGAGATGACCCGGATCTGCTCAAACGGAATGCCCAAGGTCTGGGCCGCCATCTGGGCAAAGACGGTGTCCGACCCCTGCCCTATCTCGGTGGCGCCGATCTGCAGATTGACGGTGCCATCCTGGTTGAGCAGCATGCGGGCGCCGGCAATTTCGACCCCCACCGGATAGGTGTTGGAGCCGTAACTGAAACAGGCCACCCCGATGCCGCGCCGCACCCGGCTCGCCGGATCCTGCGCCAGACATTCGGCCTTGAGCCGCTCCCACTGGAACTGCTCGCCGCCCCGGCGCAGACACTCGGGCAAGCCGGCGCTGTAGATGGTCTTCTGGTTGACCTGATTGACATCCCCCTCGCGGGCCACGTTGGCGATGCGCACCGCAAGCGGATCCAGACCCAGCTCGGCGCAGGCATCGTCCAGCATGCACTCGAGGGCAAACACCACCTGGGGCGCGCCGTAACCGCGCATGGCACCGGCGGTGGGCAGGTTGCTGTAGAAGGTTTTGGCGTCATAGCCAAAGGCACTGCGCGGATAGAGGTAGCTTATCTTGTTGGCGCCGGCGCTGGCGATGGAGTGGCCGTGGGAGGCATAGCCGCCGGTGTTGGAGAGCACGTCCAGCTGATACCCCTTGAGGGTGCCATCCCGGTTGATGCCGAGGGTGCCGTCGATGGCAAAGCCGTGGCGGGTGCGGGATGCAAAGAAGCACTCCTCCCGGCTCAGGGTCACCTTGACCGGCACGCCGCCGAGCTGGTAGCTCAGAAACGCAGCCATCGGCTCTTCCAGCACATCCTGCTTGTTGCCAAAACCGCCGCCCATGTAGGGCTTGATCACCCGCACGCTGGACCAGGGCAGGCCGAGGGATTTGGCCACCCGGCTGCGCACAATCTGGGGGATCTGGGTGCTGGTGACGACGATGATGTGGTCCGGCTGATCCATGTAGGCGTAGCAGGTCACCGTCTCCAGGTGGCAGTGCTGCACCACCGGCGTCTGGTAGTGCCCCTTGAACTGCAAGTCGGCCGCGGCGATGGCCTGCTCCGGCTCTCCCGCCCGGATCTGGCTCTGGCGCAGCAGGTTGCCGGTCGGGTGGATGGGACAGGCCCCCTCGGCCAGGGCGCTGGCCGCATCCGTCATCACCGGCAGCGGCTCGTAGGTCACCTTGACCAGGGCGGCGGCCTTCTCGGCGACCAGGGGATCACGGGCCACCACGATGGCGACGCCATCGCCGAAGTGGCGCACATGGTCGGTGAGCAGGCGCCGGTCTTTCACGTCACGCTTGGTCTCATCGAGGGACCAGGCGTGACCGGCGGTGCGAAAGCAGGTGGTGGGCACATCCTCGTGGGTGAACACGGCTTCGACCCCGTGCAGGGCCAGCGCCTCGCTGGCATCGATGGTGAGCACCTTGCCGTGGGCGATGGAGCTTCGCACGTACTTGGCGTGGCGCATGCCGAGCATGATGTTGTCGTCGGTGTAGCGGGCGCTGCCGGTCACCTTGGCCTCGGCATCCACCCGCTTGAGCGGTAATCCTATGGACATATGCAAGTCCTTTGTCAGGCAGAAAAAATCAGAACCGGTATAAAAAACAGCAAGATATGCGCCCGTTTCCGGCACGTCGGGCCAACCGGGGGGCAAAGGCGGCGAGCAAAGGGAAGAAGTGTGAAGAAGATCCCATCCGGCGCCCATCAGGCGCTCCGTCATGGCCGTGACCGGTTCCGGAGCAGCAGCCCATGGAGGACTCGGCGGCGCCAGTGCCGAGCGGCGTTATCAATCTGGTAAGCCCCGTTATCAAAATGGTATGAGTTCGGTTTGAAGGGTGGGGCCGGCCAAGAGAGGCTGGCCCCGCGATAGAGAAGGACGCGATGCGGACTAGATGGCCCAGCCGCCGGCGTAGAAGAGCACCAGCGCCAGGGCGATGATGACGGTGCCGACGTTGAGCTTGCGCCACTCCTTCGAGCAGATGCGGCCGATCACCAGGGCACTGAAGCCCAGCATGATGCCGGTGACGATGTTGCAGGTGAGCACGATGAAGACGGCGCACAGCAGGCCGGACATGGCCCCGACGAAGTCATCGAAGTCAAGCCGGGCGACGTTGCTCAGCATCAAGAGTCCCACGTACATCAGGGCCGGCGCCGTGGCATAGGCCGGCACCAGGTAGGAGAGCGGCGAGAGGAACAACATCAGCAGGAACAAGACCCCCACCACGGTGGCGGTAAGGCCGGTCTTGCCGCCTGCCGCCGTGCCCGCCGCCGATTCGATGTAGACGGCGGCCGGCGCGGCCCCCACCAGACCGGAGAAGATGCTGCTGATGGAGTCGGCGCTTAGCGCCTTGCCGCTGTTGATGATGTGGCCATCCTTGTCCAGCAGGTTGGCCTGCCCCGCTACCGCGCGAATGGTGCCGGTGGCATCAAACACCGCCGTCATCACCAGCGCCAGCACGCTTGGCAGCACCAGCGGCGAGAGCGCCCCCATGATATCCAGGCTGAAGATGAGGGACTTGCCCTGCTCGTCGGCGAGGCTCGGCATGGCGAACAGTCCCTGGTACTTGACCGCCGGATCGAAGATGAGGCCGAAAATGGAGATGGCGATGATCACCAGCAGGATCCCGCCCGGCACCTTGAGCTTCTCCAGCCCGACGATGACCGCCAGCCCGATGAGGGACATGATGACCGGCATGGAGGTAAAAGCCCCCAGCGCCACCGGCAGCCCCTCCAGCGGGTTCTTGATCACCAGCCCCACCCCGTTGGCGGCGATCAGCAGCAGGAAGAGCCCGATGCCGATGCCGGTGCCGTGGGCGATCCCCATCGGCAGGTTGTCGAGGATCCAGCTGCGCACCCCGGTCACCGAGATGGCGGTAAACAGCACCCCCATCAGAAAGACGGCGCCGAGCGCCACCGGGATGGAGATCTGCTGCCCCAGCACCAGGCTGAAAGCGGTAAAGGCGGTGAGCGAGATGGCGCAGCCGATGGCCATCGGCAGCTTGGCCCAGAGCCCCATCAGCAGCGAACCAAAGCCCGCCACCAGACAGGTGGCCACGAACACGGCGCCGGGGGGAAAGCCCGCCTTGCCGAGCATGCTGGGCACCACGATCACCGAATAGACCATGGCGAGGAAGGTGGTGAGCCCCGCCAGCACCTCCTGGCGCACATTGCTGCCCCGCTCGCTGATCATGAAGTAGCGATCAAGCGCGCCGCCGGCGGGCTGTCGTCCCGCCGCCGCCCCCTTGTCCGCAACTGCCCCGTCCATCTCGTTTATCCTGCTTGTCTGGCTCATGGCCGACTCCTTCCTGCATCCCTGAATGTGTCGTGACGAAATGGCGGTCGGTGCCGTGGATCTCTGCTGCCACGGTCGCCGGCATCATGGGGTTGGCAGGCAAGGCAAACGTTTGACTTGCCGTCTAAAAAAACCGGGCCATTTCACCTGCTGTGGCGGGGCAAGCGCCTCGCCTGTCGTGCGGCGCAGGCACCACGCTGGTCCCTGCTGCCGTGTTCCCGGGGCGAGCATGCCCGCCCCTCTGCTTTGAAAACCGGATCAGCCCCGCTCGTGCACCAGCTGACCATCCACGTAGGTGCGATAGATGGATCTGTCATCCCCCAGGGTCAGCAGCACGAACAGCTTGTCGCGCAAGGTGGTGGAGTTGTCGTAGCGCAGCTGCTGCAACGGGGTGGCGACCGGGTCGAGCACCACGAAGTCCGCCTCCTTGCCCACCGCGAAGCTGCCGATCTGCTCGTCCAGCCCCAGCGCATGGGCGCCGCCCAGGGTGGCCAGGTAGAAGGCCTGATAGGCCGAGAGCCGCTCGCCCTGCAACTGCATCACCTTGTAGGCCTCGTTGAGGGTCTGCAGCATGTTGAAGGTGGTGCCGGCGCCGATGTCGGTGCCCATCCCCACCTTCACCTGCTTGTGCCACGCCTTGTGCAGCTTGAAGAGGCCACTGCCCAGATAGAGGTTGGAGGTGGGGCAGAAGGCGATGGTGGAGCCGGTCTCCTTCAGGCAATCCCACTCCTGCTCCTCCAGATGAACGCAGTGGGCAAACACGCAGTTGTGGCCGGTGAGCCCGTGCTGGTGATAGACGTCGAGATAGCCCTGATGCTCTGGGAAGAGGGATTTGACCCAGGCTATCTCGTCCTTGTTCTCACACAGGTGGGTGTGCAGATAGGTGGTCGGGTACTCTTCGCGCAGTCGCCTCGCCATCGCCAGCTGCGCCGGGGTCGAGGTGGGGGCAAAGCGCGGCGTGATGGCGTAGAGCAAGCGGCCATTGCCGTGCCAGCGCTCGATGAGCGCCTTGCTCTGTTCATAACTGCTCTCGGCAGTATCGAGCAGATAATCGGGCGCGTTGCGATCCATCATCACCTTGCCGGCGATCATCCGCATGTTGATGCGGCTGGCCGCCTCGAACAGAGCATCCACCGATTCGGGGTGGACGGTGCCAAACACCAGCGCCGTGGTGGTGCCGTTTCGCAGCAACTGCTTGATGAAGAAGGTGGACATCTCGCGGGCATACTCGAGATCGTTGTAGCGCCGCTCGGCCGGGAAGGTATGGCGGTTGAGCCACTCCAGCAGCTGCTCGCCATAGGCCCCCACCATCTCGCTTTGCGGGTAGTGGATGTGGGTGTCGACGAAGCCGGGCACTATCATCTTGCCGCGATAGTCGCGCACCCGCACCTGGGCTGGAATGCGATCACGGCCCTCCTCCCACTGGCCGAACCAGTCGATGCAGCCGTTGCGGATGATCAGCAGGCCGTCTTCGATGAGGCGGGCATTGGGCTCTATCTCCTCGGGCTGGCTCACCACCCGGGTGATGTCAAAGAAGCTGCCGCGCACCGCCTTGACGGAGTTGTCGTTTTTCATCTCTCAATTCCCTCTTGTTGTTCGTTAGCCGCGATCCACTTGCGGGGCGCGTACCTGGGCCTCGTCCGTTGCCAGCCCCTGTTGGCGGGCGGTGGCCGACGGAGCGGGCCGGGTGGCAAAACGGGTGTCGGGCTTGTCGCTCAGCTGGATCAGCTCCACCGCCTCGGCGGCATTGGCGGCCGCCTTGCGCTTGCGGCTTTGCGGCAACACCAGATTCATGATGATGGCGGTGATGCCGCCAGCGCAGATGGGGTTCTCAACCAGCATGTAGATCCCCGCCGGCAGCACCTTGAACACGTTCGGGTCGTAGGAGACCCCAAGCCCCAGCCCGAGCGAGGTGGCGACGATCAGGGTTTCGCGCCGATCGAAGCCGTGACTGATGATGATGCGCCCGCCGGCGATGGCGATCATGGAGAACATGATGACCATGGCGCCCCCCATTACCGGCGACGGTATGGTGGTGAAGAAGCGCCCCACCACCGGGAAGAGGCCGAGCAGCACCAGGATGACGGCGATGAACTTGCCCACGTGGCGCGAGGCCACCCCGGTCATCTGGATGACGCCGTTGTTCTGGGCAAAGGTGGTGAGCGGCAGGGAGCCGAGCGCCGAGGCGATCACCGACACCAGGCCGTCCGCCAGCACGCCGCCGGAGAGCCGTTTTTGAAACTCGGGGCCCTGGATCTGCCGGTGGGAGACCATGGCGGTGGCGGTGATGTCCCCCACCGCCTCCAGCACGCTCAACAGATAGATGGTGCCGGCCAGCACGAAGGCGTGCAGATCGAAAGAAAAACCGTACTTGAACGGGATGGGCACAGTGATGAGTGGCAGGTTCTCAAGGGCGGAGAAGTCCACCATGCCGAGCATCAGGGCCACCGCATAGCCCACCAGCAGGCCGATGGCGATGCCGCTCATGCGAAGCAAAGGGCTTTTGCTGCAGTTGAAGGCGACGATGACGCAGAGCACCAAGAGCCCCAGGCCGATGTTCTCGTATTTGCCGAAGGTGCCGCTGCTCATGGCGGAGAAGCCGCCGCCAAAGTCGATGATCCCCACCTTGATGAGGCTCAGGCCAATCATCAGCACCACTACCCCGCTCACGGTGGGGGTGATCACCCGCTTGAGATAGGGCAGCACGAAGGAGGAGCCCATCACCAGGAAGGCCCCGACGAAGGAGACCCCGAGCAGGGTCGAGACGATCAGCTCCTCGTGCAGGCCATCTTTTTTCATGGCGCTGCCAAGCGCGATCATCACGGTGACGAAGGAGAAGTTGACCGACTGGATGGAGAGCAGCCCCGAGCCGATGGGGCCGTAGCGGTTCACCTGCAGCCAGGTGCCGATGCCGGAGGCGATCATCGCCATGGAGACCAGGTAGGCGGTGGTCTCGGTGGAGAGGCCAAGGGCCCCGCCCACGATGAGGGCCGGCGTCACCATGGGCACGAAGATGGCCAGCAGGTGGGTCACGGCCCCCATCAGGGTTTGGTAAAAGGGAGGTTTGTCTTCGAGCGCGTAAATCAGGTCCGAGTGCTTGCGTGTTGTTTTAGACATCTTGATTGTCCCATCACACAGAATATGGGCGGAGTACTCATTCCGCTGTCAGGTGCTGGGGGCGAGCCTGCGCCCGCCCCTCACCTTTTCTTTTGTTATGCCGACGCTTGTTGCTCCAGCTTGCCCAGTTCGCGCAGGATCTGCTCCGGCGTGAAGTGCCACTTGCGCAGCCAGACACCGCAGGCGTCGTGGATGGCGGTGGCGATGGCGGGCGCCGCGCCGTTGACCCCGATCTCCGAGATGGACTTGGCGCCGTAAGGGCCGACCTTGTCGTCACTCGGTACCAGGAAGGCCCGAAAATCGCGCGGAATGTCGCCAATCTTGGGCGCGCCATAGCTCTTGAGATCCCGGGTGAGCGGGATGCCCTTGCCGTCGTAGCAGATCTCCTCGGTCAATGAGTGGCCGATGGCCCGCATGGTCGCCCCGTAGATCTGGCCGAGCGCCAGCTCCGGGTTGATGGGGGTGCCGCAGTCGAGCAGGGCGTAGAACTTGTCGAGCCGGATCTCGCCGGTTCTGACATTGACCGCCACCTCGGCGAAGTTGGCGCCATACGGGAAGGCGAGCTCCGAGGTGATGTAGCTGGCGGTGCCCACCAGGATACCGAAGCCGGTACCGGTCTCGGCCTTGTGGGCCAGCTTGGCGAGGCTCACCTCCCCCAGCTTGCCGCGCACCAGGCCCGGGAACGCCAGCTCAACATCGGCTACCGGCTCGCCCAGCATGGCGGCACCGTGGAACAGGATCTTCTCCTTGAGGTTCTCGGCCGCCTTCTTGGCCGCGTTGCCGGAGAAGCAGGTGCCCGACGAGGCGTAGGCCCCCTTGTCGAACAGGGCGTGGTCGGTGTCACCGGAGATGACGTGCACATCCCCGAGCGGGCAGTGCAGCACTTCGGCGGTCAGCTTGGCCACCACGGTATCGAGGCCGGTGCCGATATCGGCGCCACCGGAGTGGACGATAAAGGTGCCGTCCGATTCCAGCTTGACCATGCAGTTGGCTTGGTCGATGTCCGGGATCCCCGATTTTTGCATGATGATGGCGACGCCACGGCCGATGCGCCAATCCCCGTCGGCGGGTTTGGGGCTATCCCAGGCAATCAGCTCGCGACCCTGCTTGAGGATGGGTTCGAGGGCGCAACTGGCCGCGTGGGGCACCGAGGTAGGCATCTTGCCCTCGCCGATGGCACCCAGCACCTTGAGGATGTCCCCCTCATGCACCCGGTTGTGCTCCACCATCTCGAGCTGATCGATGCCGAGTTTCTCGGCAAGTTCGGCAATGGCCATGGTCAGCGCGAAGTTGCCCTTGGGCGCGCCATAACCCTGATAGGCGCCAGTCGGACAGATGTTGCTGTAGTAGGTGTTGACGGTAAAGCGCACGTTCTCGCACGGATAGAGCGGCAAAGAGAGCGCCGGGCCGTTGCTCGGCACCGTCAAGGAGTGGTTGCCGTAAGGGCCTGTGTTGGCGCGAAAATCCATCTCGATGGCGGTGATGGTGCCATCTTTCTTGGCCCCCACTTTCACCTTCACCTTGGCCACGTGGCGGGAGGTGTTGCTGATGAACTCCTCTTCACGGGTGTAGCGGAAGGTAACCGGGCGGCCGGTCACCTTGGTCGCCCAGGCGCACACCTCTTCCAGCAGGATATCCTGCTTGGAGCCAAAGCCGCCCCCTACCCGCTCCTTGATCACATGCACCTGGTGCTGCTTCATGCCGACGATGCGCGCCACCTGACGGCGCACGTGCCACGGCACCTGGGTGGAGGCGTGAATGACCAGACGATCGCCATCCATATAGGTGAAGCAGATGTGCGGCTCGGTCGGGCACTGCTGGGCCTGGGTCGATTCGTAGGTGCGCTCGACAATCTCGTCCGCCTCGGCAAAGCCCTTGGCCACATCACCGATCTGGCCATGGACGCTGGCGGCCAGGTTCTCGTGGGGACGGGAGCCGATGGGGAAGTTGATGATCATGTGCTCGTCGCCGCGGCGCACCGAGCAGGCGTTCTGCTGCTCCAGATCCGCCGGCGCCCCGGCCATGTAGACGATGGGCTCGTCATGCACCAGCGGTGCATTCGGGGCCATCGCCTCGTCAATGCTCATGACCGCCGGCAGCACCTGATACTCGACCTCGATGAGTTTGAGCGCGGCCAATGCGATGGCTTCGCTCTCGGCCACCACGGCGGCCACCCGATCCCCCACGTGACGCAGCTTGCGGCCAAACATGCGGCGATCGAGCGGTGAAGGCTCGGGGGCACTCTGGCCACCCGGGGTGTAGTAGATATCCGGGCAGTTTAGGTGAGTGATGACATGCACCACCCCCGCCATGGCTTCGGCGCGGCTCACGTCGAGTTTGGTGATCACCGCATGGGGATGGGGGCTGCGCAGCATCTTGATGACCAGCGCATCCTCGGTGACCCGATCCTCCACGTAGCAGGGCTTGGCCTGCACCATCTTGGCGGCGTCCACTTTCGGGCAGCTCTTGCCGATGTGGCGCAGATCGTCACGAAATTCGGGGGCTATCTGGCACAGGTAATCGGGATCCTTCATCCGTGAACTGGCAAGCTCGATGGCCTGATAGAACTGCTGGTAGCCGCCGTCCCGGTGAAAGAGACCCGAGAGGGCATCGTCGATTTGATCACGGGTCGGTTCGGGATGGCGATCAAGCAGGTCGGTGACGATGAGCGCCGCAGCCGGATCGTTGTAGCCGGACTGCACCACGCCCACGTCCACCATGGCCTGCTGCACCAGGCTGAGCTGGTTCCAGCTGCCCAGCGACTCGGCGGTGCGCACCTGCGCCCCCTCCAGCTGGGCGGCGATCAGCAGGGAGGCGTTGATCACCTTGCCGTTGAACAGGATGGCGTCGGAGCCGGCAAAGCCGAAGCCGTCGTCGCTGTTGCGCACCGAGTGCATCCGGCACTGGTTGAACAGCACCCGCTGGGCATTCTCGCCCGCCGGAGCGATGACGGTGCGCAGGGCACCGTTCAGGGTAAAGTTGAGTTCCATCATGCCTGTACCTCCTGCTGCTGGCACTCCACCAGCAGATCCGCCACCACCACGCCGCTGATATAGCGCTTGTAGGCCACGCTGCCACCGAGATCTGCGCACGGTGCAATCATCGCGCTCACCGCCGCCTCCAGCGCCGCATCCCGCAGCTCATGACGCTCCACGTCCCGCAGACGCATCGGTTGCGGCGTGACACCCGCCAGGGCGACCCGCATCTCGCCAAGGGCATCGAGGGCCACCGCAGCAGTCATCACCGCCAGGCCATCGGCGTTGCGGCTGATGCGGCGAGTGGCGCAGCGCAGCTCGGGCTCCGGCAGCACCACCCCCAGCACCAGCTCCTTGCGCTGACCGGCCAGGTAGGCATCGATGGGTTGCAGCTGGTTGTTCTCCAGCACCACCACGGCTTCGAGCACCAGCAGTACCGGCAGCAGCGGGGAGTCCTGCTGCTGGCAGGCAATTTCGCCGCCGAGGGTGGCCTGATTGCGCAGATGGCGGGAGTAGACAAACCCCAGCGCCTCGCACAGGGCGGCCGGGGTACGGGGGTCGTCTTTGAGGGCTTGCAGGGTAACGGTGGCGCCGATGTGGAGCTGACCGTGCTGCTGCTCAATCTGGCCAAGCCCGAGCTTGTCCAGCGAGATGGCGACCTTCTTGTCGGTGCGGGTCGGCGCGGCGTTGAGCTTGCTGCCGCCCCCCATGTAGACGGCGTCGTTGCCGAAGCGGGCCTTGAGTTCCAAAGCCTGACCCAGTTGCTCGGGTCGGAAGAATTGCTCAATCATGTGTCGTCCTTACTCTTGCTGCCCGCCGTCGGGAAAATCCACAGGGCGGGCAATCCAGTCCAAACGTGCGGAGGGTGGCCTTAGGCCAACGCGTCCATTCGTTGCCACAGGCGGCTCGCCACCTTGCTGGCCTGCTCATAAAGGGGCTCGACGTCAAAGGCGAACTCGCGATCCTGATAGACCATGCGCCCCTCCACCATCACGCTGTTGACCGAGGATGAGCCCATGCCAAAGGCAAGATGGCCGCCCAGGTTGCGCGGTGCCAGCGGGGTCGGTGCGGCGTAATCACAGATGGTGAGGTCGGCCTTGTAACCTGGCTCCAAGCGGCCAAATTTTGCGCCGAAATTGCGTTCCAACAGGGTGTTGCCGTTCCAGAGGAACCGGGCAAAGCTGTCGGGCCAGAGCGCTCCGCCGGCATCTTTGTGTTTGAAGTAGGCGAATTTGAGCTCTTCGAGCATGTCGGAGCCGATACCATCGGTGCCAAGTGCCAGATTGCGATACTCCGGCAGGTGCATGTTGTAGCCCACATGGTTGTTCATGTTGGAGCGGGCGTTGTGCACCAGGAAGGCATCGCGGCTGTTGAGCAGTTCGATGTCAGCCGGGCTCAGGTAGATGCCGTGGGCGATCAGGGTCTTGCTGTCGACAAGGCCAAACTCGTCCAGCCGGGCGATGGGTTCCTTGCCATAGTGGTGGTGACCGTGGGCCATATCGTAGCGGTCTTCCGCCACATGGATATGCAGCCCGCGGCCGGTGACCTGCACCGCTTCGCGCAGCATGGCCAGCCCCTCGTCGGGTACGGTGAAGGGGGCGTGAGCACCGATATGGGCCTCCACCAGATAGGGTTCGTTCCCCTTGGCTTTGGCCGCATCGATCTGTTGGGCGAACAATATGTTCTCCTCCACCCCGGCCTGCAGCTCGGCGAGGCCGCCGTTGCGATCCGTGGTCTCGAAGCAGGTCATGCCGCGCAGACCCGCCTCCACAAACCCTTTACGCAGCACATTCAGCGAGCCCTTGATGAAGTTGGGCGAAGCGTGGTGGTCGATCACCGCACTGCAGCCGCTCTTGATCGCTTCCAGCGAGCAGATGAGGCCGCTGTAGTAGAGGGACTCTTCATCGAGCGCCCGATCCAGCCGCCACCAGAGGTTTTTCAGGGTGGAGATAAAGTCCGGACAGGGGGCTATGTTGGCCATGATCCCCCGCGACAGACCGGAGTAGAAGTGGTTGTGGGCACAGACGATGCCCGGCATCACCAGCTTGCCACCCATCTCCCGATAGTTGGCCTGCGGGTAGAGGGCCCGCAGATTGGGCCCCACCGCTTTGATAAGCGATCCTTCGATAGCGATATCCACCCCTTCCAGCACCAGGGTCGGCTCCAGCTGGACGGCGGTGACGTTTTTCAGAATAAACATGGTTGGCTCCTTCGCTTATTCGTTGTTCGCTCAGGCCTCGACGGCCCCCAGCAGGTAGTGGTGATGGGCGTGGACATGGCTGATGATGCGGCACATGTCGCCAAGGGCCGCTGGCGCATCCTTGATCCGGCTCTGGGCGTCGATGGTCAGGCGATAGGTCTCGCCACCCTGACGTACCCGCAGCTCACCACCGCCCGCCAGATAGAAACCGGGGTTGCGGCTGTTGTCGAAGTCCTCGGGCAGGCTGAAGATGGTGACCTTGTCCTGATAGGGCTTGCCCTGCCACGGGCAGAACTGGGCGCAGTTGCCGCACTCGTTGCAGTAGGCATCCAGGTGCAATGTCTGGAACTGATCCTTAAAGCCCGGCACCGCGATGGCGACGTTGGCCCGGTTGGGACAGACATCCACGCACTTGCTGCAGAGGTAGTTGCACTCGAGGCAGCGGTGCGCCTCCTGCGCCACGAAGGCCTCCCGCTCGCCCTTGTCAACCAGGGTGACGGCGATGTTTCCCTTGCGGCGGTAGATCTCATCCTTGCCCGACGGCTGGGTGGTCACGTCATGCTGCTGGCTGGCGATATGCTCACGGGCCAGCACCAGATCCGCGGCGCGGCGGGCACCGCCGATGGCACCGACGATGGAGGACGGGCCGCTCTGCACGTCACCGATGAGGAAGACGTTGCGACGGCTGGTTTCGCCGGTCTGGCCATCCACCTCGGGCCAGCCATC
This sequence comes from Aeromonas sp. Y318-1, assembly GCF_027706125.1. Lineage (NCBI taxonomy): Bacteria > Pseudomonadati > Pseudomonadota > Gammaproteobacteria > Aeromonadales > Aeromonadaceae > Aeromonas > Aeromonas sp. Y318-1. The sequence goes on from NZ_JAPDCM010000001.1 coordinate 326,411, forward strand.
GCTGCCAAGGGGAATGCCCATGGCTTTGAGCACCTCGCAGTCAGGCTGCTCGCCGATGGCGGTGATCAGGGCATCCATCTGCATCACCTCGGTCTGCTCGGTGGGCACCGGACGGCGGCGGCCCTGCTCGTCAGGATCCCCCAGCGCCATCATCCTCACAGTGAGCTTGCCATCTTTCTCAAAGCGCTCCGGATTGGTGAGGAAGCAGAAACGCACCCCATCCTCCACCGCTTCCAGATACTCCTCGCGATAGGCGGGCATCTCTTTTTCGCTGCGACGGTAGATCACGGTGACATCGCTGACACCCGGCACCTTGAGGGCGGCGCGGGCGCAGTCCATGGCGGTGTTACCGGCGCCGACCACAGCCACATGGCGGCCCAGCGGCAGCGGTTTGCCCTGATTGAAGCTGCGCAGGAAATGGAAAGATCTGTAGACCCGATCATGACCCCCTTCGAGACGCATGCCGCCATTCTTGTCGGCGCCGATGCCGACGAAGACATAGGTAAAGCCCTGGGCGTGCAGCTTGTCGACGGTGAGCGCCGGATCGCAACCAAACTCGAACTTGACCCCGTGGGCGGCGACAAAGTCGATGTCGTGCTGGATAAGCTCGGCCGGGATGCGGAACTCGGGGATGATGTGCCTGACCACGCCACCGGCATCCGCTTCGCGCTCGAACACGGTGACCGGATGACCGGCACGGGCCAGGAAGTAACCGGCGGAGAGACCGGCCGGACCGGCGCCAATGACCGCAACCGGGTGCTTGTCACCACTGCCTGCCGGTTTGTGCCAGCGCGCCTTGTACCCTTCCCAGCCCAACTCGAGGGCCACCTTTTTCAGCTCGCGGATATTGAGCGGGCTGTCGTAATCGAGACGGGTGCAGTTGTACTGGCACTGGTGATCGCAGATATGGCCGGTGATGGCAGGCAAGGCGTTGCGCTGATAGATCAGCTCAAGGGCAGCGACATATTCCCCCTCGCCCATCAGGCGAATGTACTCGGGGATATCCTGATGCACGGCGCAAGCAGTAACGCAGGGCGCCACGTAGCAGTCGGTCAGCGGCAGGCCGCCACCCACTTCGATGCGATCCTCGGACTTCCACTCCTTCTGGGTGTAATCCATGGTGAGCGCCTTGGCGGCAAGGGCCTCCAGCTTCTCGACATCTACCTGACTCATACCCCAGCTATCGGAGGCGTCGATCTCTTTGAGGCACTCGATCTGACGCAGGTAGCCACCCGGTTTGAGCAGGTCGGTGGCCATGGTGATGGGACGAATGCCGGTCTCGAAGATATCGCTGATGTTGAACTTGCTGGCGCCGCCCGAGTAGGAGATGGGCAGCTTGCCATCGAAGGCGCGGGACAGCACGGCCGCCACGTTGATGGAGAGCGGGAACAGCGCCCGACCGGACATATACATCTCATCGCCGGGCAGCGCCCCCTTGCGGTTGATGGTGCCAAGGGTGTTGGTCAGCTTGACCCCGAAGGTGAGCCCCTTCTCGGCCCCCAGCACCATCAAGCGGGTCAGCATGGCCTTGGCCTGATCCAGCTTGAGGTCGTGATCGAACGACGCTTCGCTCAGCCCAATGTAATCAAAGCCGCAGGTGTCGAGGATCTCGCGCACCCGCGGATAGCCCAGCAGGGTCGGGTTCAGTTTGACGAAGGTGTTGAGCCCCTTCTCCTCCAGCATGTAGCGGCAGATGGCCTCTATTTCGTTGGGCGGGCAGCCGTGCATGGTGGAGAGGGTGACACCGTGCACCAGCTTGGCCGGGATGCGCTCCACCAGCTGTTGCAGACGAGCGCGCCGCGCCCCCAGCCCCAGCTCGGCGATAAATTGCTCGTCGGCCACGAGGTCACGTACCACCTGCTGGTACTCGGCAAATTTCGGATTGCTGCCGGCATCCATCAGGCTGTGGATGAACTGCTGCATCGGTGGCTGTTTGATGCCATCAAGGTTGTACCCCACGCTCATGTTGAAGATGAAGGACTTGGCCTCTCCCTCAAGGCGCGGGTCGAACACCTCCTCCAGCAGATAGAGGGCAAACCAGGCTTTCAGATACTCGTCAAACGCCTTGGGCAGGGTGAACTCGGTGGACCACTCGGTGTTGAAGCATTCGTCTTCGGCATCGATGCAGGGCTTTTCCAGTTCGAGACGGTCCAGGATCTGCACCGTCTTGAGCTCGATAAAGCGCCCGCCGGTCAGCCAGGAGGTGACGATGTTCTGGGCCAACTGGGTATGGGGGCCGGCTGCCGGGCCGATGGGGGTCTCGCAGGTTTCACCGAACACCTTGATCTTGCGCTCGTCCTGCTTGCGATAGAATTGCGCGGCGGGAATGCCGAAGATGGATTGACTCGCTTTATATTCCGAGAAGATACGGACCAGAAGGTTCTTGAAGGGAACGGGTCGCATAATATCGCCCATGATGATCTCCTTGCAGCGGCACTGCTCATTGACAGGGTGAATAAATGGGGCCCATCCACAACCACGCATAAAAAGCCCCTTAAAACTGACAAGAGCAACAATCAGGCCAGCGCCGGATCTTTTTATTTTTCAGCCATAAAAACGTGAGGCACCTCCAATTAATAAAACATCGAAAGCCGATACCAGTTTCGACAATGAGAGTGGCTATCAACACCGAGTTTAAATAATGGAAACGCCGCCCTCACGGCTAAAAATGATCTCACTTTGGCGCGGCGCGCTATCAGTTTGATAAAGAGCGAGGCCGCCGCCATTATCAGGCCGGCCAGGATGATAACGGCCGCTGTCGGCCCCGGATAACGGGTTAGACAAGGGGATAAATATGCAAAGCAAGGCCGGACAAGCCTCTGCCAGCCGACCCGTTCAGCGCTCGAATGCTTCGTTTTCCAGCAGCGCCTGATAGCGCTCCGGGGTGTCCACATCCTGCAGGATGGCGGCGCTCTGCACCTCGATAAAACGATGGGGATGCGCCAGCAGCCAGCGGCGCACCGAACCCTGTGCCGGCGCCGCCGCCAGTGCCATGGCAAGGGCTCTGGGCAACAGCACGGGGTGGCCCGCCTCCCCCTGAGAGGAGGGAAAGAGGGTCTCATCCCCCCGCGCCTGCCAGAGCGTGCGGTACACCTCGGGGGGGATGCAGGGCAGATCGCCGTGGCTCACGAAGAGGTGATCGCTGCTACAGGCGGCGAGTCCCGCACGGATGGAGCTGCCGAGCCCCTGTGCATAATCATGGTTGTGTACCAGCAGGATACGGGGGTGATTGGCGTAGCGACTGATCAGTTCATCGGCGCGGTGCCCCACCACCAGAATGACCCGGTCACACAGCACCAGGGCATTTTTGAGACTCTCATCAAGAATCGTGCTCTGGCGATACGGTAGCATCAATTTCCACGCGCCCATTCGTGATGAGAGCCCGGCCGCCGTAATTAGGCAGTCACACCGCTCGCGCGAATGCCAGTGCTTCTCACTGACCGCGCCTCTATTTTCATCGGTCGTCGCCATGGCTATTTCATCACCTATTCTGCTCACCTCGCCAAATATCGAGAGTGTATTAAACCCGCTCACCGAAAATATTGATGGGCGTACCACTTTAATTAGTCTTTGCGGCGCCGGGGGGAAAACCAGCACCCTCTTCTGGCTGGCCGACTATTTCCATCAACAGGGCAAGAAGGTGCTGCTCACCACCAGCACCCGGATGTTTCTGCCCGCCCCCTCCTCTCGGCGCACCCTGCTGATCGAGGCCGACCCCATCCGGCAGCTGACCCGCTGCCAGGCCCTGCCCGATGAGCCGATGCAACTGGTGCTGTTCAGCCACCTCGATCGGGCCAGCGGCAAGGCGGTGGGGCCGAGCCCTCAGCAGATCGATCTGCTCAAGGGGCAGCAACGCTTCGACATCATCCTGGTGGAGGCGGACGGCGCCCATCACAAGTTATTGAAAGCGCCCGCTTTGCACGAACCTTGCATTCCTCAGCACAGTGATTGGGTGATCGCCCTGGTGGGCGGCGCCATGGTGGGAGCCAGCGCCGACCCGGCGCAGATCCACCGCTGGGCCGAGTTCCAGGCCCTGTGCGGGATTGCGGCCGGTGAACGGCTCGACTGGGCCCTGTTTGACCGGCTCATCGCCCACCCCCAGGGGGCGTTCAAGGGCACCCCGCCCGGGGCACGCCGAGTCTGGTTTATCAATGGCGATTATCAAAATGAGCAGCAGTGGCTGCCCGCCCTGATAAACCTGCTGCAGCGCCACCCCGAGCTTCACGCCATCTGGCAGGGGGCCGTGCGTGAACCCGGTGCCATTCACCATGTTTGCTGTCGGCCTGCCCCCGAAGCCGCGCAGTCGCTGACCCGTTAAGGATGATACGAGGTACCTTATGAATCTGTTTGCACACGCTGCCCGACTGGAGCAGGAGAACACCCCCTTTGCCATGGCCCAGATCATCGAGAGTCGCGGCTCCACCCCGCGCCATCAGGCCCAGATGCTGGTGATGGCCGATGGCCGGATCCTCGGCACCATAGGCGGCGGCATGATAGAGCGGCTGGTGATCGAGGAAGCCATGGCCGCCATTGCCGAGCGCAAGCCGCGCATCTTCCACGGCCGGATGGCGCGCAACGGCGAGCATGCGGTCGGGTCGGATTGCGGTGGTGCCATGTCGGTCTATATCGATGTCTATGGTCTGCGACCACGGCTGGTGCTCATTGGTGCCGGCCACGTCAACCGGGCACTGGCCCATGCCGCGGCGCCGCTCGGCTTTGATGTCCATGTAGGGGATTGCTTCGAAGGGAGCCTCAACCCTGACCTCTTCCCCGCCGGTACCCATCTGGTGCAGGCCGATACCATCAGCGCGGTGATCGAGAAACTGGCCATCGAGCCCGCCAACTTCGTCATCATCGCCACCAACCATCAGGACAAGGAAGCGCTGGATCGGCTTATCAGCCGTCCCCTCGCCTATCTGGGGCTGCTCGCCAGCAAGCGCAAGGTGCAGACCTTCACCCAGGCGCTGCGCCAGCAAGGGGTGAGCCAGGAGCAACTGCAGCAGCTGCACGCCCCCATCGGTTACAACATCGGAGCTGAAACCCCCGAGGAGATCGCCATCAGCATCCTCGCCGAGCTGCTGCAGGTGAAAAACGGTAAATCGGGTGGGCTGATGCAGGATGATGTGCGCCTCAAGCGGGATCAGCTGGTGGTGATGCGCGGCTCAGGCGATATCGCTACCGGGGTGGCGCTGCGCCTGCACAATGCCGGCTTCAAGGTGGTGATGCTGGATCTCGACAAGCCAACGGTGATCCGCCGCACTGTCGCCTTCGCCCAGGGGATGTTCGACGGCGAAACCCGCGTCGAAGGGGTACGTGCCAAGCGGGTGGAGAGCGTCGAGCAGGCGTTCGAGCAGCTGGATCTGGGGGTCATACCGCTGCTGGTTGACCCCGACTGCGCCACCCTCGCCGAACTCAAGCCCCGCTATCTGGTGGATGCCATCCTCGCCAAGCAGAATCTCGGCACCCACAGGGAGATGGCCCCCATCACGGTGGCCCTCGGCCCGGGTTTCGAGGCGGGTCGCGACTGCGATGCGGTCATCGAGACCAACCGCGGCCACCATCTGGGGCGGGTCATCTATCAGGGCCCTGCCCAGCCCAATACTGGCATTCCCGGGGTGATCGAGGGACACTCCGCCCGCCGGGTGGTGCGCGCCCCCGTCGCCGGGGTGATGAAGAGCATTATCAAGCTCGGCGATCTGGTGCAAGAGGGGGATGTGATCGCCCACGTGGGGGACGCCCCCATCATAGCGCCGCTCTCCGGCATGGTGCGGGGGCTGCTCAGCGATGGCATCGAGGTGACCGTCGGCTTCAAGATCGGTGACATCGACCCCAGAGGCGAGCGGGCCGATGCTACCACGGTATCGGACAAGGCACGCGCCATCGGCGGCGCCGTGCTGGAGGCCATGATGCATCTGGCCCAGCGCAGATAAGCTCGAACGGCAAGGCCCGCGTCATCAACGGGCGGCGCCGTGTTGGAGACCATGATGCATCTGGCCCAACGCAGATAAGCCAGCACGCCAACAAAAAGGGCCCGCCATGATGGCGAGCCCTTTTTGTCACTTTGCCGGCAATCGGCTTAGCCCTGCCTGGCCCGGGTCTCCCCCGCCACCGACACCACGGAGCGCTTGCCCTTGCGGCTGATAACGAGAAGCGCCAGCACGATAAGGGCGATACCGCTCCCCTCCACCGGCCCCGGATTTTCACCAAGCAGCCACCAGGAGAGCAGCACGCCGCTCACCGGCACCGCCAGGGTGCTGAGCCCGGCGATCCCCGCCGGCAGCTTTTTCAGTACGAACAACCAGAGGCTCCAGGCCAGCGCCGTGGCAAAGATGGCGCTGTAGGCGAGCGCACCAAACACATAGGGCTGCCAGTCGATGGGTCGCTCCGGCACCAGCGCCGCCACCACGGCCATCACAATGGTGGCGTAGATCATCTGCCAGGTGGTGAGGGACATCAGATCCACCGCGGGGTGGCGGACATACATCCGCTTGGCGATGATGGCGCTGATCCCCCAGCAGATACCGGAGGCAATCCCCAGCAGTGCACTCTTCATGGAATCCAGGTGCAGTTGCCAGGGCTCGATCACCAACAGCAGCCCGCAAGCCGCCACCCCGACTGCCAGATAGTGCAGCTTGCGCATCCGCTCGCCGAGAAAGAGCGCCGCGAAGATCACCACCCAGAACGGCATGGTGTAACTCAGAATGGCCACCTTGCCCGCCCCGCCGCTGATGAGCGCCCACTGGGCCAGCCCCACCATGCCGCAGGTCTGGAACAGGGCGATGGCGAGGGTATAGCGAAACGGGGTGGGTTTGAGATAACGGCGGCCACGCAGGCACTGCACCAGCAGCAACACCAGGGATCCGCACAGGCAGCGCAGGGCGGTAAACTCGAACGCCCCCGCGTAGAGCATCACCTGCTTCATCACGATCCAGCTGTAACTCCAGATGGCGGTGAGCAGGACCAATCCCCCCAGCGCCGCCATGTTCAACTTGCTATTCATTGTGCTGCCTTGTTGCTGCGGTCGGTACGTCCACCATTCGGGGCGCCATCTTACTCCTCTGCCGTCCCCCTGCCCACTGCGGATAAGAGCTGGCCGACCCATGCTTCCCGCCTGCCAATCCCTGGCACCAGCCAACAGAAAGGGGGCCTTGGGCCCCCTGTTTGCAACCATCAAAGACGAGGCTACAGGCTGATCAGGGTACCGGTCTTGCCGGCAATGCCGTCGGCGGCCTTCTCCAGCAAGGTGATCAGGGATTTGCGCCCCGCCATGGAGGTCGCGAACGAGAGCGCCGCCTCCACCTTGGGCAGCATGGATCCCTTGGCAAACTGCCCCTGCTCGATAAAGCGCTGAGCATCCCCCACGCTCAACTGATCCAGCCACTGCACCTCGGGCTTGCCGAAGTTGATGGCCACCTTCTCCACCGCAGTGAGGATGATCAACATGTCGGCATCGATGAGCTCCGCCAGCCTGGCACTGGCCCAATCCTTGTCGATCACCGCGCTGGCTCCGCGCAGGTGATTGCCCTCGCGCAGCACCGGAATGCCGCCGCCACCGACGGTAATCACCACCTGACCGGCGGCCAGCATGGCAGAGACGGTCTCCTTCTCGATGATGTCGACGGGTTTGGGAGATGCCACCACCCGGCGATAGCCACGACCGGCGTCCTCTTTGAGCCGCTCGCCCTGTGCCATCAGCGCCTCCGCCTCCTCCTTGCTGAAGAAGCCACCGATGGGTTTGCTCGGGTCGAGGAAGGCGGGATCGTTTTTATCCACCTCAACCTGGGTCACCAGGGTGGCCACCGGTTTGTGGATACCACGCGCTAGTAAGGCTTCGCGCAGGGCGTTTTGCAGGTCATAGCCGATGTACCCCTGACTCAGGGCCACGCAGACCGACATGGGCAGGTGGGGTGCCTTGGGATCGTGGCGGGCCGCCACCTCGAACGCCTGCTGGATCATCCCCACCTGCGGGCCGTTGCCGTGAGTCACCACCATCTCGTGCCCCTGGGCAATCAGGTCGGCAATGGTGCCCGCCGTGCTCTGCACCGCCTTCATCTGCTCGGGCAGGTTGTTGCCCAGCGCATTGCCACCAAGGGCCAGTACGATTCGCTGTTTCATCTTGTTATCTCCAGTGAGGGGACAAGCCGGCGCGATACCGGCCCACCTTTCGTTGTTCACATAACCTTGCTGAACTGCGTGTTTCGAACGGATTGTCAGCCTGCCACCACGGGGCAAGGCGAGTGCAGCTCCGGCGCCAAGGCCGGGTCAAAGGGAGCTCTGGCCAGAAAGCGGCCATGGCCGCGTTGCCCCAGAAACTCGCCATCGCGGGCCACTATCTCGCCGCGACTCAGGGTCAGCCTGATCCGGCCGGGGCAACGCATCCCCTCGTAGGGGCTGTAGTCGCCGTTGTCGTGCAGCAGTGGGTGAGAAATCAGGGTGTCACCGCGGGGATCCATCACCACCAGATCGGCGTCAGACCCAAGTTGCAGGTTGCCCTTGCGCGGCCAGAGGCCAAACAGGCGCGCCGGGTTGGCGCTGGTGAGCGCCACCAAGCGTGACGGCGAGATGCGCCCGCCGAGCACTCCGTGGGCAAAGAGCAGCAGCATCCGGTTCTCCACCCCGGGCAAGCCGTTGGGGCAGCGGCTGAAATCGCCGCCCGAGAGGGTCATGCGCTGAGCGTGGGAGAAGTTGCAGTGATCGGTCGCCACCGTGTCGATGTCGCCAGCAGCGATACCGACCCACAGCTTGTCCTGCTCGCTACGTCCACGCAGCGGCGGACTGAGCAGATAGTCGACCCCGTTCTCCTTGTAATAACACTGCTCATCGAGCAGCAGATATTGCGGGCAGGTCTCCACCCAGACCGGCTGCCCCTGGCGGCGTGCCAGTTTCAGATACTCCAGCCCCAAGCCGTTGGAGAGATGGACGATATAGAGCGGCGCATTGCCAGCGAGCCCCGCCAGATTGATCATCCGGGCTATCGCCTCCGCCTCGCACTCCAATGGGCGGCTTTGCGGGTGATACCAGGGTTCATGGTGGCCGGCGGCCAGCAGGGCCGCCCGGCGCGCCGCAATGGCGGCGTCATTCTCGGGATGGACGGTGGCAAGCGCCCCCACCTCCTTGAGGCGGGCCAGGGCGCGCAGCACGTCGTGGTCCCCCAGCTTGTACTGGTAGGTGAGATAGAGCTTGAAGCTGCTGATCCCCTCCTCCTGCACCATGGCGGTCATTTCGTGGAGGATGGCGTCATCCACATGCTGTACGACGCCGTGAAAGCTGTAGTCGACCACGGCCTGATCGGCGGCATAGTCGTGATAGCGGGCCAACTGGTGATGCAGGTTGCACCCCGCCGGGCCAAATCCCATGTGATCGACGATGGTGGTGGTGCCACCACAGGCGGCGGCACGGGTACCGCTGAAAAAGTCATCGCAACTGCGGGCAATCCCGACATCGATGTTGAAGTGGGTGTGGACGTCGATGCCGCCCGGCATCACGTAGCAGCCGCTGGCATCGATCACTTCGGTTTCGCCATCGGGCTCGATAGCGGCGGCGCGCTCAAGGATCACCCCGTTCTCGATCAGCAGATCCTGACGATATTCACCCTGCGCATCGACCAGCACACCGTTTTTGATCAGCCGTTTCATCCCCACCACCTCGCACATCCGATCGCGTCAAACAGCAAGGCCCCGCCTCAATGGAGACGGGGCACTTGCAACAGCCGGCGGTGATGGCCATCACCGCCCGGCAGACCCCTTACTTGTCCAGCTCGGCCAGATAGAGCATGGGGATCACCGCGTACATGGCGGCGCACTTGACCAGATGCTCCTTCCAGGTCTTCTCGTTCGGCGCGTGGGCCTCCGGCTCTTTGCCCGGGCCAAAGCCGATGACCGGAATGCCGTGGCGACCCATGATGGAGACCCCGTTGGTCGAGAAGGTCCACTTGTCCACCACCGGCGCCTTGTTGAACAGCTGGGTGTACGCCTTGGAGAGGGTCTTGACGGTGATGTGATCCTCTTCCACCTTCCAGGTCGGGAAGTAACACTCGGTCGGGTAGACCAGACCGGTATAGGCCGGACGATCGTACTGATACATGGAGACCTCGGCACCGGCGGCTTGCACCGCAGGCAGGGCGCGGATCTCGTCGAGCGCCCCTTGCCAGGTCTCGCCCCAGGTGAGGCGGCGGTCGATGGAGACAGCGCAGCTATCGGCCACGGCGCAGCGGCTTGGGGAGGTGAAGAAGATCTCGGAGACGGTCAGGGTGCCCTTACCGAGGAAGTCGTCGTTGCCGAGGTTGTGGCTGAGTTCCTGCAATTCGCCGAGGATCGGGCCCATCTTGAAGATGGCGTTGTCACCGCGCTCCGGCGCGGAGCCGTGGCAGCTGACGCCCTGCACCTCGACGCGGATCTCCATGCGGCCACGCTGACCACGGTAGATCTGGCAGTCGGTGGGTTCGGTACTGACCACGAACTCGGGGCGGATCTTGCTCTGCTCGATGATGTACTGCCAGCACAGACCGTCGCAGTCCTCCTCCTGCACGGTGCCGGTCACCAGCAGGGTGTACTCGTCTTCCAGACCCAGATCCTTGATGATCTTGCCGGCGTAGACCATGGAGGCCATGCCCCCTTCCTGATCGGAGGCGCCGCGACCGCCGATGATCTCGTGATCTTCCATCCCCTCATAAGGGTCGAAGGTCCAGTTGGCGCGGTTACCAATACCGACGGTATCGATGTGGGCATCCATGGCGATCAGGTGCGGGCCGTGGCCGATATAGCCCAGCACGTTGCCCATGGGGTCGATCTCCACCTTGTCAAAACCGACCTTTTCCATCTCCTGCTTGATGCGCAGCACCACGCGCTCTTCATCGCAGCTCTCGCTCGGGATGGCGATCATGTCGCGCAGGAACTGACTCATCTCGGCCTTGTACTGGTAGGCCTTCTCTAACACCATTTCAAACGGAATTTGCTTGCTCATTGTGATTCTCCATAACAACTGAGAGTGCGCGGCCTGTTCGTCGGCAGCGCCCTGTGCCCGTTACCGCACCCCGTTGGCGAGGCGCGATCAATGCTTCAATTCGTGTCTCTGTTCTCGCAGGGATTAGTCACAGCCGGGGTTAATCGCAGGCAGGGTGCTTGCCTTCCCACACCACTTCTCGGTAATGGGCCACGTCGGTGTCCCCTTCGGTGTTGATCACCAGCACCACCGACTGCTCATCGAGCCCCAGCCGGGCCATCAGCGCCGCGCGATCCGGGTGGTGGCGCACCGCCGCCAGCACGCCAGTGCCGACCGAGCCGGACTCGCCGGAGATGATGCGGGGATCATCGCCAAGGGGGTTGCCGAGCACTCGCATGCCGAGCGCCGAGACCTTGTCGTGACAGGAGATGAACTGGGTGGTGCAGCCGCGCAGCACCGGCCAGCCGAGGGGATTGGGTTCACCGCAGGCGAGACCGGCCATGATGGTGCGCATGTCGCCCCCCACGTTGACCATCTCCCCCGCCACGCCGGAGCGGTAGATGCAGTCGGCCTGATCCGGCTCGACCACGATACTGTGCAGATTCTTCGCCCCGAAGCAGTCCACCAGATAACCGAGCACGCCGCCCGCCAGCGCCCCTACCCCGGCCTGCAGCAGCACGTGGGTGGGCTGCTTGATGCCCATGGTCTGCATCTGCTCGACCGCTTCGTCGGCCAGGGTGGCGTAGCCCTGCATGATCCAGGTCGGGATCTTGGTGTAACCCTCCCAGGCGGTGTCCTGCACTATGTACCAGCCGCGCTCCTCGGCCATCTTCATGGTCAGGCGCACGGTGTCGTCGTAGTTCATGTCGGTGACGATGCACTCGGCCCCCAGCGCCAGAATGTGGTCCACCCGCTCCTGGGCCGAGCCCTTGGGCATGTAGACCACCGCATGCTGACCCACCTGCTTGGCGGCCCAGGCGACGCCACGACCGTGGTTGCCGTCGGTGGTGGTGGCGAAGGTCATCGGCTCCTTGATGGTGCGCTTGATGAGATCGAAGGTGAAATCCTCCACCGCCACCCCGTATTTTTCACAGAGCAGGTTGGCGATGGCGTAGACGCCACCCAGCATCTTGAAGGCGTTGAGGCCAAAGCGTTTGGACTCATCCTTCACCAGGATGTTCTTCACCCCGATATAGGCGGCGAGCGCTGTCAGATCGCACAGGGGGGTGGGCTCATAACCGGCCAGTTTTTTATGAAAGGCGCGGGCCTTTTGCGCCTCGATACGGGAAAACAGGGGCAGCGACTCACCGGTAAAGAAACGGTTATCGGCAATCTCCATCTTCAGGGAAAATTGGGACATGAATACCTCGCAAAGAGTCATCTCGCCGGGGATCATCGAGTGAAAAAGCGCCCCGGGGAGAGAACCCGTGACAATAACTGCGTGATGACGACGGCCGGACGGGACTTATTTCCCGCCCGGCCAGGCCATTATTTGACGCGTTTTTGCGCCTCTTTTATCAAGCCTTCGAGGGCGGCGCCCGGTGCCGAGAATTTACGGGCGACAATCATGGCGGCGATAATATAGGGCTTCCAGCTCGCCTCTTTATAAGTGGCGATCCGGTATTTCTCGAATACCCCTTCACTTACTTCCCCTTCCTTGCAGGAGACGCCGGAAATATCCGCCGGCAGGCAGTGCATATAGAGCGCCTCCCCCCCCTTGGTGAGGGCCATCATCTCTTCGGTGCAGTGCCAATCCTTGTGCTTGGCGTTCTGCGCCAGGCAATGCTGCTCCAGCTCCTTGAGGCCCGCATGATCGTTGGCCCGCAGCAGCTCGGTGCGCTGCTCCATCACCTGATAGGGCGCCCAGGACTTGGGATAGACGATGTCGGCATCCTTGAACGCCTCTTCCATGGAGGTAACCTGGCGGAAACTGCCGCCGGAGGCCTTGGCATTCTCCTTGGCCACTTCGATCACGTCCGGGATCAGGTCATACCCCTCTGGGTGGGCCAGGGTCACGTCCATGCCAAAGCGGGTCATCAGGCCGATGATGCCCTGCGGCACGGAGAGCGGTTTGCCGTAGCTCGGCGAGTAAGCCCAGGTCATGGCAATCTTCTTGCCCTTGAGGTTCTCGAGGCTCCCGAAGTGCTCCTGCAACCAGGCGAGATCAGCCATGGACTGGGTCGGGTGATCAATGTCGCACTGCAGGTTGACCAGCGCCGGGCGCTGGGGCAGCACTCCCTTCTCGAACCCTTCGTCGAGCGCGGCGCCCACTTCACGCATGTAGGCGTTGCCGGCCCCCAGGTACATGTCGTCGCGAATGCCGATGGCATCGGCACAGAAGGAGATCATGTTGGCGGTTTCACGGACGGTCTCGCCGTGGGCTATCTGGGACTTGCCCTCGTCCAGATCCTGCTGGGTCAGGCCAAGCAGGTTGAGGGCGGAGGCGTAGGAGAAACGGGTACGGGTGGAGTTGTCGCGAAACACCGAGATGCCAAGGCCGGTATTGAACAGCTTGGTGGCGATGTTTTCGGCGCGCAGTCCCTTGAGGGCCTCCGCCAGTTTGAGCACCAGCGCCAGCTCCTGAGGGGTCTGCTCCCAGGTCAGCAGGAAGTCTTTTTCATGCAGGTTGGACTTGAGTTCATTGATCTCTTTGATTAACTGGTTCACTGCTTTCATCGTTAGCCCCAATCTGTTGATGAGAAATGCATTGCTCCCCTTCCACTCACAGGTCACCGAAACAAGGGCCATTGGGTGAGTTCATCGGTCAGCGTCAAACAAGGGCAATCAATAAGCGTGCCAACGCATAAATAAGCGGGAAATAACCAGAAAAGGCGTCTTGAATGTGAGCCGGCGCACAGCCTGAGGCTATATGGCGCCCTGCCAAGGCAGGTGAGATAGCTTATTTTCAAGCGGATGGCTGCGCGCAACTGAAATAGCGCGAGAATAGTATGAGAGGAGGCCAAGCCGGCCCTGATAATTATCAGTCCGGCTATCACCAGAGCCTGCCAATTGATAGAAAGCGGGGCGACATTCTCATAATGATAACGCCGCGATTGTCGGTCGCGGCGCGGTCAAACGGGGCCGCCAGGCGACCCGCTGCGAGATCAGGCCTGCACGGCTATCTCGTACTTCTTTATCTTGCGATAGAGGGTGGCGATGCCGATCCCGAGCGCCTGGGCGGCCAGCTTCTTGTTGCCAAGGCGCAGCAGGGTCTCCTCTATCATCTGCTTTTCCATGTTCTCCAGCCCGTTTTCGCCAAGTGGCAGCGCCAACCCGCGCTCGACCTGGCCGGTAGCCGACTCAGGCAGGCTTGCCTCTGGCGATGGCCAGGGCGCCCCCGTAGCCGATGCCGAGTTGCCAGCGGCAGGGCTGAGCGCAGGGTCGGCCAGCACACTATGGGGATAAGGGTCGGGCGAGAGCGGCATGCGCGCGATTTGCGCCGTGCTCCGAGGCGGCTCGTCCGCCCCACTGCGCTGGTTGCGCAGGATATTGGGGGGCAGCAGGATGCTCTCGATCACCTCCCCCGCCTGCACCACGTTCACCAAGTACTCGATGAGGTTGCTGAGCTCGCGCACGTTGCCGGGCCAGCGGTAGCCCTCGAGCAGTGCCATCACCTCCGGGCTCAGCCCCGGATACAGCAAGCCGATGCGGCTGGTGTGCAGGTTGAGGAAGTAGTGGGTCAACAGCGCCACGTCCCCCTCCCGCTCGCGCAGGGGCGGCAGGTGGATGGGAATGACGTTGAGGCGATAGAAGAGATCCTCGCGAAACTTGCCCTCGGCGATGTACTGCTCCAGATGCTGATGGGTCGCGGCTATGATGCGAATGTCCACCGGCACCGGCCGGCTGGCGCCGATGGGGGTCACCTCCCGCAGCTCCAGCACCCGCAGCAGCTTGGCCTGCATGGTGAGCGGCATGTCCCCTATCTCGTCGAGAAACAGGGTGCCCTGCTGGGCAGCCTGGATCAGCCCCTGCTTGCCGGTGCTGGAAGCGCCGGTGAAGGCCCCCTTCACGTAACCAAACAGCTCGCTCTCGAGCAGCTGCTCGGGGATGGCGGCGCAGTTGATGGCGATGAAGGGCTTGTCGCGGCGCGGGCTGAGCCGGTGGATGGCGCGGGCCACCACCTCCTTGCCGGTGCCGCTCTCACCGCACACCAGCACGCTGGAGGGGCTCAGGGCGATGCGATGGAGCAACTTTTTCAGGGCCCGCATCGGCTTGCTCTCCCCGATCAGTATGCTGACTCCCTCGTCGGGCTCCAGCGGCTGACTCGGCGTGCCGTGGGACTGGTGAAACGCCATCAGAAACAGCTGCTGGCCCTGTACGTGGTGCAACTGGCCGATAATCAGCTCCTGACGATCCCCCAGGGTGACGATGTGCTGCAGGTGGCCGGTCAACCCCTGCTGGGCAAAGGTGAGCGGCCGCAGCCCTATTTCGCAGCCCAGCAGCGCCTCCTGCTGGTAGTTAAGCTGCTTGAGCGCCACCTCGTTGGCGTAGAGCACCTGACTCTTCTCGTCGAGCAGCAGGCAGCCCTGATCCATGTGGTTCATCAGGCTGAGGAAGACCTTGTTGACCCCGTCCGACAGGCCGCGCGAGTCGAGCAGCTTGGCGACGAAGATGCTGGAGATATGCTGCACATAGTCGCACACCTCCTGCAGGTTGTTGTTGAGACGGGCCTGCTGCTCCGGATTGAAGGCCACCAGGCTGATCACCCCGATACAGTTCTCCTCCACCATGATGGGCACCCCGAGAA
Organism: Aeromonas sp. Y318-1; assembly: GCF_027706125.1. Classification (NCBI taxonomy): domain Bacteria; kingdom Pseudomonadati; phylum Pseudomonadota; class Gammaproteobacteria; order Aeromonadales; family Aeromonadaceae; genus Aeromonas; species Aeromonas sp. Y318-1. The sequence goes on from NZ_JAPDCM010000001.1 coordinate 342,099, forward strand.
AGGCCCGCTCCCGGCAGCTCTCCTTGCTGCTGCACCCCTCGCAGACCGGATCCTCGCTGGTGTGGGTGACGATCTTCTCGCGCTGATGCTCGATGACGTAGCGCAACAGGCGGGAGTCCCCCTCCAGCTGGCGACCGAAGAACTTGCCGTAAGGGCCGGTTCCCGCCACCCGCACCATGTTGGCGTCCACGATTTCCACTTCCAGTTGCAGCACGCTGGCCAGCATCTTGGCAAAGCGCAAAATGGTGGGCTGGATCTGCATCAACAAACATTGGTTACTGACGGACATCATGTTGTAAATCCCCTGGCTCCCACCCCGGGTGGGATTCATGCTGGCCAGATACTATGCCAATTCGATGGCAGCGACTTCGCCGAGGATCACGAAAAGGGAACTTGCACCCACCCCGCATCCCGAAGTGAGAGCTGGCGCAGGCTGGGGAAGAGAAACGCCAAGGAGCAGGCCGCCCACATCATTTGGGTGCGCGAAAACCGTGAGAAACTCCGGATCAACTACCCAGATGCAGGGCCAGCCAGACTGCCAGCGGGATCACCAGGACCGACAGCGCATTGCCGCCGAGCACGATGCTGGCCACCTTCTCGGGCTGGCACTGGTACTGCTCGCACAGCATGTAGTTGAGCACCGCCGGCGGCAGCGCCACCGACAGCATCAGGAGCGGGATCCAGGCCGGTTGCAGCGGCAGCAGCCAGACCGCCAGACCAAGGGAGATGCCGCCCGCCAGCAGATAGAGCAGGTTGCACTTGAGGGCGAGCCCCAGGTGATCCAGCTCCCCTTCCATCAGCCGGATGCCGAGGGCAAACAGCATCAGCGGCACCGAGATCTGGCCGAGAAGAGAGGCGCTGGTCACCAGGTATTCGGGTAGCGGGATATGCAGATTGGCCACCAGCAGGCCCGCCAGGGCGGCCCACAGCACAGGGCTGCGTAACCAGAGCCAGCGGGAGGTGTTGGCCGAGAGGATGAACATGCCCACCGAGAAGTGGAGCAGGTTGGAGAGCACGAACAGTATGATGATGGCGCCCAGCTGCTGCTCGCCGAAGGCCAGCACCATCAGCGGAATGCCGAGGTTGCCGGTGTTGCGAAACATGGCGGGCAGGATCAGGGCCGGTCGGCTGATGCTGCGAAGCCTGAGCAGAGAGAGCAGCAGCCCCGGCAGCAGGATCACCAGGGCCCCCGCCGCGATGAGCGAGAGGTGGGCCATCAGATCCAGCGGGTATTTGACCAGCGCCGAGAAGACCAGCGCCGGGGTAAACAGCTCGATATTGGCCCGGTTGACGTAACCCAGCGCGCCGCCCGGACGCAACCTGCCGTAGAGGGCGCCAAGCCCCACCACCGCAAACACCGGAATGACGATATTGAGCAGCGCGCTGAACATGGGCGAGTCCTTTACAGTTCGCGGGCGGGAGTTCCCATCAGCAACACGGGATCCAGGGTCACTTCCTGGCGGCCGTTGCTCACCCAGAGCTGGCCATCGGAGATGGTGCAGGTGAGCTGCATGGTGCGCTCGACCATCTCGGTCAGCGGCAGGGTCTGGCTGTCGGAGAGCTCAATCACGGTGAGGTTGTCGTGCAGGCCGAGTTTGCCCTGGTTCTGCTTCCACCAGACGCTGGTGCCACGGCCGCCGTAGAGGTAGAGCACCACATGACGGGAGCGGTTGCACGCCTTCTTGAGGCGGCGCTCGTCGGGCTGGCCGAGCTCTATCCAGAGTTCAATCTCGTCGGAATAGTTCTTGCGCCAGAGTTCCGGCTCGTCATCGGCGGAGAGGCCCTTGGTGAACTCCAGTCGCTCGGCAGCGTGCCAGGCGAAGGCCGCCAGCCGGATCATCATCCGCTCGTCGGTCTCGGAGGGGTGACGGGCCAGGGTGAGAGAGAAGTCCTGATACAGATTGCGATCCATGTCGGACAGGCTGAGCTGAGCCTTGAATACGGTTGCCTTGAGAGCCATAGAAAACCTTGAATACCTTGGGAAGCGGGCCGAAACGAAAAACTGCGCGCCAGTGTAATCAAAATCGGCGGCCGGTTCGACCTCAAGCAGCACACATTTAGCCCCTGGAGCGCAGATAACTGCCTGCCAAGGCTCAAAAAACAAATGCCAGTCCGAAGACTGGCATTTGGCGGTATGAACGAAAGAAGCGGATCACTTCTCGGCGGACTTGACCCCGAAGGCATTGAGCAGCAGGCAGCAGGTCACTGCCACCGCCACAAACCCGCTCAGGAAGATAAAGGGCATGGCCCCGTATCCCAATACAGTCCAGATGGTTTGTTCAAGCAGACTCATTATGTGTCCTTCATCCAGTGAAATGGGTGTCCCTTTCGTGACGGGGTTATCCCCCCGTTCCTGATGATGCTATTTGACCCCAACCGGCGCCTGAGTCCTATGCCACCAAAGTAATAAATAGGGGGCTAGTTTGAGTTGGATCAACAATTTATCCCTTGCCGAGGAAAAATATGGACGGGATTCAACCAGTTGTCAGCCTGCTGCCCCCGCATTTTCCATCTCGGCGCCAAAAAGAAGGAGGCGACCCCGGGGTCGCCTCCTTGTCGGTTGGCCTGTTGCCGCGAGCGGCGCACCCTCAATAGAAGCGCTGCTGCTCCGCCGCCATCGCCTTGAGGCGATCGCAGGGGGCGAAGCGGTCGCCGTAGCGCTTCTGGTAGTGCTCAAGGCGCCCCACCAGATGCTCGATGCCGAGGCTGTCCATGTAGCGGAACGGGCCGCCCAGGAACGGCGGGAAGCCGATGCCGAAGATGGCGCCGATGTCGCCATCGCGAGCCGAGGCCACCACGCCGCTGTCCAGCGCCATGGCCGCTTCGTTGAGCATCATCAACACGCAGCGCTCGGCCAGCTCCGCCTTGGCCAGCTTGGCCTGGGGCGAGATGCCGAGCACGCCGTAGACGCTCTCGTCCACCGTCTTCTTGCCCTCTTTGCCGGTGAGCTTGCTGCGCGGGGCCGCCTTGCCGTAAAGGTAGAAGCCCTTGCCGTTCTTGCGCCCCTTGCGATCGTTTTGCAGTAGCTTGTCAAAGGCCGCCGGGGCCTGGAACTGCTCGCCCCCCAGCTCTTTTTCGAGGATCGGGGAGATCTTGGCACCCACGTCGATCCCCACCTCGTCCAGCAGGGTGATGGGGCCGACCGGGAAGCCGAAATCGAGCAGGGCACCGTCCAGCACCTCCACCGGCTCCCCTTCCAGCACCAGGCGCGCCGCCTCGTTCATGTAGGGGGCCAGGATGCGGTTGACGTAGAAGCCCGCCTCGTCCTTGACCACGATGGGGGTCTTGCCCTGAGCGCGGGCAAAGGCCAGGGTGGTGGCGACCGTCTCAGCACTGGTGCCGGCGTGGGGGATGATTTCCGCCAGCGGCATCTTGTCCACCGGGCTGAAGTAGTGCAGCCCCACCACCCGCTCCGGGTGCGCCGCCACCGAGGCGATCTGGTGGATAGGCAGAGAGGAGGTGTTGGAGGCAAACACGGTGTGCTCGCCGCACTCGCGCTCCACGTCCTTCACCATCTGGTGCTTGAGGGAAAGATCTTCAAACACCGCCTCCACCACCATGTCGACCCGGTGGAAACCGGAGTAGTCGAGGGTGCCGGTGAGCAGGCTCATCTGCTTCTCAAGCTCGCTGCGCAGCAGTTGGCGGCGCTTGAGCTTCTTAGCCAGGATGTCGTAGCTGTAGCGCATGGCATTGCCGATGCCGCTGCTGGCCACGTCCTTGATCCGCACCGGCACGCCCGCCTTGGTGGCGGTGACGAAAGCGATGCCGCCCCCCATCAGACCGCCGCCCAGCACGGCGGCGTGACCCACCTTGCGCGGCTCGGCCCCCTGATAGGTGACCTCCTTCTTCATCTCGGTGGTGGCAAAGAAGATGGAGCGCAGGGCGGCAGATTCGCTGGTCATCACCAGCTCGCCAAAGTGGCGGGATTCGGCGGCAAGGCCGGCCTGCATCCCCTCTTCCACCCCGATACGCACCACTTCCAGGATCAGATCCGGGGCCGGGTAGTTGCCACGGGTCTTCGCCTTCACCCCTTTGCGGGCCTGATCGAACAGCACCTTGCGGCCAAGCTTGTTGGTCTCCAGCAGCTTGCCCTGCAGATCCCGCTTGAGCTCGTGACGGGGCTTGCCCTTCTTGGCCAACTTGATGGCGGCGTCCAGCAGGATGGAGGGCGGCACCACGTCGTCCACCAGCCCCAGTTTCTTGGCCTGCTTGGCCCGCACCTGCTTGCCGGTCAGCATCAGATCGAGTGCCTTGGCCACCCCGATGAGGCGCGGCAGACGCTGGGTCCCGCCGGAGCCCGGCAACAAGCCCAGTTGCACCTCGGGCAGGCCGAGCACTGTCTTGCCGTGATCGGTGACCACCCGGCCATGGCAGGCCAGTGCCAGCTCCAGCCCGCCGCCGAGGCAGGGGCCGTGAATGGCGGCGATCACCGGAATGGGCAGCGACTCGATCTCGGCGAAGATCACCTGCCCTTCCCGCGACAGCGTCTCGGCATCCTTGGCGCTGGTACAGGCCGCCAGCATGCTGATGTCGGCGCCGGCGATGAAGGAGTCCTTCTTGCCGGAGACCACCACCAGGCCGATCAGCTCTTTATTGGCTTTCACCTCGGCCAGCACCGCGCGGATCTCCTCCACGAAGGCGGCCTTGAGGGTATTCATACTCTCGCCCGGCACATCCATGGTGAGAATGCCGATGCCATCCTGGCGCACCGCCAGGGAAAAAGTCTTCTCGCTCATCACTCTACCTCCAACACCATGGCCACGCCGAGACCACCCGCCGCACAGGCGGTGTTAAGCCCCAATCCCCCACCCCGGCGCCGCAGCTCGTGCAGGGTCTGGGTGATCATCCGCGCACCGGTCGCGGCAAAGGGGTGACCAAAGGCCAGCGAGCCACCGAGGACGTTGAATTTGTCCATGTCCACCTCGCCGATGGCCTGATCGCGACCCAGCTTGCTCTGGGCAAACTCTTTGCTGGCAAACATCTTGAGGTTGGCCAGGGTCTGGGCGGCAAAGGCCTCGTGCATGTCGATCAGGGTGAGATCGCTGAGCGTGATGCCGGCACGGTCCAGCGCCAGTGGGGTGGCGTAGGAGGGGCCCATCAGCATGTCCTGCCACACGTCGATGGCAGAAAATGCGAAACTGCGGATATAACCGAGCGGCTCGAGGCCAAGCTCGCGGGCCCGCCCTTCGCGCATCAGCAGCACGGCGGCGGCTCCATCGGTAAGCGGGGTGGCGTTGGCGGCGGTGACGGAGCCGTGCACCCGGTCAAACACCGGCTTGAGCTTGGCGTAGCTCGCCAGATCCGAGCTTTCGCGGATGTTGTTGTCTCGCTCCAGCGGAGCCTTGTAGGGAGGCACGTGGGCGGTAAACACCTCACCACTGAGCTTGCCATCGGCCCAGGCCTGCGCGGCTAGGGTGTGGGAGCGGTGTGCCAGCGCATCTTGCGCCTCGCGGCTGATCTGGTGGCTCTTGGCCATCTGCTCGGCGGTCTGCCCCATGGAGAGACCGGTGGAGTACTCGGCCACGGCGGGCGGCACCGGCAGCAGATCCTTGACCCGCAACTGGCGCAGGATATTGAAACGCTGCTGCAGATTGCGCGCCTTGTTGAGATCCACCAGGGCGCGGGCCAGCTTCTTGCTCACCCCGATGGGCAGCACGGAGGAGGAGTCGGCACCGCCGGCGATGGCGATGTCCACCGTGCCGGCCATGATGGATTCGGTGACGTTGGCGACGGCCTGGAAACTGGTGGCGCAGGCGCGCGACACGCTATAGGCATCGGTGCTGACGCTCATGCCGGTGCCAAGCACGATCTCGCGGGCGATGTTGGGGGCTTCCGGCATCTGTACCACCTGGCCGAACACCAGCTGGTCGATGAGCTTGGGATCGAGATCGGTGCGAGCGAGCATCTCGCTCACCACCAGTTTGCCCAGATCCACCGCAGGCACGCCGTGAAAGGCGGTGGCCTGCTTGGCAAAGGGAGTGCGCAAACCCGCCACGACGGCAATCCGTTCGCCCTGGCGAGTCGTCAGTTTCAATGGCTCTTTCATCCTGGCTCCTTGGTTAAACGAGAAGACTAAAGGGAGAGGTCTGACCTCATTGCGCCACATCTTAACAATCCACTCACAAATTTCATACGGCTGATTGAAACTAAATTGCCGCCATCTTGGCCCCCTCCCTCGCCCTTGTGCGCCAACTGGAGTATAAAAAGATCAACTTCTATGAAAACAACGGGTTTATTGCATGGCAGCGGCCGAGTTCAGACAGCTTGGGGACTATCTTGGTAGTCAGATTCTGGGACAGGGCCCCCTCATCGAGGGGCTGCTGATCGCCCTGTTATGTGAAGGACATGTGTTGATCGAGGGCGCCCCCGGTCTTGCCAAGACCCGGGCCGTCAAGGCGCTGGCCGGCGCGGTGGAGGGGCGCTTCGCCCGCATCCAGTTCACCCCGGACCTGCTGCCCGCCGATCTCACCGGCAGCGAGGTGTTTCATCCCCAGGATGCCAGCTTCGTGTTTCAGCCCGGCCCTCTGTTCAACCACCTGGTGTTGGCGGACGAGATCAACCGGGCGCCGGCCAAGGTGCAGTCCGCCCTCTTGGAGGCGATGGCCGAACATCAGATCACCGTGGGCAAGAAGAGCTGGCGCCTGCCGCCACTCTTTATGGTGGCCGCCACGCAAAACCCGATAGAACAGGAGGGGACCTATCCCCTGCCAGAGGCTCAGCTCGATCGCTTCCTGCTCAAGCTGCTGGTGGACTACCCGAGCCCCGCCATGGAGCTGGCCATCCTCCAGCTCAACGCACAGGGCGACACCCTGCCGACGCCGCCGCTCACCCTGAGCCAGGCCGATCTGCTGGCGGCCCGCAGCGCGGTGCAGGCCGTGCAGATGCAGGGACGCCTCGAGCACTATCTGGTGCAGCTGGTCTGCGCCACCCGCCCCGGCAGCGGCCTGTGTCCGGAGCTCGAACCCCTGGTCGCGGTGGGCGCCAGCCCCAGGGCCAGCATAGGTCTGGCCAGAGCGGCTCGCGCCAGGGCCTGGCTGGCCGGGCGGGATTTCGTGCTGCCCGAAGACATTCAGCAGCTAGCGCCGGCCGTGCTGCGCCATCGCCTCATCCCCAGTTATCAGGCGCTGGCGGACAACCTCGACAACGAGGCGCTCATCACCCTGCTGCTGGATGCGATCCCATGCCCCTGAGCCCGCTCGCTCCCTCTGCGCAGGCCCTGCTGCCATGACGAGCGCCGCCGATCCCCTCGCCCATCCCGATATCGCCCTGCCGCTTGCCAGGTTGCTGGCGATCAGGCTGTGGGCCCGGCAGGGGCCACGCTCGTACATTCAACCGGTGGCGCAGGGGCGGCTGGGCCGCACGCCGGGGCTCACCTTTCGCGAGCTGCGCGCCTATCAGGCCGGTGACGAGGTGCGCCACATCGACTGGCGGGTGACCGCCCGCCTCGGTCGCCCCTATACCCGCCTCTACAGCGAAGAGCAGGATCAGGCCCACTGGCTGCTGCTCGATTTCTCCCCGGCCATGTACTTCGGCTCACACCACCAGCTCAAGGCGCGCCTGGGCTGCGAGCTGGCCGCCGCCCTGCTCTGGCAAGGTGAGAAGCAGGCCAACACCCTGATCTGCCACGGCGTGGAGCCCCATCTGCAACACCAGCGCGGCCCGCTGGTGCCGCTGCTGGAGGCCCTCTGCCACCACTACCGGCTGGGGCTGGCGCGCACGCCGCCCCCCCACACCCTGTCCCATACCCTGGCCCGCCTCAATGTGCCCCACGGCGCCAGATTGACCCTGATCACCGATCACACCCCCTTCGACGAGGCACTCTGCCGCCAGTTGCAGCTGCTCGGTCGGCGCCATGACATTCATTGCTGGCAGATCCGCGATCCGCTGGAGGCAGCCCTGCCCGCCCAGGGGCGCCTGGCGGTGCGCGCCGGCCAGCAGAGCGGCTGGCTCGAGGCCGGCGAACCCGGGTTTGCCTTGCGCTATCAAGCGGCCGCCGAGCAGCTGGCCCGCCAGAGCCATCAGCAACTGCTGCCGCTGGTGCAGCGCCTCTACCGGCTCGACAACGGCCAGCCACTGCAACGCCAGTGGCAGGAGGGGGCATGCCGCCAATTCTGAGCCGGTTCATCAACGCCGTACCGGGCAGCAATGTACCCACCTCCCCGCTGGCGGCCCAGCTTCGCGACATTCACCCTGGCCCACCGCTGCAGCTCGCCTTTGATCCCCGCCTGCTGGGCTGGTGGTGGCTGCTGATCGCCCTGCTGGTCGGCACCTTGATCATCCTCGGCGTGCAAAGCCTGTTGCGTTATCGCCGCTGGCGGCGGCAGCTCGACTGGCAGGCCCCCGATCTGGTGCCCCAGCTGCAGACTGCATTACGCGAGGCCGTGCTGCCCCGCTGGCCCGAGGCGGCTTCCCTGCAGGACGAGTCCTGGCTCGTCTTTCTTGATTCTTTGGGGGGCAGCCGCTTTCGCGAGCTGGCGCCGCACTGGTCTGCCTGGCTCTACGGCGGTCAAAGCCCGGATGCGCAGCAGCGCCAGGCACTGCGCCGGGCCTACCTCGCCTGGGGACGCAGCTGCATCTGCCCACCAGCCTGGTTGCTGGCACTGCGCACTCGCTGGCGGCGCGGTCGAAGCCGTACAAGAGATGTGCACATCCGGAGGCAGCCATGATCCTCGCCTGGCCCTGGTTTGCCCTGGCGCTGGTGCTGCCGCTGCTGGTACGCTTCGGTCTGCCACCCCACACCAGCAGCGCACACGACCCCGGCGTGCTGAACCATGCCGGCTTTCCTCTGCTGCGCCCCCATGCCGGCCAACCCCTGTGGCGAATGGCGCTGTGCTGGTGCGCCCTGGTGCTGGCGCTCTGCCGCCCCCAGTGGCAGGAGCCGCCTCAGGTGAGCTACCAGAGCAGCCGGGATCTCATCCTGGCGGTGGATCTCTCCGACAGCATGCGCACCCAGGACATGCTGGACGACGGGGAGCAAAAAGACCGGCTCAGCGCGGTGCGCCAGCAGATAGACAGGCTCATCGCCGCACGCCCTGGCGATCGCATCGCCCTCATCGTGTTTGCCGATCACGCCTACCTGCTCTCGCCCCTGACCCAGGAGACCAACGCCCTGCTCGGCCTCACCCGCGAGCTCGATTTCGAGCTGGTGGGGCGCACCACCGCGCTGGGCGAGGCCATCCTGCTTGCTCGCCAGCACAAGGCTCCCAACCGCTCCACCGCCCTGTTGCTGGTCACCGACGGGCGCAACACCGCCGGCAGCGCCGATCCCCTGCACGAGGCCAAGCAGGCCGCCGCCGCAGGCATTCGCCTCTATACCCTGGGGGTCGGCGCCGATCCGGATACCTTTGCCGAGGCGATGACCCCCGCGCAGGCCCCGGCCCAGAGCGACCCCAGTGCCGAACTGGACGAGGCCCTCTTGCAGCAGCTGGCCGAGGTGGGCCATGGCCGCTACTTTCGCGCGCGCAACCAGGGGGATCTCGAGGCCATCAATCAGGCGCTGGATACCCTGGAGCCCGTCGCCACCGCGCAGACCCGCTATCGCCCCAATCAGGAGCTCTACCCCTGGCCGCTGGCGCTGGCCTGGCTGCTGCTGAGCTGGTCCGCCCGATTGCGCTGGCCGACGCGGCTGAGCCGCAAAGCCACTGTGCCTGACAACCCCTCCCGAGGCGCCCCATGATGGAACTCACCCTGCTGCGCCCGCTCTGGTTGCTGGCCCTGCTGCCCTGGCTGTGGCAGGGATGGCGCCGTCGTCGCCAGGCCCCGCTGCTGGCCCCCGCCATGCAGGCCTATCTGCTGCCGGGGCAGCGGCGCCACTTTCCCTGGCTCTGGCTGGCCTGCCTGTCGCTGATCCTGGCCTTGAGCGGCCCGGCGCTGCGCCAGCAGAGCCAGAGCATTCCGAGACCGGCCCTCGACATCTGGCTGCTGGATCTCTCCCGCTCCATGCTGGCCACCGATCTGCTGCCGGACCGGGCCACCCGGGTGCGGGTGCTGCTGCAGGATCTGTTGGCTGACCGAGCGCAGCAGGAAGCGGCCCATCCCATCGCCCTCATCCTGTTTGCCGGGGATGCCTACCTCGCCATGCCGCCGACCCGGGATCACCAGGCCCTCGCCCTGCTGCTGCCCGACCTGCGCCCGGCCATCATGCCAAGGCAAGGCAGCGCGCCCGAGCGTGCGGTGGCGCTGGCGCTCAAGCAGATCCCCGCCGGCCAGCAGGCCCGCCTGCTGCTGATCACCGATGACCTGACCGCCCGTCAGGCCGAGCGGATCAAGGCGGTGTGGCCCTGCCAGGGCAGCCTCTTTTGCCACGCCCAGGTACAAGCGCGTCTCGACATCTTGCTGGTCAACAGCGGCCAGGCCAGTCGCCTGCCCGCCACCATAGGCGGTGGTTTCGGCCGTGCCCTGCCGGCCCCCGACGTGGCCACCCTGCAACAGCTGGCCGGCGATCTCGGCGGTCAACTGCAGTGGCTGCAACAGGGGGCACCACACTTTGCCCCCCTGCCCATGAGCCAGACTACAGGTGTGCACCAGGCCATGGATCTCGGCCCCTGGCTGCTGCTGCCCCTGCTGCCGCTGGCGCTGCTGGCCCGTATCGGCACCCTCTGGCTGGTGCTGGTGGGGGCGCTGCTGCTGACCCCCCCCTCTCTGCAAGCCAGCCCGGCGCCCACGGCCCTGCCGCCTGCTGCCCATGACAATCAGGCCTGGCAGGCCTTCTTGCAAAAGCGCTATCAGGAGGCCGCCCGCGCCTTTGCGGATCCCGTCTGGCAGGGCAATGCCTGGTATCGGGCTGGCGACTACGCCAAGGCGGCCGCCGCCTATGGCCGGGCCAGCACGGCCACTGCCCACTACAATCGGGGCAATGCCCTGGTGCAGCTCGGTCAGCTGGCGGCCGCCGAGCAGGCCTATCTGGCGGCGCTGGCGCTGGAGCCGGGCCATCAGGATGCACGCTACAACCTGACCTTGCTGCGCGCCCAGCCGCCCGAGGCAACCCCACAGGCGCAGGACCCCAAGCCCATCGATGCCCCCGAACAGGCCACCACCCCGGATGCCCCCCAGCCTCCGTCGCCTCCCGTCCTGCTGCTGGAGCAACGCCTGCGCAAGGAAGATCAGCGCAGACGCCAGCAGGAGGCCGACCGCGGCCTCGCCCCTGGCACATTGAAGGGAGAGGATCCTTGGTGAGCCGCCTCTTCGCCCCTTGCCATGCCCTGTGCCTGTTGCTGCTCTGGCTGATGACGGCGCAGGTTTTTGCCGCCCCGCCCCGGGCCGAGCTGCTGCCGGGGGCCGATCGCCGCGACTGGTTGCTGATCATCGAAGCGGACGGCGAGCGCCAGAGCAATGAGCTTGCCATTACCTCTCTGCTGCGTCAGTTTGCGGTGGGCAAGGTGACCATGAGCCGGGTCAGTACCCCGCAGCAGAGCCTGACTCGCTGGCAGATCCCCCTGCACCTGCTGGATACCAGCCCGCAGCAGGTGCCGGCCCTGCCACTGGGGGCGGAGCAGACTCCGTCCATCCCCTTTCCGCCACGCAGCGAAGCCGGCAATCTGGCGCCAGCGCCCGCCATCTCTCCCATCGAACTGCAGGCCCGGGTGCTGCAACAGGGGCCGCTCTACCCCGGCCAGCCCTTTGTCTATCAGCTCAGCCTCTGGCTGCCGGCCAACATGGAGGCCCCCAACCTCACCGAGCCGGCCAGCGATGCCTTCACCATTCGCCGCCTCGGCAACGATCAGTGGCAGCCACCGGCGAGCCCAGGCCTGCCTGGCCGCCTGACCCGCAGCTGGCTGCTGCAGGCCAAGGAAGCGGGGCACCATCCGCTGGAGTCCCCCCGCTTTCAGGGGCGTTTGCCGCAAGATGATGGCGGCAGTGACCCGCTCTCGGCCCGGGCCGCCACCCTGTTCGTGCAGATCGACGAGCCCCCGCTGCAACCGGTGGCAAGCCAGCTCACCCTGAGCCAGCGGCTGGATCCGCCGACGGCGGCCAGAGCGGGTGAACCGGTGATCCGCACCCTGACCCTCACCCTGGAGGGGGGGGATGGCAGCCGCCTCAATCTGGCACGCCTGCTCGGCTCATCCGGCCTGCCCGCCGGCATCAGGGCCAGGCCGGATGGGGAGCAGCAGCAGGAGCGCTATCTCGCCAAAGGGACGCTGCGTTTCGAGCACGAGTGGCGCCAGGCCTTGACCGTGGACGAACCCGGTGACTACCTGCTGCCCGCTATCGAGCTGGCCTGGTTCAACACCCAGCGCGGGCGCATCGAATACGCTAGGCTGCCCGCCACGCCCCTGCACATCGCTGCGGGCACGCAGTCGCCGCCGGCGCAGGATGGGCCGAACGACGAGAGCCTGCGGTGGGTCATCTGGGCCCTGCTGCTGCGGGCCTGCTGGCGCCACGGGCCGCGCTGGCACGCCTTCTATCGCCTGCAACAGGCGCTGTGTCGGGCCGATGCCGAGCAGATCCGGGCCCGCTTGCTGGCATGGGCCCGCCTGCGCTGGCCACTGCCCCATCCCCGCCTCGATATCCTGCCATGTCGTCGCAATCCCGCCCTTGAGCCTCACTTTGCCACACTGGAGCGCGCCTGTTTTGCCGCCGCTTCCCCTGCTGAGAGCCACCCGCAAACCTGGGCGGACTTTGCCAGCGCCCTATGCGGCCACGAAACTTTTGCGATAGCCTATGGCCTCAGGCAACTGGCCAGGATCGGTTGATCCGGGCCTTCATTCAAATAAGGAAGCCCAGCGATGGCTTTAGGTTTTTTCAGAAAAAAAGGTGCCACGGTCGGAAAGGATCCCACGGCCTCCCCGGTCTATGGAGGCATGGCAGACAAACAAACCAAATACGAAGCCTTGGTACATGCCCTGCACGGGGACATCTACCGCTACGCCTACTGGCTGTGCCGGGATCCGCAAGTGGCGGAAGATCTGGTGCAGGAGACCTTTCTGCGCGCCTGGAAGAGCATCGACTCCCTGCTCGACGACAAGGCCGCCAAGGCCTGGCTCATCACCATACTGCGGCGGGAAAATGCGCGCCGGTTCGAGCGCAAGCAGTTTGACCTCGTCGATCTCGACGAGCATCCCCAGAGCGATCAGGAGGCACTGCACAGCGAGCAGGAGATGGAGAACGAGTGGCTCAGACGCCACATCGCCCGTCTGCCGGCCGAATATCAGGAACCCCTGCTGCTGCAGGTGCTGGGGGGCTTTAGCGGCGACGAGATCGCGGCGCAGCTGGGGCTCAACAAGAGCACCGTCATGACTCGCCTGTTTCGGGCCCGCAACCAGATAAAAGAGGCCATGGAGTCAACGACCCAACAGAGAGGACACACCAATGGATGAGCTGGAATTTCGCCGTCGGGCCATAGCCCATCCACATGAGCAGGATCCCGCGTTTCTCGAGCAGGCCCAGCGCTCCCCCGCCAATCGCAAGCATCTGGACGAGATGAAGCAGCTCGATCGCAGCCTGCAGCGAGCCATGGAGGTCGAGGTGCCGGCCGGTCTGGCCGAGCGCATCCTGCTCAGACAAGCGCTGGAAGCCGATCAGCCGCAGGTGGTTCCCCTGCCGGTGCGTCCCCGCAGCAACTGGCGTGCACTGGCGATGGCGGCCTCGGTCGCCTTCCTGCTCGGCATGAGCACTCGCTGGCTGAGCTGGCCGCTGGCCGCTCCCGACGAACTCTCGCTGGCCCAGGTCGCCATGGCCCACGTCTATGGCGAGGAGCCCTTCATCAAGGATGTGGACGAGCAGGTGAGCCTGCGCACCATCAACGCCAAGATGGAGAAATATGGCGCCACCTTGATGGGCATGCAGGGGCTGAAGATCACCTATGTCAACCACTGCTCCTTCTATCAGGGGCCGGCGCTGCACATGGTATTGCAGGGCAAGATGGGCCCGGTCACCCTGTTCCTGGTGCCCAAGCACGTGCCACTCACCCTGCAGCCCACCTTTGAAGATGGCCAGCTCAAGGGCGAGATCCTGCAACTCAAGGGGGCCAACATGGTGCTGATCGGCGAGATGGAGGAGCCGCTGGCGCCGGTGGCAGAGCAGCTGGAATCCCGGCTGCATTGGTCAATTTAACAGGCATTAACCCAATCTTGACTCGCCTCGAACCGGGTCAAGCCAACGGGCAGACCAATCAGGTTGGCTGCCCGTTTATCTCCTTTCCCGTCACGATTCTCCCCTATTCGCCACTCATTCCCTGCAAATACCCAAAAATATTTTTGTGATGCAGATCGCCGTATGTGAGTGTTTTTTATCCGATTAATGGTAAAAGAGACTATTTAAGCGGCGAATTCAAACAAATGATTAACACTCTGGAAACTTTTATGTATTCTGCTGTCACTGGTCTGATTTCTTACCTCCTACCAGATCCATAGAATCACGCCAGAATTGAATGGGAAGAAGCTGAAATAACAACAGATCTTGTCACATACAGAGGCAAAATAGCCCTGATGCCGACGGAAAATCTGCCTACAAGAGAGAACACTATGACAACTGCCTTTTTCAAAAAGAGCCTGATCGCTGCCGCCGTCACCCTGGCCAGTACCCAAACCTTCGCCGCCGCGTTCCAATTGAACGAACACTCAGCCTCCGGCCTGGGTCGTGCGTATGCAGGGGAAGCCGCCGTGGCGGACAACGCCTCCGTGTTGTCCCGCAACCCGGCAGCCATGACCCAGTTTGACAAGATGGCGTTCTCTGTCTCCGGTACCTATATCAAGCCGGACGTGGATGTAAATGGTGACATCTATGCAGGCCCTGCCAAGATGGCTGGTGCCAGCGAAAGCGGCATCGCGCCGAGCGCCTTCGTGCCTGCCACCTACTTCATCCAGCCGCTGAACGACCAGTGGGCCTGGGGTATCGGCCTGTTCTCCAACTACGGTCTGTCGACCGAATACACCGAGAACTTCAACGGTGGCTCCATTGCCGGCAACACCGAACTGCTCACCTTCAACATCAACCCGAACATTGCCTACCGCGTCAACCAGCACTTCAGCGTCGGCGCCGGTCTGAACCTGGTCTATGCCAAGGCTGAACTGAACCGCCGCGCCGGTGTGCTGGCCGCCGTGCCGCCGCTGAGCAGCGTGCCGGGTATCGGCAAGGACACCATCGTCAGCCACCTCAAGGGCGACGACTGGGGTTACGGCTGGAACGTGGGCACCATGTATGAAGTGAACGAGAACAACCGCTTCGCGCTGACCTATCGCTCCCAGGTAGACCTGAAGTTCAAGGGTGACTATCAGGGCACCTCCTCCGGCTTCAAGACCGTCGGTGGCGAACTGCCGCTGGATCTGCCGGCCCAGGCCGAGTTCGCCGGTTACCACCGTCTGAACCAGCAGTTTGCCGTGCACTACTCCGTCAACTGGACCGACTGGAGCGCCTTCCAGGAGCTCAAGGCCACCAGCGGTCAGTGCAACAGCACCGACGGTGCCGGCGTCTGCCTCTACAAGCCGGAGAAGTTCAAGGACTCCACCCGTTACTCTCTGGGCGGTACCTGGTACGTCAACCCGTCCTGGGAAGCCCGTATCGGCTTTGCCTACGACAACACCCCGATCGAGCCGGAATACCGCAGCCTGAGCATCCCGGATTCCGACCGCGTATGGTATAGCGCTGGCGCTACCTACCACATCGACAAGGACATGAGCGTCGACTTCGGCATGGCCTATCTGGACGGCAAGAAAGTGGACGTCAACGAGAAGCTGGTCGAAAGCAACGAAGCCCTGCGCTGGAAAGGCACCTCTCACGGCAACGCCTTCCTCGCTTCCGCTCAGTTCAACATGAAGTTCTGATAATCAGCGAATTGACCAGAGCGCCTGCGGGCGCTCTTTTTTTATTCCGAATTCATGTTTCAGCGTACATCTGTAGTAAACAACTGTACGCTTTTCTTTTTTTATCAAGCTATTAGCAGCACATCCCTCAGCATTTAATCCCGTTTTCATTCCCTCGTCCCCGCGCCCGTTGCCTTACTGGTCATACCATATAAAATCCTGCCTCCAACCATAAGAACGTTCGAACTCCAGGTTCATTTTCAAGGACAATGCAATGCACTCCATCATGAAGCCGTCTCTCATCGCCCTGCTGGTGCTGTCGAGCCAGGCCCAGGCGGCAGGTTTTCAGCTGGCCGAACAATCCGCCACCGGCATGGGCCGCGCCTTTGCTGGCGAAGCCACCATCGCCGACAATGCCAGCGTGCTCTCCCGCAACGCCGCCGCCATGACCCGTTTCGATACCATGGCCTTCTCCGGTGGCTTCATCTATGTGCGCCCCGACGTCAACATCGAGGGCACCACCCGGGTGCCGACTCCCAAGGGGCCGGTCAGCCTGGATGCGGCAGCCCACGACATCGCCGATGATGCCTGGGTGCCCAACGCCTACCTCATAGTGCCGCTCAACGACCAGTGGCGCCTGGGGCTGGCAGCCACCTCCTATTACGGGCTCGGCGTCAAAATGCCGGACAACTACAATGCCGGCCACTTCGGCAATATCTCCGACATCAAGACCGTGGATCTGGGGGCATCGCTGGCCTACCGCGTCAACCGCGTCTGGTCCGTCGGCGCCGGCCTCTCCGCCATTCAGGGCGAAGGGGAAGTGGGTGGCACCTTCCCGTCCAACAACCAGATCGCCAAGCATTTGAAAGGGGATGGCTGGGCCATGGGCTGGAACCTGGGCACCCTGCTGGAGCTGTCGGAAGCGACCCGCATCGGCCTCTCCTACCGCCACGACGTCACCCTGAAGCTCTCCGGCGACGCTATCGGCATCGATCAGAACGGGCAGCCCTTCACCGATACCGGCAGCCTGGATCTGCCGCTGCCCGCCACCGCCGAGCTGGCCCTGTTCCATCAGCTGACGCCGGCGCTGGCACTGCATTCGAGCATCAACTGGACCAACTGGAGCAAGTTCGTACAGCTGGAATCCGAGCTCGATCACCACGGTGTCATGCATATCAAGGACGAACACTGGGAAGACAGCTGGCGCTACGCGCTGGGCCTGACCTACCAGCTGGCGCCGCAATGGCAGCTGCGCTCCGGCCTTGCCTATGACCGCAGCCCGGTCCCGGCGGATCGCCGCACCATCTCCATCCCCGACTCGGATCGAGTCTGGTACAGCGCCGGGGTGGGTTATCAGATCGATCGCAACCTCTCGCTGGATCTGGGGGTGACGCTCATCGATGGCAAGAAGGTGGACGTGAGCGAGACCATGCAGCTCAAACCCGGCATACCGCAGACCACCTCCACCTTCCAGGGCACCTCGGAAGGGGATGCCTGGCTGGCCGGTCTGCAGCTCAATTACCTGTTCTGAAGCGGGCGGGCATCCCCTGCCCGCCCACTCAAGCACTATGCCAGTTATTGACCGTTTCTGGCCTCCAAGCGCTGGCATAGTGCGCGGCTTCACAATAAAATCAATCCAGTACACACGCTGGAGAGATGCATGTATTCATACGTAGCAAGGCAGCCCATCCTGGATCGGGAGTTGAACACCCACGCCTATGAGCTGCTGTTTCGCGACAGTCTGGATAACGTGTTCCCCCCCATCTCCTCCCAGCAAGCCACCGCCAGACTGGTGGTCGAACAGTTCCTGCAACAGAACATCGATCAGTTGCTCGGCGGTCGCCCCTGCTTCATCAACTTCCCTCACTCTCTGCTGCTGGAAGGGCTGGCCGAGTGCCTGCCGCCGGAGAAGGTGGTGATCGAGATCCTGGAAGATGCCGATCCCGACGATGCGCTGCTGGCCAAGGTCAAACAGCTGCACGGGCTGGGCTATCAGCTCGCCCTCGACGACTTCACCCTGTCGCCCGATTGGGAGCGCTTCCTCCCCTACATCCACATCATCAAGTTCGATCTGCGCGCCACGTCGCTGCTGCAGATCAAGGTGTTCATCCAGCAGCATCAGCAGCTCAAGCTCACCTATCTGGCGGAGAAGGTGGAGGACAAGGCAGAGTTTGAACGGGTCAAGCGCCTTGGCATCGACCTGTTCCAGGGCTTCTTCTTCAGTCGACCCGAGATGGTCAAGCAGGCGACCATGGAGCCGGCCCAGGTGGTTGTGATGCAGCTGCTCAACGTGGTCAACCAGCCCGAGCCCGACCTCAACCGCATCGAGCAACTGCTGAGTCAGGACATCTCCCTGTCCCTCAAGCTGCTGCGTTACGTCAACCACCTCAAGAGCCACGCCAACCCCATCTCCTCCTTTCGCCAGGCGGCGGTCTATCTCGGCCACACCCAGCTCAAACGCTTCGTGACCCTGGTCGCCGCCACCAGCGCCGGCCACGGCAAGAGTGCCGAGCTCTATCAGATGTCGATGATCCGGGCCCGCTTCTGCGAACTGCTGGCCCACACCCATGCCCCGACCCAGGAAGCCCAGCAGGCCTTCATCACCGGCCTCTTCTCCCTGCTCGATGTGTTGATGGAACAGCCCATGGACAAGCTGCTCGGCACCATTCCGCTGATCGAAGAGATCCGGGTCGCCCTGCTGGAACGCAAGGGCAATCTGGGGTTCTATCTGTCGTTTTGCGAGGATTACGAGAGTGCGAACTGGCAACGGATCACGGCCAGAACGGCCCGGCTCGGGCTCAATGAAGAGAAGGTCAGTCAGCTCTATCTGACCGCCACCGCCTGGGTCAACCAGCAACTCCAGGCGATGGCGGAAACAGATTAACCCAGCTCGATGGCGACCGCCGTCGCCTCCCCGCCCCCGATACACAGACTGGCCACCCCGCGTGTGAGACCGCGTTCGCGCAGGGCATGGATCAGGGTCACCAGGATCCTGGCACCACTCGCCCCCAGCGGATGACCCAGCGCGCAGGCGCCGCCGTTCACGTTGACCTTGTCATGGGGCAGCTGGCAACCGGCCATCGCCAGCAGGCTGACCATGGCAAACGCCTCGTTGACCTCGAACAGATCCACCTCCTCCACCCGCCAACCCACCTTGGCCAGCAGGCCCTTGATGGCCCCTACCGGTGCGCTGGTAAACTCGGCGGGCAGGGCCGCGTGGCTCTGATAACCCACCAGTCGCGCCAGCACCGGCAGTCCCAGCTGCACGGCAGTGTCGGAGCGCATCAGGATCAGCGCCGCCGCCCCGTCCGAGATGGAGCTGGCATTGGCCGCCGTGATGGTGCCCGTCTTGCTGAAGGCAGGCTTGAGTTGGGGGATCTTCTCGGGCCTGGCCTTGGCAGGCTGCTCATCCTCGGCCAGCAGCAGGGTATCTCCGGCCATCACAGGCGCCAGCTCCGCCGCAAAGGCACCGCTGCGCTGGGCCGCCAGCGCCCGCTCCAGCGATGCGATGGCAAAGGCATCCATGTCGGCACGGGTCAGTCCGGCGCGATCGGCGCTCAGCTGGGCATAATGCCCCATCAGCGGGCCTTCGTAGGCATCCTGCAGTCCGTCGAGGAACATGTGATCGAGCACGCTCTGGTGCCCCATCCGAAAACCGCTGCGCGCCTTGTCCAGAAGATATGGGGCGCGGCTCATGCTCTCCATCCCGCCGGCGATCACCACCTTGGTATCGCCGAGCCGCAACCCATCGGCCGCCAGCATCACCGCCTTCATGCCGGAACCGCACACCTTGTTGACCGTGGTGCAGGGGATGCTGTCCGGCAGACCCGCCTTCAGCACCGCCTGGCGGGCGGGTGCCTGGCCGACCCCGGCACTCAGCACGTTGCCCAGATAGGCTTCATCGATCTGCTCTCCCCTGAGCCCCGCTTCTGCCATGGCCGCGGCAATGGCACAGGCCCCCAGTTCAGGTGCCGTCAGGTTGGCCAGGGCTCCCTGGAAGGCCCCCATGGGGGTACGTTTGGCCGCAACAATCACGATATCCATCAATTGCACTCTCCTTGTTACATTGAAATAACATATGCTGCCGCCGCTGCGGGAACAAGACTTGCGGGGCAGTTGACGTTTGGGTAAGGTGCCAGCCAGGATTGACAGTCAAGATAGCGCCATGAACCGAACCAAGGATGACACGCGGACCTACAGCATCAGCGAACTGGCCCGTGAATTTGATGTTACGACCCGAAGTATTCGTTTTTATGAAGATCAGGGACTTTTGAATCCTGCCCGCCAGGGACAGACCCGGATCTACAGTCGGCAGGACCGAGTGAGACTCAAGCTGACCCTGCGCGGCAAGCGACTGGGCTTCAGCCTGGCGGATATCCGCGCTCTGTTTGATCTCTACGATGCGGACAAGAGCAGCCGCACCCAGCTGCAAACCATGCTGGGACTGGTGGCCGACAAGCGGGAGACCCTGCAGCAACAACTGGAAGACATCAAGATGGTGCTGCTGGAGCTGGACGCCGCCGAGCAGCGCTGCCAGCAGGCACTCGCTCAGCTCGGCTGACGGTCACAACAACAAGCATAAAGAAAGGGGCCCGCGGGCCCCTTGTTCATGGCAACTGGATTATTTGTTCCAGCGGTCCGGATCGTAATCCGGGCTGTAGCGGTCGACGATGACGGCGCAGGCCGCATCGCCGGTGATGTTGAGGGCGGTACGGATCATGTCGAACAGGCGATCCAGCGCAAACAACAGCGGCAGCCCTTCGATGGGGATCCCGGCGGCCAGCAGCACGGCGACCACCAGGAAGCTCGGGCCCGGTACGCCGGCCTGGCCGATGGCCCCCAGGGTGGCGGTCACTATGATGGCAGCCCAGGCACCCATGGAGAGATCGATCTGGTAGACCTGGGCGAAGAAGATGGCGACCAGGCCGTAATAGATGGCGTTGCCGCTCATGTTGATGGTGGCGCCCAGCGGCAGCACGAAGGAGGCCGTGGCATTGGTTACCTTCAGCTCCTCCTCGCAGGTCTCCATGTTGACCGGCAGGGTCGCCATGGAAGAGGCGGTGGAGAAGGCGACGATCTGCGGCTTCTTCATGGCAGACAGGTATTTGCGTACCGGCGTGTTGGAGAAGAGCACGATCAGCAGCGGATAGACCACGAAGGCGAAGATCAGGATGGCGGCCAGATAGACCACGAACAGCTTGAGCACCAGGGTCAGCACGTCGAAACCGTAGGTACCGATGGCATCGGCCATCAGGCCAAACACGCCGAGTGGCGCGATCAGCATCACCTTGTTGATCATCCAGACAAAGGCATCCACCAGGGTGTTGAGGCCGTCCACCAGGGGTTTGGCCCGCTCGCGGGGTTGCTTGGCCAGGGCGATGCCGAGGAACATGCAGAACACCAGGATCTGCAGGATGTTGGCTTCGTTGAGCGACTGGAAGACGTTGGTCGGGATCATCCCGAGCAGGGTGGCGACCGCATCGGGCAGCGCCCCCTTGTCGGCATAGTCACCGGAGAACATGGAGGCCATGGAGCCGAACTCGACCCCGACACCGGGCTTGAAGATCTGCCCCATCACCAGGGCCAGCAGTACCGCCAGCGCCGAGGTACCGAGGAAGAAGGCCAGCGTGGTGACGCCAATCTTGCCCGCCGCCGGGCTGGCGCCGAGGTTGGCCGCCCCCGACAGAATGGCGACCGCCACCAGCGGGATCACCAGCATCTTGATCAGCTGGATGAAGAGAGTGCCGAGCGGTGCAAATACGGTGGCTTGTTCACCCATGAACGCCCCCACCAGTGCCCCCAGCACCATGGCGACCACGACCTGGAAGCCAACGTTCTTAATGAGTCCTTTTGTTAACACAGAATGTTCCTTTAAGTAGCAAATATTCGCACTTTCCCAGTGCAATCAACCAAACAGGGGATGAACAGCTGTCCATTCCCCTGAGCGCGCGCTTTATCTCATATTTATTCGCTGTTTTAAATCGTCAAATCGTTAACGGGAGTTATTGATAAGTTTGCAACAAAGTAAAGATTCAAAAGGCTCACGGCGATTTTTCCCGCTTTATTCATGACAACTGGCAAAAGATTGTGCTACTTTGGCTGGGCAAACGTGCATACAGGGATGAAAACATGCTGAAAGTTAACGAGTATTTTGATGGAAATGTAAAATCCATCGGTTTCGAGCAAAAAGGCGACAAAGCCACCGTGGGTGTGATGGAAGCCGGTGACTACCAGTTCAATACCGCCGCCCCCGAGCGGATGACGGTGGTCAAGGGTGCGCTCACCATCCAGCTGGCCGACGAAGACGAATGGCACACCTATGAGCAGGGTCAATCCTTCGACGTGGCCGGCCACTCCTCCTTCAAGCTGGAAGTGAAAACCCCCACCGCCTATCTGTGCGAGTTTCTCGATTAAACCGCCGGCAACCCTTGCCTGAACACGCACAAAGGAGCAGCCCCCGGGCCGCTCCTTCTTTATTTGGCGCAGACCGCCCTCCTCTTTGCCACCCATCCTTGCTTTCATTTGCGTGCCGCCATCACACCCCTCGGTTTTCCCGCTTTCCATCGACTACAAAAAATTTACAATATTTAGACGAAACCCATAATCGGAGTGGTGTCATGATCAGTGTCTTCGACCTGTTTTCCATCGGGATCGGTCCCTCTTCTTCTCATACCGTGGGGCCGATGCGCGCCTCCTACGCCTTTGTCACCGCGCTCAAGCAGCAGGGAGTGCTGCCCAGCACCGAACGGGTAGAAGTAGAGTGCTACGGTTCGCTCGGCCAGACTGGCAAGGGCCATGGCACCGGCAAGGCCATCATCCTGGGACTGGCCGGTTTCGAACCCGAGTCGGTGGACATCGAAGCCATCCCCGCCTTTTTGACCGAAGTGGAGCGCAACCAGTCGCTGCTGCTGGCGGGTGAACAGCCGAGCCAGTTTGCCCGCAGCGGTGCCATCATCTTCAACCGGCGCAAGACCCTGCCCGCCCACTCCAACGGCATGACCCTGCGCGCCTTTGCCGGGGAACAGCTGCTGTTTAGCCAGACCTACTACTCCATCGGCGGCGGTTTCATCATCGAGGAGAGCCACTTCGCCAATGCCAAGGAGGAGGCCGCCCGCTTCGATGCAGCCCACCCCATCCCCTACCCGTTCGAGAGCGGCGCCCAGTTGCTGGCCCACTGCCAGGAGAGCGGCCTCTCCATCTCCGGCGTGATGCTGGCCAACGAGAAGGTGTTTCGCACCGAAGCCGAGATCAAGGCGGGCCTGCGCAAGATCTGGCAGGCCATGCAGGGCTGTGTCGAGCGTGGCTGTCGCAGCGAGGGGGTGCTGCCCGGCGGCCTCAAGGTGAAACGGCGGGCCCCGGCGCTCTATCGCCAGCTCAGCTGCGAGACCAATTTCAACAAGGATCCGCTGATGGTGATGGAGTGGGTGGATCTGTTCGCGCTGGCCGTCAACGAGGAGAACGCCGCCGGCGGCCGGGTGGTGACCGCCCCCACCAACGGCGCCGCCGGCATCATTCCCGCCGTGCTGCACTATTACGATCGCTTCGTGCGCAAGGTGGATGACGAGCTGCTGCTGAGCTACTTCCTCGCCGCCGCCGCCATCGGCATCCTCTACAAGAAGAACGCATCGCTCTCCGGCGCCGAGGTGGGCTGCCAGGGCGAGGTGGGCGTCGCCTGCTCCATGGCGGCGGGGGCGCTGACCGAGATCCTGGGCGGCAGCCCGGCGATTGTCGAGAACGCCGCCGAAATAGGCATGGAACACAACCTGGGGCTCACCTGCGATCCGGTGGGTGGCCAGGTGCAGGTGCCCTGCATCGAGCGCAACGCCATGGGCGCGGTCAAGGCCATCAACGCCGCGCGCCTGGCCCTGCGCGGTACCGGCGAGCACAAGGTATCGCTGGACAAGGTGATCAAGACCATGTGGGAAACCGGCAACGACATGAAGACCAAATACAAGGAAACCGCCCGCGGTGGCCTGGCGGTTAACATTACCGAGTGTTAAAGATCGGTAAATTGCTCCATTTGGTTCCTAAATACCCGGCATTGTCGGGTATTTTTATGGGCAAACGCTTAACAAAATGGATAAGCATCAAAATAAATTTTATACTCGCCCGCTCTGACTCAACAAAAATAGATCTATTTCAACTTTTTTTGGGCTTTGAGCCGTTACACTGTGGTTATCTGGTTCATTGACCTCGGCGACGACGCCCTCGTCCCATGGATCACCCCGTTTCTGCGAGTGGGCATGGCGCCCCCTTCTATCCTGAGGTAATTGTTACATGATCAGCGTTTTTGATATCTTCAAAATCGGTGTTGGCCCCTCCTCTTCCCACACTGTCGGCCCGATGAAAGCAGCCAAACAGTTCGTGGATGAACTGCGTGCAGGCGGCAAGATCCGTGACATCACCCGGATCCAGGTCGATGTCTACGGCTCACTCTCCTGGACCGGCAAAGGTCACCACACCGATACCGCTATCATCATGGGTCTGGCGGGCAACCTGCCGGAAAATGTCGACATCGACGGCATCCCCGAGTTCATCTCCCGCGTCGAGCAGACCGGTCGTCTGCCCATCGGCCTGCACTGCCACACCGTCAGCTTCCCGCGCGACGCCATGGTGTTCCATGACGAAGCCCTGCCGCTGCATGAAAACGGCATGAAGCTGACCGCCTTCATCGAAGACGCAGCCGTCTACAGCAAGACCTACTACTCCATCGGCGGTGGCTTCATCGTTGACGAAGAGAACTTCGGCAAGGCCGACAGCGGCGACATGTCCGTCAGCTACCCGTTCAAGAGCGCGGCCGAGCTTATCGCCCACTGCAGCCAGACCGGCCTCTCCATCTCCGCCCTGATGATGGAGAACGAGAAGTGCTTCAATACCCCGGAAGAGATCTACAAAAAGCTTGGCAAGATCTGGACCACCATGCGTGAAGGGATCGAGCGCGGCTGCCGCACCGAGGGCGTCCTCGCCGGCCCGCTGCGCGTACCGCGCCGCGCCGCGCCGCTCTATCGTCAGCTGACCACCAACGAGAACCTCTCCAACGATCCGATGAACATCGTGGACTGGGTCAACATGTTCGCCCTGGCGGTGAGTGAAGAGAACGCGGCCGGTGGCCGTGTGGTGACCGCGCCGACCAACGGTGCCGCCGGCATCATCCCGGCCGTGCTGGCCTACTACGACAAGTTCATCCAGCCGGTTGGCCGCGACGACTACACCCGCTTCTATCTGGCTGCGGCTGCCGTCGGCATGCTCTACAAGATGAACGCTTCCATCTCCGGCGCCGAAGTGGGCTGTCAGGGTGAAGTGGGCGTCTCCTGCTCCATGGCCGCCGCCGGTCTGACCGAGTTGATGGGCGGCAGCCCGGAGCACGTCTGTGAAGCCGCCGAGATCGGCATGGAACACAACCTGGGTCTGACCTGTGACCCGGTCGCCGGTCAGGTGCAGGTGCCCTGCATCGAGCGCAACGCCATCGCTGCCATGAAGGCGGTCAACGCCTCCCGCATGGCGCTGCGTCGCACCTCCAAGCCGCGTGTCTCGCTGGACAAGGTGATCGAGACCATGTACATCACCGGCAAGGACATGGACTCCAAGTACCGTGAAACCTCCCGCGGTGGCCTGGCCATCAAGGTGATGCAAGTCGCCTGCGAATAAGTCGGCGTGGCAACAATAAAAACGGCGGGAATTCCCGCCGTTTTTATTGCCTGTCGTTTGGATATTCCGCCCCACCTCACCCGGCAAGTCCGCCGCATCCGATCGTTATTCCCACGCTGACGGCTTGTCCCTGAGGACAAATCCGGCGCTACTGAGATCGATTATTCCACGATACGATCGGCCAGGGTGCCCACCGCCACCACGAAATAATGGGAGCGATTCCAGTCGCGCAGCACCCGATAATTGGGATAGGCGAGATAGGCAGCCCCACCCTCCCCATCGGGCTGCACCAGCGAGGCCTGCAGCGACGCCTGCGGCAAGTCTGCCCCATCCACTTTGCGCACTCCGAGGGCCTGCCATGCCGACAGCGCCCGGGTCTCCTCCAGCCCGACCAGCGCAGCATCCAGCCCCGTCGGTGCCCTCACCAGGCGACCCCAGGTTTCATCCCCGTGCCAGCCGTTCTGATGCAGATAATTGGCTGCCGAACCAAACACATCCGCCAGATTGCCCCACAGATCCTGCTTGCCGTCCCCGTCCTGATCGACCGCATATTTGAGATAGGACGAGGGCATGAACTGCACCTGCCCCATGGCGCCGGCCCAGGATCCCTTGAGATCGGCTGGCGCCATTTTCTGCTGCTCCAGAATGCGCAGGGCGTCGAGCAACTGCCCCTTGAAGAAGGCTTCGCGGCGCCCCTCCCAGGCCAGGGTCGCCAGCGACGACACCAGCGGATATTTGCCGGTCAATTTGCCGAAATTGGTTTCAATGCCCCACAGGGCGACAATAAAACGAGGTTGTACATCATATTCCGCCCCTATTTTTGTGAGCAGCGGCAAATACTGACGATATAGCCGTTTGGCTTGATTGACTTTCCATTGCGGCACGGCGCGAGGAATATAAGTGGCGAGGGTCTGTTTAAATTCCGGCTGATTTTTATCGTGCCGGATGGCGACCTCAATGAGGTGAATATCGGCGAAGGCGGCGGTGACCGTCGCCGGCGAGATCCCGGCGGCCAGGGCCTCTTGTTTGAGACCCGTTACATAACGTTCAAAATCGGGGCTGGCCTGCAGCGGGTAACTGATGATCCCGCTTATCAATAACAGAGCCAGCCGACCCTTCATTCCCGTTCGGCCTTTAATTGGGCCTTGTGTTGTTCCAGCAGGTTTTCCGGCGGCGGTGGCACCTGCAGATAGAAGCCCTGGCTCTGCAGCGCCTCCATCACCCGGCTGGTGGAGGCGATCCCCAAGGGCTTGGCTGGGTCCAGTTTGGTCATCAATACCAGTTCTGGACGGCCGAATGCACTCATCAGCACCTCGGGTACGCGGGAAAAATCCTCTCTTCTTTCAACAAAAAGATAGGTCTCGGCTTTTTTGCGACTTTTATAGACTGCACACAACATGGAAATTGATATAATCCAACCGGTTTATTGCCTCTGAGGATGGCAAACTATAACATCGGGAATTGAATAACAATAACGGAT
Organism: Aeromonas sp. Y318-1; assembly: GCF_027706125.1. Classification (NCBI taxonomy): domain Bacteria; kingdom Pseudomonadati; phylum Pseudomonadota; class Gammaproteobacteria; order Aeromonadales; family Aeromonadaceae; genus Aeromonas; species Aeromonas sp. Y318-1. The sequence continues at coordinate 368,967 of NZ_JAPDCM010000001.1, forward strand.
TACCGTCTCTGTCTCGGGGAAGATTCATGGTTGAGCGCGATAACGAATTGAAAGGGACCACCTTCACTATTTCTGTGTTGCATATCAGCGATGGCAAACCTGAGCGGATCCGCCAGTTGCTGGCGGCCAAAGTGGCTCAGGCGCCCCAGTTTTTTAATTGTGCCCCCCTCGTCATCAATGTGGAACGGCTCACCGATATCCCCGACTTCGAGCAGCTCAAGGAGCTGGTGGAATCGGAAGACTTCGTGCTGGTCGGGATCACGGGGGCCCAGAGCGAGGCGATGAAGACGGCGGCCAAGGCGGCCGGACTGGCGGTGATGGCTTCCGGCAAGAGCCGCAAAGCCGAGCCGCAACCCCAGCCAGAGCCGGCTCCGGCCCCAGCCCCCATCGTCGAGGTTAAAGCCGTGCCGGCTCCGCTGGTAGCGAGCAAGGTGCATGTGGGCCCGGTGCGCTCCGGCCAGCAGCTCTATGCCGCCGGCACCTCGCTGGTGGTACTGGGGTCGGTCAGTCCGGGCGCCGAAGTGATCGCCGACGACAGTATTCATATTTATGGCACTCTGCGCGGCAGGGCCATTGCCGGTGCCAAGGGCAACCCCCAGGCACGGATTTATTGCCAGCAATTGCAGGCCGAGCTGCTCTCCATCGCAGGCACATTCCAGCTGAGCGATGCATTGCCGGCCGGCCTCATCCAGCAGCCGGTTCATGTCCGGCTGGATAACGAACAACTCCGTATAGACCGTATCAAATAGAGTTACAAGGAAGCGAGAATGGCGCGAATCATAGTCGTTACATCGGGTAAAGGTGGCGTTGGCAAGACCACAACCAGCGCGGCCCTGAGTACCGGTTTAGCCCAGCGTGGCCACAAGACCGTGGTCATCGATTTTGACATTGGTCTGAGAAATCTGGACCTCATCATGGGCTGCGAACGGCGCGTGGTGTATGACTTCGTCAACGTCATCAATGGCGAGGCCAACCTCAACCAGGCCCTCATCAAGGACAAGCGCTGCGAAAACCTGTTCATCCTGCCCGCCTCCCAGACCCGGGACAAGGATGCCCTCACCCGCGAAGGGGTCGAGAAGATCCTGGATCAGCTGAGCGAGATGCAGTTCGACTACATCGTCTGCGACTCCCCGGCGGGGATCGAGGCCGGCGCCCTGATGGCGCTCTACTTCGCCGATGAAGCCATCGTCACCACCAACCCGGAGGTCTCCTCCGTGCGTGACTCGGATCGCATCCTCGGCATCCTGGCCTCCAAGTCCCGCCGTGCCGAGCGTGGCGAAGACCCCATCAAGGAGCACCTGCTGCTGACCCGCTACTGCCCGACCCGCGTCAACCGCGGCGACATGCTGAGCGTGCAGGACGTACAGGAGATCCTGGCCATCAAACTGCTTGGCGTTATCCCGGAGTCCCAGGCGGTGCTGCGCGCCTCCAACTCCGGCGAGCCCGTCATCCTGGACAAGGAGTCCGATGCCGGTCAGGCCTATGAGGATGCCGTTGCCCGCCTGTTGGGTGACACCAAGGATTTTCGTTTTCTGGAAGAAGAGAAGAAGGGCTTCTTTAGCCGACTGTTCGGGAGTTAAGCATGTCATTATTGGATTATTTTCGTTCCAACAAGAAACAGAGCACCGCACAACTGGCCAAAGAGCGGTTGCAGATCATCGTGGCTCACGAGCGTTCATCCAGAGGGGGGCCGGATTACCTGCCCCAGCTCAAGCAGGATATCCTCGATGTCATCCGTAAATATGTGCAGATAGACCCTGACAAGATCTCGGTCCAACTGGACAAGAAGAGTGATGAGCTCTCCGTGTTGGAGCTCAACATCACCTTCGCCGACGACAAGAAGGGATGAGCCTGACGCCCTATGCGTGACCCTTTCCCCCAATGAAGACCGGATCCTGCTGCCAGGATCCGGTTTTTTATTGCCGCAACCGGGTCAAGGGCGCTGCTGCACTCGCCAAGCCGGTGGGGGACGGCTAGAATACGGCGCGCCACCGTGCGGCCGGGCCGTCGGTGTTTTTCTTTATTTATCAGCTGGAACAGACCGCTTATGTCTTTGAATGACGAAATGCACAGCATCGAGGAACTGCTCGACACCGCCCTCGAACTCTTCATGGAGCTGGCCTCCGACAACCTGCCGGAGCAGGAGATCGCCCGCTTCAATCAGGAGTTCAACGACCGCGGCCTGCTGGCGGAAACCGATCCGGCCGATGACTGGGAAGCGGACGTTGGCTTCGAGGTCAGCGATGCCGAGTACGCCGAGATCTGGATTGGCCTTGGCAACGAGCAGGAAGAGTACGAACACCTGTTCGCCCGCATGCTGCTCTCCCGCCGTGTTGACGAGAAGTTCTGCCACATCGAATGGCTGCCCCAATAATTCCGGATCCCGATGATCCGAGTCACTACGTCTGGGAGTCGGAGCCAGAGCCCGTGCGGCCCAATCCGGCACGGCGCCTGCTGAACTGGCTCGGCAAGCTGCTGCTGGCGGCGCTGCTCAGCACCATAGTCTCGGTGGCGCTGCTGCGTTTCATCGATCCGCCCATGTGGACCTGGCGCATCGAGCGGGCGCTGTTTCCCCCTGCCAAGGTGGCCGAGGTGAAGCACGACTGGGTGCCGCTCGAGCAGATCTCCCGCGAGCTGCAGCTGGCGGTGATCGCCGCCGAAGATCAGCGCTTTGCCGAGCACAACGGCTTCGACATGGACGCCATCAGCTCGGCACTCAAGCACAATCAGCACAGTGAGCGGGTGCGTGGCGCCAGTACCCTCAGCCAGCAGACCGCCAAGAACCTCTTCATGTGGAGCGATCGCAGCTTCCTGCGCAAGGGGATCGAAGCCTGGTTCACCCTGCTGATGGAGCTGGGCTGGGACAAGTCCCGCATCCTCGAGGTGTACCTGAATATCGTGGAGTTCGGGCCCGGCATCTACGGCGCCGAGGCCGCGGCCAGACACTACTTTGGCAAGCCGGCGATACGTCTCACCCGCTACGAGGCGTCACTGCTGGCGGCAGCCCTGCCCAACCCCTGGCGCTACCGGGTCAAGCCCCCCTCGCCCTACGTCCAGCAGCGCTCGGCCTGGATCCGCCGCCAGATGGGTCAGCTGGGGCAGGTAACCCTCAACAAGGTGCATCAGGCAGACTGATGCACGATGGGTGTCGGGTTTGTTCACGGTGCGAGCCCGGCCTCGTCGGTGGAGGGCCCCAGGTGTCCGCCCACCGTGCCCCGATGCAGCGGCAGGTAGTGCCACCACCAGGTCTCCCGCCGCCGCTTGATCTGCTGCCGTCTCGTCCGCCGTTTCATGCCCGTTCTCCCTTGCCCTGCCCCTCTTCAACCATACCCAACTCCGGCCTGCCTTGCCCGGCGCTGGCGCACCCTTCCCACTGGTCTGGCCGCCACCGCCAATAATTGTTACAGTAGCGAACCTCGATGTATCTGGAGTGATTTCATGGAACAGCGTACCCCGGATCAACTGGTCGAATGGGCCTATGATCAGTTTCTTGAGCAGGCCGCAGACATGCTGGCCCCCGAACAAATCGTCGACATCACCCTGGAGTTCGAACAGCGTGGCGCCGTCGAGGCGACCCTGCCCAACGCCGACTGGTCAGCCGAACTCGGTGTGCCGGTCGACATGGAGCGCTGGGTCGAGGTGTGGGTCGGCTTGCTGGATCATCAGGAGGAGTTTGAGGTGATTTTCGCCACCTTCCTGCTGCCCCGTCATCTCAATGAGCACGATGTCCATGTGCGCTGGCACCGCCAGCAACAGGCATGAAAAAGGCGCCCTCGGCGCCTTTCTCTTTTCTGCAAAGCCCCTCAGGAGCGGGCCGCAATGGCCTTGACCAGACAGCGGCGGCACCAGCAGGCGCTGGCCTCCCCCATGGGCAGGGCCGGCAGCTGGCTGCACCAGCACTCGGCGATGGTCGCGCCGGCTGACACGGCGCAAAATGCCGGCTCACCACAGCCAGGGCAGCGGTGGGTGCTGGTTGAGCCGTCCAGCTGCGCCATCACCGCCAGCTGGGCATCACTGTCCATGGCGGACCAGCGACCTATCTCGGTCAGGGTACGGCCACAGCCGAGGCAGAGGCCATCTTTCGCCTGGCAATGGCCAATGCAGGGGCTTGGCACTTATTTGCCATCCGGCGCGCTATCGGCAGCCACGAGCGTGATGCAGTTGTCCTCGAGCACAATCTTGCCCTGCTTGTAGAGGCCGCCGATGGCCTTCTTGAAGGTGCCCTTGCTCATGCCAAGCAGCTTGTAGATGAGCTCGGGTTCGCTCTTGTCACCCACCGCCAGGCTGCCACCCTGCTTCTTGAGGCGGGCCAGGATCAGCTCGCCGGCATCGTCCATCCGCGCCATGCCCGGCTTTTGCAGGGTCAGATCCAGCTTGCCGTCATCACGCACCTGCTTGACCCAGGCGGTCAGCGGCCGGCCCGTGGTCACCCGGCCAAACACCTCGTTCTTGAACAGCATGCCGGCGTATTCGCCGTTGACGATCGCCTTGATGCCGAGCGGCGTGCGCTCGCCGGGCAGGGCTGTCACTTCGTCACCCGCCTTGAAGGGGGGCTTGTCGGTGCGCAGGAAGCGCTCGAGGCGGCTGGTGCCCACCATGCGCCCCTCGTGATCGAGCATCAGCCGCACCAGATAGACGTGGCCCACCTGCATCGGCTTGTTCTGCTCACGGGTCGGCACGAACAGATCCTTCTTCATGCCCCAGTCGAGGAAGGCGCCGATCTTGTTGGCATTGACCACCTTGAGGCCGACGATGTCGTCCACCATGGCAAACGGCTTGTCGGTGGTGATCACCGGCTCGCAGTCGGCATCCAGATAGAGGAAGACCTTGACCTCACTGCCTTCGGCCACCCCTTCCGGCAGTTGGCGTTTGGGCAGCAGTAGCTCGCCATATTCGTCGGCCGCAAGCCAGGCGCCGCGCTCTTCGAGCTCGACTACGGTAAGGGTGTTCATCTTGCCAATCTGTAGCATGGTGTTCTCTTCTTTCATTGTCCGGATGGCCAATTTTTCATTGTCCGTATGGGCGCGCATGTTACCCCAAGAGCGGTAACAGGGCCTAGTCCCTTGCCCTGTTCGCGGATGATTTTCAGGGCCTTTTGGCCACATTACGGCGATATAATCGCCAGTCAGCCGCCCTTTAGCTGCAAATAACCCCACTTTTGGGTAGACTTCGCCGCTGTCAAAATCCAGAGGAACTGTCGATGAATCCATCCACTCGTACCCGTCATCTCAATCAATGGATCCAGACCCACAGTGGGCAGGACATGACCTACCCGGCGCTGCACGGCTTTTTGTGCGCTCGCCTGGTCGGGCCGGATGCCCCTGACTGGCAGGCCCCGCTGGCCGGTCTGTTGCCCCATGACGCCGAGCTGGATGAGAAGAGCAGCGCCGCGCTGCACCATCTGATCGCCGAGCTGGAAGCCCAGGCCGATGAGGCCCAGCTCGCCCTGCCGAGCCAGTGCCGCCTCTCCACCGAGAGCCCGGAACAGGTCTTCGAGCAGAGTCACCCGCTCGGTCAGTGGTGCTACGGCTTCAGCCAGGGCTTTGCCACCTGGCCCAAGCCCAAGGATCTGAACGACCCGACCACCCAGTACCGTTTCAGCCTGGCCGCCGAGCTGAGCCTGTTTCGCGACAAGCCCATGGCGCAGATGCTGCACTCGGCCGCCGGCAGCGACCTCCCCTTCATGGAGTTCTGCAAGCGCCAGCGCCAGAACATGAAGACCGCCCTCAACCAGCTGCTGCAACTGGACGAGTATCAGGCCGTGCCAAGCACGGAGCTGGCGCTGGACAGCCAGCAGGCCGAGCAGTGGCAGCAGTGGTTCGAACTGGCCGATGCCAGTCGCGATCCGCACAGCCGCCTCGGCTGGTTCGACAAGGTGATCGCCGACGCAGAGCCGCTGTTCGACGCCGCCTTCTGGCAGCAGATTGCCGGCCATGGCTGGAGTGCCCACGAAGCGCGCCCGCTGCTGGCTGCCCGGGCCGGACGGGCCGACTGTCTGCTGCGCCTCGGCCAGCTGGCACAGGCGCGCAGCGAATATCTGGCGCTGCTCGAGCTGTGTGTGGCCGACGAGCTGGGTTGCCGCTATCCCCTCTCCAGCCTCTATGCCCTGCAAGGGGAGTGGCAGGCGCTGCAGGACCTGCTGGTGCGCTTTGATGAGGCCTCCAGCTGGCTGCTCTACAACAAGGCGCTGATGACATTTGTCTGCGCGGGGGCCGAGGCCGCGCAGCCGCTGCTGAGCGCCGCCATCAAGGCCAACGCCCATGTGCCGGCCTGTCTGCTGGGCCAGCGCAAGCTGCCCAAACAGGAGCCCCACAGCTGGCAGGCGGGCAGTCGCGACGAAGCGGCGCTCTACACCCTGCAAAGCCGCGAGGCCTGGCTCAAGCACAATGCCTTGATCTGGCTGCGCAAAGGCTGAGCCCGCAGCCACAAAACCAGCCTCGAACAGACCCGGTTGCGGCGGATGACGTGCGCAACCGCACATTTCTCTGGTGCATGTTCAGACAAACGGCCTTGTGTTACGTATCATCAAGGCCAAAGTATCAAGAGAAACTGCACCCGATGCAGCCGTCACAGCAGGATGTCATATGTCAAAGATCATAGAGCTGCTTGCCCACTATCCCCCCTATCAGCTGGTTCACGCCGCCGAGATGGTGCGCGACACCTTTGAGCAGTTTTACCAGCAGCGTTATCAGCTGACGGTGCCCCAATGGCGCCTGATGATGGTGCTCGGCCCCAACTACCCTATCAGCCAGAAAGAGCTGGTCGAGGCGAGCGGGATGGACAAGGTGCGGATCTCCCGTGAAATTCACCGCCTGGTGGAGAAAGGGATCCTCTTCACCGAGAGTAGCGAACACGACAAGCGGGTCAGCCTGGTCTCCTTCACCCAGGCGGGGCTCACCCTGTTCCAGCAGCTCAAGACCGAAGCGGGCAGCTGGCAGCACACCCTCACCGACTACCTGCCGGCCGAGGCGCGCCAATCCATTCGTCTGCACCTGCAAAGCGTCAGCGACGCCATCGAACAACTTCACCTGCTGGATAGCGAGCGACCCTCATGAACCTGAACAACTTTGCCACCATGGACGTCAACATGCTGCTGAGCCTGGTCAACATGCAGCTGCGTGATCGCTTCGATGATCTCGATGATCTCTGCAAGGCGCAGGATCTCGACAAGGCGGCGCTGGTCGCCAGGCTGGCCAGCGGTGATTTCCACTATCAGGAAGATCAGAAGCAGTTCAGATAGGGATCCGGATCACAACCCGGCCCATGCCGCTGGCTCCGGCGGCAAAAGCTGCTATGGTGATGGCTACCCCGGTCAACTGACCTGCGGCAAGAGGTACGGATACATCTTGCTGTCACAGACCGCGGTTAGCCTTCTACTCACCAGCCGCAGCCAAGGATGACCCATGATGTTCCTGACCCGCCCGACCAGCCTGATCACCCTCTGTGCCCTGCTGATGATCGGCCTCTTGTCACCGCGCCTGCCCGACAGCGCCGAGCAGTGGCTCACCACCCTGCTGCTGGGCTCCCTGGTAGCGGTCTGCCTGATGGTTGGCAGCGGCTGTCGCCGCTTTCTGCGGGATTAACCTGCCCGGCCCCATTCGCCACAAGTCCCCAAAACAGACAACGCAGCCCGAGGGCTGCGTTGTCGCTTTCTGACGCCTGGCAAAGTACCGTCTTGATCAGAGTGCCAGGGTCTCCAGCTGGCCTTTGGCCTGCTCGATGCCCTTGGCCTGGGCATCCGGGCCCATGCCCATGCCTTCGGCGTAGATGAAGTCCACGTCCTTGATGCCGATGAAACCCAGCACGGTGCGCATGTAGGGGGTCACCAGATCGGTGGCGCTGCCGACGTGCATGCCGCCGCGGGGGCTGATCACCAGGGCGCGGGTGTTTTCCACCAGGCCGACCGGACCGGTTTCGGTGTAACGGAAGGTAACGCCGGCACGGGCCACCAGATCGATCCAGTTCTTCAGCTGGGTCGGGATGTTGAAGTTGTACATGGGGGCGGCAATCACCACCAGATCGCTTGCCTTCAATTCGGCGACCAGCTCGTCGGACTGGGCCAGCACAGCCAGTTGACGCTCATTGAGGTTCTCACCACCGCGCAGGCCCATGGCCAGCTCGCCATCCAGCACCGGCAGGTTCAGAGACGCCAGATCACGCACGGTGACGGTGTCGGACGGATGGTCGGCCAGGAAGCCGTCGATCAGGGCGTTGGATTGGGAATATTGGCCCAGGATGCTGGACTTGAGTACGAGGATATTGGCCATGGTGAAACTCCATTTGGTTGTCGGTTGAACAGCGGTGCTGTCGATGGAGGTCACTCTAAACATTGGGCTTCTATACAGATAGCGAAAATAGATGCTCAACTTATTCAAAATATTTGATGTTAGCTCACTCTCTCGCCAGCCACCGCTCCCCCGCCCCGCCAAGGCTTGGCAGAACAAACGATTGCCGTTATGATCCGCCGCACTTTTTTCAGCGTTCCGGATCCCATGACACCCTCGCGCAGGCACTCTCCTTTTGCCGGTGCAGTCTGGATGATGGTAGCGGGCCTCTGCTTCGCCGCCGTCAACAGCCTGAGCCAGTATGTCAGCTTCAAGCTCGGCCTTCCCTCGACCCAGGTCGCCTTCCATCAATATCTGATTGCCCTGGTCTGCCTGCTGCCCTGGCTCATTCGTCACGGTCTGCGCCAGTCGCTGATGACCAACCAGCTGCGGCTGCACCTGCTGCGGGTCGCCCTGGCGGTGGTCGGCATCCAGTTCTGGCTGTGGGCGCTGGCGGTGCCCGTGCCCATCTGGCAGGGCATCGCGCTGCTGATGACGTCGCCGCTGTTTGCCACCCTGGGGTCTGCCCTCTTTCTCAAAGAGCAGGTGAGCCGGGTCCGCATTCTGGCGACCCTGGCCGGCTTTGTCGGCGCCATGCTGATCCTGGCCCCCTGGACCGACGATTTCAGCTGGGCCTCCCTGCTGCCGGTGGCGGCGGCCCTGTTCTGGGCCGGCTACTCCTTGCTGGTGCGCTATCAGGCGGCGAGCGAGTCGTCCCACACCATCGTCGTCTACCTGCTCATCTTCAGCACCCCGTTCAACGCCATGCTGGCCCTGCCGGAGTGGCAGTGGCCGAGCGAAACCCAGTGGCTGCTGGTAGCAGCCTCCGGCGTGCTGTCGGCACTGGCCCAGATGTCCATCGCCCGCGCCTACAGCGTGGCCGAGGCCTCGTTCGTGCAACCCTTTGATTTTGCCAAGCTGCCCATGAACGTGCTGGCCGGCTGGCTGGTGTTTGGCTGGGCGCCGCCCGGCCGATTGTGGCTCGGGGCCGCCATCATCATCGGCGCCATCACCCTGCTCACTCATCTGGAGCAGCGCGCCCACAAATCCGTTTCCTGAGGTACGCCATGCGTGCCTCTTTTTTTGCCCGCTATTCGTGCGATAGCGGCCATCAACCGTCACCCACGACATCAGGAGAGATCACATGTTTGGAACTGCTACCCGCCCCGGCGCCACCCGCGCCCTGCTGCTGGGCTCCGGCGAACTTGGCAAGGAGGTCGCCATCGAGCTGCAACGCTTCGGCATCGAGGTGATCGCCGCCGACCGCTATGCCAATGCCCCCGCCATGCAGGTGGCGCACAGAGCCCATGTGCTGGACATGCTGGACGGCGCCGCCCTGCGCGCCCTGGTCAACGAGGTCAAACCGGATCTGATCATTCCCGAGCTTGAAGCCATCGCCACCGATACCCTGGCTGCCCTGGAGCAAGAGGGCGTCAAGGTGGTGCCAAACGCCCGTGCCACCCAGCTCACCATGAACCGGGAGGGGATCCGTCGCCTCGCCGCCGAGACGCTGGACTTGCCCACCTCACCCTACCGCTTTGCCCAGAGCAAGGAGGAGTTTGTCGCCGCCGTTGATACCATCGGTCTGCCCTGCGTGGTGAAGCCGGTGATGAGCTCGTCCGGCAAGGGCCAGAGCGTGCTGCGCGACCTCGCCAGGCTCGACGAGAGCTGGACCTATGCCCAGGAGGGCGGTCGCGCCGGCCGCGGCAAGGTGATTGTCGAAGGGTTCGTCCCCTTCGAGTACGAGATCACCCTGCTCACGGTACACGCCGTCGATGGCATCCACTTCTGTCAGCCCATCGGCCATCGGCAGGAAGATGGCGACTACCGCGAATCTTGGCAGCCACAAGCCATGAGCGAACTGGCACTGGCCCGCTCCAAAGCCGTGGCGGCCAAGGTGGTCGAAGCCCTCGGTGGTTACGGCCTGTTCGGGGTTGAGCTCTTCATCAAGGGCGACGAGGTGTGGTTCAGCGAGGTCTCGCCGCGCCCGCACGACACCGGCATGGTGACCCTGATTTCTCAGGACCTCTCCGAGTTTGCCCTGCACGTGCGCGCCATTCTGGGGCTGCCGGTCGGCACCATCACCCAGTACGGGCCGAGCGCCTCCGCCGTGGTGCTGCGCGAAGGCCACAGCCAGGACATCCGCTATCAGGGGATTGGCGAAGCGCTGGCCCTGGTGCCGGGCGCCCAGTTGCGGCTGTTTGGCAAGCCGGAGATCGCCGGTCGCCGCCGGCTCGGCGTGGCGCTGGCCCGGGCTGAAGATTGCCCCACCGCCGTCGAGCAGGCCAAAGCCGTGGCCGCCAGGGTGGACGTGATTTTCTGACCGCTGTTTTTTGTCTCGCACAAACAAACGTTTGCCTGCGTGATCCGGCGCAAGGGGCATGGCAATGCCCCTTTTGCATTGAGGCGCCTCGCTTATAATCCCCCCCTCACCTATGTCAGGAGTACAAGATGTTAACTGCCGTGATCTTCGATATGGATGGTGTTCTGATCGACTCGGAACCCTTTTGGCAACGGGCCCAGATGGCCGTGTTCTCCGAGCTGGGCCATCCCCACACGGTGGAAGATTGCGAATCGACCATCGGCGTGCGCATCGATCAGCTGGTGGCCCACTGGTATCGCCTGCGCCCCTGGAGCGGCCCCAGCCAGGAAGAGGTGGTGCAGCGCATTCTGGATCGGGTCAACTCGCTGATCCTCTCCGAAGGTCAGGCCAAGGCCGGTGTGCTGGAGGCACTCGATCTCATCGAGGCGCAAGGCCTTAAAATAGGTCTGGCGACCTCCTCCCCCTTTGCCATGGTGGAAGCGGTGCTCGGCAAGCTCGGCATTCGCGATCGCTTCCTGGCGGTTCACTCCGCCGAGGTGGAGCGCTTCGGCAAGCCGCACCCGGATGTCTATATCCACGCCGCCGAGAAGCTGGGGGTGGAGCCGGTGCATTGCCTGGCCATTGAAGACAGCTTCACCGGCCTGCTGGCGGCCAAGGCGGCCTCCATGACCGCGCTGATCGTGCCCGACCCCGCGCTGGTGGGCGATCCCCGTCTGGCCATTGCCGATCATCAGCTACGCTCGCTCACCGAGCTGGATGCCAAGATGCTGGCCAACTGGACCAAATAAACAACAAACAGGCGCTGATCGTTCCCATGCACCCAGCATGAGTGGGCGATCCCCGTCTGGCCATTGCCGATCATCAGCTACGTTCGCTCACCGAGCTGGATGCCGAGATGCTGGCCAGCTGGGTCAAGTAAACAATAGGCAGGTGCTGTCGGACTGACCTCCTGCCTCCCTTGATCCCGGTCATAAACGTGCGCTTGCTCGCGGTCAGGACGGTGCGAACCAACTAGAATCAGGGGAGATAGGCGGCCCACGGGCCCGAGGAGGTCATCATGATCGAGTACACCAGCAAGCGCATCGTCTGCCCCCACTGTGGCCATCATACCCGGGTCGAGCTGGATGCCAGCCAGGGGGATCAGGAGTTCTACGAGGATTGCATGGCCTGCTGCAACCCCATCCATCTGCGACTGCACCGGGATGAGGCGCGCGACTGCCTGCAACTGTTTGTGGACGCAGACGACGAACAGATGTTCTGACTGCCAGTGAACGCACCCACAAGATCGCCAAGGGCCTGCATGATGCAGGCCCTTTTCAATGGCAAATCCCTGAGGGCGCGTTGGTCAGCTTATCCCGGCTGACGGGCCGCCAGTACCCGCTCCACCGTGTCGACGATGGCCTGGGTCTGGGGGTCAATCTCGATGTTGGTGTGCCAGCCGGCTTTGACCCAACCCAGGTTGGTGCGAGCCAGCGTCTCGGGAATGAGATTGACGCAGAACTCGCTGCCGCGCACTTCCCCCACGGTGAGGCTGATGCCGTCGATGCCGATGTAACCCTTGGTCAGCACGTATTTCATCAGCGTTGGGGCGAGGCGATACCATACCTGCCGGTTGTTGGGGGTGCCGATAACCGACACCACCTGTGCGGTGCCCATGATGTGGCCGGACATGGCGTGGCCGCCAATCTCATCGCCAAAGCGGGCAGCCCGCTCCACGTTGACCTTGTCCCCCGGCTGCAGCTGACCGAGGTTGGTGAGGCGCAGGGTCTCCTGCATCAGATCGAAGCTGACCAGCTCTCCCTCGACCCGGGTGACGGTCAGGCAGCAGCCGTTGTGGGCCACGGAGGCGCCCAGCACCAGCCCCTCGCCCCAGGCCGGGCTCGGCATGCGGATCACGTGGGTACGAAAGTTGGGCAGCTCGTCGATGGCCACCAGTTCGGCGGTCCCCTGTACTATGCCGGTGAACATGTCTCGTCTCCTGCTACGAAAAAAGGCAGGGTACCCTCGCCTCGTGCCCCAGACAAGCGCGCTGGCTGACAAGCGGGCGGCCGATCGCTATAGTGACGGCATTCAAACCAGCGCTGACAAGGAAATAAAAATGCAGGTATATCAATGCTGTGAGGCCATTCGCATCGCCTACAACCAGATTGGCTCCGGGGAGCAGGGCTATGTGCCGCAGGCCATTGCCGCCACCATCAGGGCGCTCAATGCCGTGGCATCGGACGAGCGGGTACCGGCGGATCTGCGCGAACAGGCCGCCTACGCCGCCGCCAACCTGCTGATCAGCGATCACGAAGACGCCTGATCCGGCCCTCGCGCCAAACGTTTCGTCCCGGATGAATTTCAGGCTAGAATGACCCCCCCGCACTTTGCATTCCCGTTTCGGGAGTGCAAAGGCTCTTCCCGCTACCCGCTCTTTTTACGCTTTATCTGATCCACTCGGAGGTGTCAGTGCAACGTTATTGGTCCGAGGCGAGGCAACTCGTTCGTCTAGCCAGTCCCATTCTGGTGGCCCAGGTGGCCCAGGTCGCCATGAGCTTCGTCGATACCGTGATGGCGGGCCAGGTCAGCGCCGTGGATCTGGCGGCGGTGTCGGTGGCCTCCAGTTTCTGGCTGCCGATCATCTTGCTGACCCAGGGCATCATCATGGCACTCACCCCCATCGTCTCCCAGCTCAACGGGGCCCGCAAGCGGGACGAGGTACGTCCCGCCGTGCATCAGGGCTTCTGGCTGGCGCTGATGGTGATCCCGATCGCCATGCTGGCGCTCTATTTCAGCCCGCTGGCGCTGCACCTGATGAAGGTGGATCCGGTGATGGCCGCCAAGACCACCGGCTTTTTGCACGCCATCATGTGGGGCCTGCCCGCCTTCGTGCTGTTCCAGGTGCTGCGCAATTTCAGCGAGGGGCTCTCCCACACCATGCCGACCATGGTGATCGGCTTCGTGGGGCTGGCGGTCAATATTCCCGCCAACTATGTCTTCATCCACGGCCACCTCGGCATGCCCAAGCTCGGCGGGGTCGGCTGCGGCGTGGCGACCGCCATCGTGCTGTGGGCCATGCTGCTGGCGATGATCGTCTATGTGAAGCTCTCCTCTCATTTCAAGGAGATCAACCTCTTCTCCCGGCTCGCACGCCCCAATGGCAGCCGGATCTGGCGCCTGTTCCGCTTGGGCTTCCCCATCGCCATGGCCATCTTCTGCGAGGTGACCCTGTTTACCGTGGTGGCCCTGATGCTGGCCCCCTTCGGTGCGGAGACGGTGGCGAGCCACCAGATAGCCCTCAACTTCTCCAGCCTGGTGTTTATGCTGCCCTTGTCGATTGGGGTGGGTGTCACCATCCGGGTCGGCCACAGCATCGGCGAGGGGCAGCCCGCGCACGCCCGTGTCGCCGCCCGCACCGGCCTGATGCTGGGCATGGCGGTGGCTGCCGGTACCGCCGCCCTCACCGTGCTGCTGCGCGAGCATATCGCCAGTATCTACACCGACGACCTGCAGGTGATCACCCTCGCGGCCATACTGCTGTTCTTCGCCGCCATCTACCAGATCTCCGACTCGGTGCAGGTGGTGGCCGCAGCCGCCCTGCGCGGTTACAAGGACACCAAGGCGATCTTCTACGTCACCATCGTCGCCTACTGGGGACTGGGGCTGCCCACCGGCATGATCCTGGGGCTGACCGACTGGGTGGTGCCGCGCATGGGACCGCAGGGCTTCTGGATCGGTTTCATCGTCGGCCTGACCGGCGCCGCCCTGATGCTGGGTGCCCGCCTGCGTCATATCTATGGCCGCTTTGCCAGCCCGGAGGCCTGCAGCGCCCTCTCCAAGGCGCAATAGGGCAAACTCGCCTGCAAAATCAACAGGCTGCGCAAGAACTGGGCAAACAGTCTGCTTTGTGCGTGCGGCCTGTTGACAGCCTTGGGGGGCATGGGTAGTATGCCGACCACGCCAGCAGTGCTGGTGTGGTGAAACGGGTTTCTGACCCGGTTTGCAAAGTGGGTTTATAGCTCAGTTGGTTAGAGCACTACCTTGACATGGTAGGGGTCGTTGGTTCGAATCCAATTAAACCCACCACTTTTCCGTGATGCGTCCTTAGCTCAGCTGGTTAGAGCACCACCTTGACATGGTGGGGGTCGGTGGTTCGAATCCACTAGGACGCACCATCATGGAAACCTGTTATGCGTCCTTAGCTCAGCTGGTTAGAGCATCACCTTGACATGGTGGGGGTCGGTGGTTCGAATCCACTAGGACGCACCATAACAGAATTGATAGAAATGCAGATGTGGATTTATAGGTCAATTGGTTAGAACAGTACTTTGACATGGCGTAGGCGATGTCGTTGGTTCGAACCCGGTTGAACACAGATGTGGGTTTATAGCTCAGTTGGTTAGAGCACTACCTTGACATGGTAGGGGTCGTTGGTTCGAATCCAATTAAACCCACCACTCCCCTGCAATCAGATAACGTCGCCTTGCGCACCCTGCGTCCTTAGCTCAGCTGGTTAGAGCATCACCTTGACATGGTGGGGGTCGGTGGTTCGAATCCACTAGGACGCACCAGATTAGAAAAGCCCGCTCCTCGAGCGGGCTTTTTGCATTTCCCCTTTCCTGCTTCTCCCGGCATCCGCACGGCTGAACCGCCATACGCTCAGCCATGCCTGGCAGGTCAACCTCTCCCCGCTCCACGCCGCTCAGAAGAGATCGAGCTGCTGGCCGCAGATCCGCTCGAACGACTCGCCGATAAAGGGGAGGATCGCATCGGCAATGGGCCTTAACTGCTTGTCGATGTAGTGCTCGTAGTCGATGGCGCTGCGCCGGTATTCCAGCGGCTCGGGGCCATTGAGGGTCATCAGATAGGCAATAGAACCCCGATGCTGATAGCGCTGGGGCAGGCCGCGGCGCAGGTTCTCCTCGTCCGCCAGACGCGCCGCCCGCACATGGGGTGGCACGTTCTTCTGGTACTCTTCGAGTTTCTGGCGCAGCCGCTTGCGATAGACCAAGAGCTCGTCGTGAAGGCCGGCGCGGGTCTCGTCCACCATGGTGCGCACATAGCCGCTGGGATCCTGGTCGTGAAACACCATTTCATAGAGGCGGGTCTGAAACGCCTTGGCAAGAGGCGTCCAGTCGGTGCGCACCGATTCAAGCCCCTTGAACACCAGTTGCTCCTCTTCACCTGCCTGATGGCCCGCCACCAACCCGGCATAGCGCTTCTTGCTCCCCTTCTCCAGCCCGCGAATGGTGGGCATCAGAAAGCGGCGATAGTGGGTCTCGTACTGGATCTCCAGATAGCTCGGCAGATCGAACTCGCGCTTGATCAGCGCCGCCCAGTTGTCGTTGATCATCTTCGCCAACCGCCGGCCAATCTCGTCCGCCTGCTCGGGGCTGGCATCCCGCCCCAGGTGCACGAAGGTGGAGTCGGTGTCGCCATAGATCACCTCGAAGCCCTCCCCTTCGATCCACTCCCGGGTCTGCTGCATGATGCCGTGACCGCGCAAGGTGATGGAGGAGGCAAGCCGCGGGTCGTAGAAGCGGCAGCCCCCCGAGCCCAGCACCCCGTAGAAGGAATTCATGATGATCTTGATGGCCTGGGAGAGCGCCTTGTTGCTGGCGGCCTTGGCCCGATCCCGTGCCGCCCACAGAGTAGCGATGAGATCCGGCAGGAAGTGGCGCTCGCGGGAGAACAGGGCGCCGCGAAAGCCCGCAATGGTGTGGTCGGGATGCTGCAGCCCCTCGATGAGCCCCATGGGATCGATGCAGAAGGTGCGGATGATGCTGGGATAGAGGCTCTTGAAATCGAGCACCAGCACGTGGCGATAGAGGCCGGGTTTGGAGTCCATCACATAGCCACCGGGGCTCGCCAGCCCGCCGTCGGCCGGCAAATTGGGCGCCACGTAGCCGCCGCGATGCAGCCGCGGCAGATAGAGATTGGTAAAGGCGGCCACCGAGCCCCCTACCCGGTCCAGCTCAAGGCCGGTGAGGGAGGCGCGCTCGATGGCAAAGGGGATGAGGTGGCAGAAATCGAAGATCTCCCACACCAGCCGGCAATCTTCCAGGTTGTAGCGGGCCAGCGCCTCCTTGTCGGAGTGGAACAGCTCGGTGATCTTCTCGCCCCGGTTGGCCACGTCCTCGATATCCTTGCCACGGCCGAGCAGCTCGCTCGCCACTGCATCCAGGCTGTAACTCGGGAACTGCCAGGTGGCGCTTTTGAGGGTGTCGATGCCATCCAGCACCATGCGCCCGGGAATGATGACGCTGCCGCTCTGGGGATCATTGCGCGATGAGCGCCAGAAGCAGAGCTCGTGGCCGCGCCCCAGCCGCAGCCGCCGCTTGTTGAGCTCGGCGCGGCGCAGCAGCAGACGAAAGTCGAAGTTGACCACGTTCCAGCCGATGACCAGATCCGGGTCGTGCCGCACAAACCAGCGCTCCAGCGCACTCAGCAGGGCGCTCTCGTCCGCCACCCACTCGACCTGGGTCCCCCAGCTGTCGGCATCCGCCTCCGGCGTACCGATCATGATGACCCGCGCATCCTGTTCGCTGTAGAGCCCCACCGAGAAGAGGGCCCCGTCCATGGCACACTCCACGTCCAGCGACACCCAGGAGAGGGTCGGCGTCACCGCCTGCGGTGCGCAGCGCGCCTCGTTGACCTCCCAGTAGCCGTGCTTGCCCCCTTTCTTGAGGGTGCGCCCCTCGAAGCGCACGCCGGCGGTGATGAAACGCTCCATCAGATAGCGCTCCGGCAGCCGGATATCCGCCTCGAAGTGCTCCAGCCCGCGGATGAGCAGCAGCTCGATGGCACGGTGAAAGGCGCTCAGGGTGGCAAAGTAGCAGCCCACCACGGCGCGGCCGTCGAAGGTGTGCATCGGCAAGCGGCGAAACCGCCCGCTCACCCCCGCCCCCTTGAACAACTCGGCGGCTTCTTCCATATGGCTCTGGGGCAGGAAGAAGACCGGCTCCTGCCCCGGCACCACCAGTCGCACCGGCCCCTGCGCGCTCCAGAGCCACATCACGATCTCGGTGCGTTCGCCATGCCCGTTGCGACCGCGCACATCCCGCCCGTGACGGGTCAGGATGAAGCCATCGAGTGGCAGAGTAACGGGAGGAACAGGCTTGATCTCGATCATGCAGGCTACTGGGGTCAACGCTGGGATGGAACCATTGTACGTTCATACAGTGCTTTGCTGCAATTGCCACGCCAGCCGCCATCCATGGCCACGCAGGCTGCGAGCCGCGCCGCAAACTGGTAAGCTCGGCCAGACTGGCAGCGACTGCCGGTGGCGGCTTTATTCGCCGCGCCATTCATCCAACACCCCACTCTTCACCCGACATCAGGAGGTCATGGTGGCGCTTTACTCTCTGCTGGATCAGCTGGCCATTCCCTATCAGCGCATCGATCACGCTCCTGTCTTCACCTGTGAGGAGGCCAGCCGGCTGCTGCCCAAGCTGCCCGCCGCCAAGACCAAAAACCTTTTTTTGCGCGACCCAAAGAGCGAGCGACTGTTTCTGGTGGTTAGCCCTGAAGAGAGCCGGGTCGATCTCAAAGGTCTGGCTGCCGCCCTTGGGGTCAAGCGGCTGAGCTTTGGCTCGCCAGAGCGCCTGGAATCCGTGCTTGGCCTCACCCCGGGCTCGGTCACCCTGCTCGCCATGGTACGCGACAGGGAAAAAGCGGTGGAACTGGTGGTGGATGAAACGATCTGGCAGGCCGAGCGGGTGCAGTGCCACCCGCTGGTCAATACCGCCACCCTGCTTATCCGCCTCGACGACGTGCGCCGCCTGCTGGCCCACCTCGGCCGGGAGGCCACCGTCATGCGGCTGCCGGTCGTGAGCAACTGATCCAAGAAGGGGGAAGCATAAACGCCCCGGCGTCATGCCCCGCCCCTGATTAATCGAGTCAGCAGCCCTCTTGTGGCGGTTGTTGCCGCGATCGTGCCCGGCTCACTTAAACCATTGCTCAGCGGCGCAATTCATGCTGTGATCCGGCCCAGTCACCCGGCCCTGAGGTCGCAGCGCCGTTCCCGGCAGGAAGAGCCCACACCCTTGATGCAGAGTCTGTTTTCCTCGGCCCAGTTGCTGAGTCTGGTGCTGTTCGTCAGCCTGTCGCACATCGGGGTCGCGGCCATTTTCGCCTACCTGTGGCATACCCAGCGACCGCTGCGCTCCCTGCTCTACTGGTCGGCCAGCGAACTGGCCATCGCCGCCGCCTTTGGCTGCCTGCTGCTGCGAACCCTCACGGGGGATAGCTCCCTTGCCAACATCCTGCTCACCAATCTGCTGATCATCGCCACCCCGCTGCTCTATGAGCGGGGGCTGCGCCACTTTTTCCGGCGCGAGGCCGACCGTTTTGGCTGGCTCTGCCCGCTCCTCGCCCTCGCCGGCTTCCTGCTGTTCGCCGTCACCGCCGCGCAGCTGCCGCCGGATGACATACACAGCCGGATCGTGGTGCTCTCCGGGGCCATCTCGCTGCAGATATGCCTGCTGCTGTGGCAGCTCTGGCGCTATCAGCGGCTGGCACCCGCCTACCGGGTGCTGCGCTTCGCCATCCTGTTGCTTGCGCTGCAACTGGCCCTGCAGCTGGTCAGGATGGCCAAGCATCAGTGGTGGCCGGAGTCGGCCGCCTCCAGCCTCACCGATCCCCTGCTCGGCCCGGTGATCCTGCTCAGCCTGCTCTTTACCATCGCCCGCAGCTTCATTTTGCTGAGCCTGGTGCACACTCGCCAGCAGCAGGCGCTGCTCGCCACCCAGCGCGAGCTGGAGCGGCGCGCCAACCTGGATGCCCTGACCGGGCTGGACAGCCGCCACCATTTCGAGCAGCAGCTGGCGGCGCGTGCCTGTCGCAGTGCCCGCCCCTGGCAACTGCTGCTGATCGACCTGGACAACTTCAAGCAGATCAACGACCGCCACGGTCACCCCGCCGGCGACGCCATGTTGCGGGCGGTGGGCCGGGTGATCCGGGAGAGCCTGCCGCCGGCGGGGCTGGCCGGCCGCCTTGGCGGCGACGAGCTGGCGCTGCTGGTGATGGAGACATCGCAAACGCTGCCGGCCTGCTGCCAGACCCTGCAGCAGCGGGTCGCAGACGCCACCCGGCCGCTGGCCGGCGGCCCCATCAGCCTCAGCATCGGGTTGACTTCGCTGCAGCAGGGCGAGCGCTTCGAGCAGGCCTATCCGCGCGCGGATCGGGCACTCTATGCCGCCAAACAGGCCGGCCGCCAGCGCGCCTGCATCCAGGAGCCGCACCACAGCGAGCCCAGGCCGCTGTGGCCCCTGGCCACCCAGACCTGATGCAACCCTCCATCGAGTGCCGGGCCGCTCGGCTGACCGACGCCCCCGCCTACCGCCGCTACGTGGCCGAATGTGGCGCCGCCGGGTTGCCGCTCTATCAGGTGGCGCAATTCGACCCGGATCAGTGGCTGCAGGAGTTGCTCGCCCATGCCGATGGGCTGCATCTGCCGCCGGGCTACCCACCGACCACCACCTATTTTGCCCTCGAAGGGGAAGAGATCCTCGCCACCTTGCGCCTGCGTCACGGCGACAACCCCGCCACCTGTCAGTGGCTCGGCCACATCGGTTACGAGACCCGTCCCACCCGCCGGGGTGAAGGCGCCGCCCGCACCCTGCTCGGCTAGCTGCAGCGCCATGTGCTGAGCGAGCCCATGCTCATCAGCGGCGACGAGGCAAATGCCGCCTCGCTCAAGGTCATTGCCGCCGCCGGCGGGCAATGGCTGGATCGCCGCTACCATGCCGGCGATCGCTGCTGGATCCGGTTTTACCGGCTGGCCCCGGCCAAGGGACCAGGACCGAGCGGCAGACAATAAAAAAGGCTATGTCCCAGTTATGTGTTGAAAGGCTAACCTTGAAGTAGGTCATCACCTTGAGAGCCACCATCATGGATACCCAAGCCTTTCAACATCTACTGTCCCTCTTCCCATTGCTCACTTTGCGTCAGCGTCGTCTCGCGCAACATGAACTCACCACCCCTCATCCCATCACCTCGTTGGCCACTCAACTCCCCGCATGCCAATGTTGCCCTCACTGCCAGGCCGAGGCCACACAGCTGGCTCCCTGGGGCTGGTCTCGAGGGCTGCGCCGTTATCGCTGCAAGCTGTGTCTGCGCACCAGTTCCGTGCTCACCAACACGCCTCTCGCCCGACTTCGCAAGCCACAATGCTGGGAAGACTATGCACAGGCCCTCCTCGACGGTCTGACTGTCCGGCAGGCGGCGCTCCGCTGTGGGGTCAGTAAAAACACCGCCTTTTTATGGCGCCACCGCTTCCTGAAGGCCATGGCTAGCTGTGTAAACCCACCAGGTTGTTCACAAATTGAAGACGACTGATTGGGGGCTGGTAGTTCAGACTGGCATGAGGACGATGCCAGTTGTACTCATGCAGCCACGGGGTCAAGTGTTCTGCCCGTTGCTCTGACGACTCATAGCTCCGGGCATAGGCCCATTCACGCAGGGCTGTCTGAATGAAGCGCTCTGCTTTGCCATTGGTTTGTGGTGTGTAAGGCTTGGTGCGCAGGTGCTTGAGCCCCAACCGACGACACAGTTTCTGGAAGCGTTTCGACCGATAACCGGCACCATTATCCGTGAGTAGCCGGCTGAAACGAATACCAAGCCCGGCGTAGTAACGAAGAGCCTGTAACAGCGTCAGACAGGCACTGCGCTCCGTTTCATCAGGATGCAGGACGCTGAATGCCACACGGCCACCGCCACATGCGCATACTCCCATCCTGCCCCGGAGAGTCTTGGCTGCGGTCACCGGTGACACGATGGCCGGGGCGACGGAAACGCCCCAGCTTTTTGATGTCCAAATGCAGCAAGTCACCCGGTTTCTCATGTTCATGGCGTTGTACTGGAGGGGCAGGTGCCAGATCCGCCAGTCGATTCAGTCCCATTCGTTGCAGGATACGGGCGACGGAACTGTGTCCGATGCCCAACGCTTGGCTGATGTGCCGATAAGTCTGTCGTTGCTTGCGCAGTGCGATAATCACCTGTTGTCGCTGGTCATCGATGGCATGGGGACAGAATGCGGGTCGAGAAGAGCGATTGTGCAGCCCATCAGGCCCCTCCTGGCGATATCGCGTGAGCCACTTGTAGCGGTGCGGGTGCTGACCCCGGCGGCGTGAGCCGCTTCTTCAACGCGCAGGCCTTGTTCAAGGATACGCCGGACAAGAAGCTGTCGACCGAAGAGGGTTAATCGGGCATTTTTATGGTTGTTCACTCGGGCACCTCGGATGATTGGTTTGGTTGGCACCTCCAATTTTGCGGGAATGCCCCGAGTCAACAACCTACAGAGAGATCACAGCTAGCCACCAGGCGGTACGGGAAGAGGGTATCGTCGAGGTCGATGAGACCTTCTTCTTAGAATCGTTCAAAGGACAGCGCGGATTGCCCCGCCCGGCCCGCCAGCGTGGCGGCAAAGGCCGTACCCGAGGCACAGGGCCGGATTACATCCCGGTGATGGTGGTGCAAGACAGAGCAGGCAACCTGGTGGCTAGCCATGGCCTTCAGGAAGCGGTGGCGCCATAAAAAGGCGGTGTTTTTACTGACCCCACAGCGGGGCGCCGCCTGCCGGACGGTCAGACCGTCGATGAGGGCCTGTGCATAGTCTTCCCAGCATTGTGGCTTGCGAAGTCGGGCGAGAGGCGTGTTGGTGAGCACGGAACTGGTGCGCAGACACTGTGCTTACAGCGATAGCGGCGCAGCCCTCGAGACCAGCCCCAGGGAGCCAACTGTGTGGCCTCGGCCTGGCAGTGAGGGCAGCATTGGCATGCGGGGAGTTGAGTGGCCAGCGAGGTGATGGGGGGTGAGTTCATGTTGCACGAGACGACGCTGACGCAAAGTGAGTGATGGGAAGAGGGACAGTAGCTGTTGAAAGGCTTGGGTATCCATGATGGAGGCCCTCAAGGTGATGACCTACTTCAAGGTTAGCCTTTCAACACATAACTGGGACATAGCCATAGAAAAGCCCCGCCAGAGTGGCGGGGCTTTTTGCATCAACCGAGCGAGGGAGCAGGCTCCCAGGCCGCTTACTGGTTATGGGTAGCGCGACGGGGACGACGAGCCTGAGCCGGTTTGCCGGCACCGCCTTCCGGACGCTGACCGCCCTGGGGCTTGGGCTTGCCACCGTTGCCGGAGCGGTTACCGCCGCCATTGCCACCGTTGGCAGAGCGACCG
This sequence comes from Aeromonas sp. Y318-1, assembly GCF_027706125.1. Taxonomy (NCBI): domain Bacteria; kingdom Pseudomonadati; phylum Pseudomonadota; class Gammaproteobacteria; order Aeromonadales; family Aeromonadaceae; genus Aeromonas; species Aeromonas sp. Y318-1. Next base: position 391,779 of record NZ_JAPDCM010000001.1, read on the forward strand.
GCGCCCTGACGCTGGCCTTGACCTTGCGGGCGCGGTGCACGGCGCTGCTCGCTCGGATCGCGCGGCTCTTTGCGCAGCGGCGCGCCGATGCCACGAGCGATGTTGTCGAGCGTCTCGCGGGAGGCTTCAAAGCCGGCCACCTGCTCGCACGGAATGTTCTGCTTGGTCAGCCGCTCGATGGCCTTGATGAGCTTGCCTTCATCGGCCGCAACCAGCGAGATGGCATGACCGGCGGCGCCGGCACGGCCGGTACGACCGATACGGTGCACGTAATCTTCCGCCACGTTCGGCAGCTCGAAGTTGACTACCTGCGGCAGCTTGTCGATATCCAGACCACGGGCGGCGATGTCGGTCGCCACCAACACCTTGACGCTGCCATCCTTGAAACCGGCCAGGGCGCGGGTACGGGCACCCTGGCTCTTGTTGCCGTGGATGGCGGCGGCGCTGACGCCGTTCTTGTCGAGGGTCTCGGCAACGCGGTTGGCCATGTGCTTGGTACGGGTGAACACCAGCACCTGCTGCCAGTTGTTGCTGGTGACCAGGTGGCTCAGCAGGGCAATCTTGTTGGCCTTGTCACAGGGGTGCACCAGCTGCTCGATACGCTCGGCGGTGCTGTTGCGCGGGGTCACTTCGATCACCGCCGGGTTGTCCAGCAGGCCGGTGGCCAGCTCGCGGATCTCGTCGGCGAAGGTGGCGGAGAACAGCAGGTTCTGGCGCTTCTTCGGCAGCAGGGCCAGGATGCGGCGGATGTCGCGGATAAAGCCCATGTCGAGCATGCGATCCGCTTCGTCCAGCACCAGGATTTCCACTTCGTCAAACTTGACGGCGTTCTGGTTGTACAGATCCATCAGGCGGCCCGGGCAGGCCACCAGCACGTCCAGACCACGGCGGGTGGCCATCATCTGCGGGTTGATGCTCACGCCGCCAAATACCACGTGGCTGCGGATCGGCAAGTGTTTGCCGTAGTTGCGCACGCTCTCGCCCACCTGGGCGGCCAGCTCGCGGGTCGGGGTCAGCACCAGGGCACGGATGCGGTTCGGGGAGACCTTGCGCTTGCTTTCAGTCAGACGCTGCAGCATCGGCAGGGTAAAACCTGCGGTCTTGCCGGTCCCGGTCTGGGCGGCGGCCATCAGATCACGGCCAGCCAGTACCGCCGGGATCGCTTGTTGCTGAATGGGAGACGGGGTGTCGTAGCCTTGCTCGGCAACGGCACGCAACAAGGGTTCGGCCAGACCGAGGGAAGTAAAACTCATAATTACCTGCTAGGGATAGGGGCGCCGACAATCCGGGATGGGGCTCCTCTGCTGAGCCGATGCCATCTCGCCAGACTCGGGCCTGTTGAGAACACAACGATTTCCCCGGGGAGCAGAGCAAAGGGGAAAGAATAGGGGCGCAGTCTAACGGAGTTATTGAGGAGAAACGAGAAAAATGTGACGTTCCTCCCAGCATGTTTGCCAAAAGCAGGTCACCGTCCCGCCCGGAAAAGCCGCTCAAGAACTCATTCGAATCAGGCTATGCTTGATGCCAGATAACGGCGATACCGCCGCATCCGTCCTGTACAAGGAGGTTCAGGTTCATGCGTGTTCATCTTCTGTCGGCTGCCACGGGCTGGCTCTTGCTCGCCCTGCTGGCGATTGGGCTCTCTCTGCCGCTGCAGGCCAAGCCCAGGCTGTCGGTGGCCTGGAGCCACTGGCCCCCGTTCAGTTACATCAATCCCCAGGGGACGCTGGATGGGCTGGACGTCACCCTGACTCGCCAGATCCTGAGCCAGGCGGGGCTGGAATCCCACTTTCGCAACCTGCCCTGGGCCAGGGCCATCCATCTGCTCGAACAGCAGCAGCTGGACGTGGCCATGGGGGCGCTCGATACGCCGGAGCGGCGCGCCTTTGCCCGCTTCTCGGTGCCCTATCGGCGCAGTACCTTTGTGCTGCTGAGCAACAACCCCATCCCGGGCCAGCGAGATCCCTGGCTGGTGGTGTCAGACCTGTCGCAGCTTTGCCAGCAAAGCCAGCTGCGCCTTGGCAAGCTGCGCGGCACCCGCCCCATCCAGCTGATGGAAGCGTGCCCCGCCCTCAAGAACGCGAGCGAATACAACGCCGATGACCGACTGGTCGATCTGCTGCTGGCTCGCCGGCTGGACGGCGTCATCATGGAGTGGCAATACGCCCGCTACCGGCTGCAACAGTTGGGGGCCGACGGCTTTATCCGCTGCCAGCTGCTGCTCCATCACCAACCGGTCAGCCTGATGTTTGCCAGCTCGGCCGTCACCGATGCGCAGCTCGCCCGAATCAATGAGGTGATTGCCAGCCTGCCCCCACCCGGCCGTAACGTGGCACCGCCCCCCTGCCGACTCGACAACCCGGCGGCTGAGCAGGTGACACCCAACCAATAACCCAGCGCGATGAATACCCATGAAAAAGGCGACCCTGAGGTCGCCTTTTGACTGTGACTGTGGCTGCTCCACTCGATCAGCCGAGCAGTGAACAGGCCGATCAGCGCAGTTGCGGGGTATGGGTCAGCACGCCCTGGTTCTGGGCACGGTGGCGCAGCAGGTGGTCCATCAGCACCAGTGCCAGCATCGCTTCGGCGATGGGCACGGCACGAATGCCGACGCAAGGATCGTGGCGACCCTTGGTGATCATCTCGGTGGCCTCACCCTCGGTGGTGATGGTCTTGCCAGGTACCGTGATGCTGGAGGTGGGCTTTAAGCCTAAGCTCACCACGATATCCTGACCCGACGAGATGCCGCCCAGAATGCCGCCCGCATGGTTGCTGGCAAAGCCGGCCGGAGTCATCTCGTCACGGTGCTCGGAGCCTTTTTGCTCCACCACCGCGAACCCGTCGCCAATCTCCACCCCTTTCACCGCATTGATGCCCATCATGGCGTGAGCGATGTCGGCGTCGAGGCGATCGAACACCGGCTCACCGAGGCCCACCGGCACATTGCTGGCGATGACCTGCACCTTGGCACCGATGCTGTTGCCCTCTTTCTTCAGGTCGCGCATGTATTGATCGAGCGCCTCCAGCTTGCCCGCATCGGGGAAGAAGAAGGGATTCTGCTCGATCTGGGCCGCGTCGAAGGCTTCTGCCTTGATGGGGCCGAGCTGGGAGAGAAAACCGGTGATCTCGATGCCGTGTACCTGTTTCAGGTACTTCTTGGCAATGGCACCCGCCGCCACCCGCATCGCGGTTTCACGGGCGGAGGAGCGACCGCCGCCACGATAGTCGCGCTGGCCATACTTCTGGTGATAGGTGTAATCGGCGTGGCCCGGGCGGAACAAGTCCTTGATGTCGGAGTAGTCCTTGGAGCGCTGATCGGTGTTCTCGATCAAGAGCCCGATGGAGGTACCGGTGGTCTTGCCCTCGAACACCCCGGAGAGGATCTTCACCTCGTCCGGCTCGCGGCGCGGCGTGGTGTAGCGGGAGGTGCCGGGCTTGCGCCGGTCCAGATCCCCCTGCAGATCCGCTTCGCTGATCTCCAGTCCCGGCGGGCAGCCGTCGACCACGGCGCCCAGCGCCAGGCCGTGGCTCTCGCCGAAGGTCGTCACACGAAAGAGTTGGCCGAAACTGTTCCCTGCCATGAGTGCTCCTGCTTAGCTCTTGTAAATCGCGAAATAGTCCTGGTATTGCACCAGATCGGCACGGCTCATCACGAACACGCCGTGACCACCGTTCTCGAACTCGACCCAGGTAAAGGGCACGTCCGGGAACTGGGCTTCCAGATGGATCATGCTGTTGCCCACCTCGACCACCAGCACGCCATCCTCTTTGAGGAAGTCGGCGGCATTGGCCAGCAGACGCTTGGTGAGCTTGAGGCCGTCGGAGCCGGAGGCCAGCGCCAGCTCGGGTTCGTGACGAAACTCGTCCGGCAGATCCGACATGTCTTCGGAATCCACGTAGGGCGGGTTGGAGACGATGAGATCGTACTTGTCGCCGACCGGCAGATCGCGGAACAGATCGGAGCGGATCGGAATGACCTGCTGCTCCAGCCCGTGATCGTTGATGTTGCGCTCGGCCACGTTGAGGGCATCGACGCTGATGTCGATGGCATCCACTTCGGCTTGTGGGAACTCGTGGGCCATGATGATGGCGATGCAGCCGGAGCCGGTGCACAAGTCCATGATCCGGGTCGGTTCATGCTTGAGGAAGGGGGCGAAGCGGTTGGCCACCATCTCGGCGATGGGGGAACGGGGAATCAGCACCCGCTCGTCCACGTAGAACTCCCAACCGGCATACCAGGCCTTGTTGGTCAGGTAGGCGGCCGGTACCCGCTCCTGCACGCGGCGGATGATGAGCTCGGCGATACGGTGCCGTTCGCTGGTGGTCAGACGGGAGTGGCGCATGCCCGGATCCACGTCCGGCGGCAGATGTAGCGCGGGCAGTACCAGCTGCACGGCTTCATCCCAGGCGTTGTCGGTACCATGTCCGTAGAAGATCCCGGCGTCGTTGAAACGACTCATGGCCCAGCGCAACATGTCCTGGATGGTGTGCATCTCGGCAACCACCTCATCGATAAATATCTTGTCCAAATCCACCTCCAAGTCGAGTAATATCCGGCCCGAGAATTCTATACAGCGAGCAAGACGAGTACCTGATGAAAAAAACGCCCTCACCGACAGACGAGGAAACCCAGCTGTTCCGCGATGCGATAAAAGGTACCCGGAAAATCAAGCAAGATACCATAAGGGCCGACCTGCGCCCGGTCAAGCAGAAACGCGAACTGCGTGAGAGCCGCGAAAAGCTTGGGGTTGACCACTATTTCAGCGATGAGTACCAGCCCCATCTCGAGGCCGATGGACCAACCCGTTACGTGCGCGAAGATGTGTCAAAATTCGAGCTGAAAAAGCTCAAGCGCGGCAGCTATCCGCCGGAGATCTACCTGGACCTGCACGGCATGAACCAGCAGCAGGCCAAACAGGAGCTGGCGGCCCTGCTGACCCTCTGCCAAAAAGAGAACATCCATGTCGCCTCCGTGATGCACGGCATCGGCAAACATATCCTCAAGCAGCGCATTCCGAGCTGGCTGGCCCAGCACCCCAACGTGCAGGCGTTCCATCAGGCCCCCCGCGAGTGGGGCGGCGACAGCGCCATCCTGGTGCTGCTGGATATCGAAGAGTAACCCTCGTCCTCTGGCATGCTCTGACGAGCAGAGCAGCATAAAAAAAACCACCGCGACCTGGCAGTGGTTTTTTTTATGGGTGCAGGCGCCTCCCCTAGCCTGCCGCTTCCACATAACGCTTGAAATTGTCGAGGATCCCCTGCCAGCCCGCCTGCTGCTGAGCCGGGGTGTGGCTCGTCTCGGCATCGAAGGTTTCCTGCACCCAGGTGCCGCCCGGTTCGCTGGCAAACTGCACATCCACCTCGCGCCCGTCATCCATCACGAACGAGAGGCGGGTCGGTGCCTCCACCCGGGTAAAGGTGCCGGTGAAATCAAAACCGGCGCTGCCATCCTTGGCGGCCATGTGATGGCAAAAACGCCCGCCCACCACCAAGTCGACCAGGCTGCCGGTGGTGTGCCAGTCGCTGGAGGCCGCATTCCATCTGGCGATGCAGTCCGGATCGTTCCAGGCCCACCAGACGGCCTCTATCTCCTGCTCGATATGTGCCTCGATGCTGATCTTCATGACGCGCTCCGTGCCAGTTTGCTGTGGGATGACTGGCCATGCCGGCCAGCTCGCTTGCGGATGCCAGCAAGTAAAGCCCAGCGGATGGCGTCGAGCCAGTCCATCTGGCGGGGCTCATCACCGCCAACCCAGTGGCAAGGCGTTGCTTCTACCTGCGGGACAAGGATCAAAAACGGCCGCACTATACTGAATATCAATACGTTATTCGCCATGGAGGTTGCATGTTCACACAGGGTTCCCATGCCGACATCAAGTCGTCTCTCGATGCCATCGGTGCCGCCGTTGCGGTGTTTTCCCTCGACGACGACGATCGCTTTACCCTGGTCTCCGCCAACGATACCTTTGCCCAAGCCTTTGAACTGGACGTGCTCGGCAGCATCGGCAAGCGCCTGAACGAAATGTTTCCCCGCTACATCACCGGCAGCATAGAGCAGCCGATGCACGAGTGCGTGAGCCAGCAGACGGGGCTCGAGAGCGAGCTGCCCATCGACACCCTGTCGCGCACCAGCTGGTGGCGTTTCGTCATCTCCCCCATCATTCCCGAGCAGTCCCGCATCACCCGCATCATGGTTACCGCCATCGACATCACCGCCAAAAAGCAGCTGGAGGAGGCGCTCAAGATGAGCCGCAAGCGCTTCGAGGCGGTGGTCAACTCCGCCTACGACGGCATCATCAGCGTCAGCAGCGAGTCGCGTATCGAACTTATCAACACCGCCGCCTGCGAGATGTTCGGGGTGGACGAGAGCTACCTCGGCAAACGGCTGGAGACCCTGCTGCCTCAGCGCTTTCGGGCCAACCACGACGGCTACTTCAAGGCCTTCAGCAACTCCCCCATCAACTCGCGCCCCATGCATGCCCGCGCCTCCGTGATGGGGCTGCGCCGCGACGGCAGCGAGTTTCCGCTGGAGGTGACCATCGCCAAGATCAACCTGGGTCAGACCACCGAGATGACCGCCATCCTGCGAGATATCTCGGAGCGGGCCCGGCTGGTGGAGGAGCTCAAGGTGGCGGCCACCACGGATCCCCTCACCGGGATCGCCAACCGGCGCCGCTTCGACGAGCTGGTCAAGCTGGAGATGCAGCGCTGCCAGCGCTTTGGTCACACCATGAGCCTGCTGTTGATCGACATCGATCACTTCAAGCAGATCAACGACACCTATGGCCACCAGCAAGGGGATCAGGCCATTCTCAGCCTGGTCAGACGGGTCGCCAAACAGTTGCGGGAGGTGGACATGCTGGGCCGCTGGGGCGGCGAGGAGTTCATCGTGCTGCTGCCGGAAACCTCGCTGGAGCTGGCCTGGGCCAGTGCGGAGCGGATCCGCCTCGCCGTCGAGTCGCAGCCGCATCAGCTCGGCGCAGGCACCGAGGTGCCGCTCACCATCAGCATCGGCATCAGTGCCAGCCTGGGCCCGCAGGATACGGTGGAACGCATGGTGCGCCGGGCCGATACCGCCCTCTATCTGGCCAAGAAACAGGGGCGCAACTGCTCAAGGAAGGCACTGCCAGACGCCCCCTGACAGGCAATACATGCCAGGCCTGAGAAACACGTATCAGGCCTGACGCTTCTGGCTCAATTCAAGGCCGTGACGCCATGTTCGCTGCCCGGCCGGGCAAAGAAACCCAGTGGCCCGCCAGCATCGCCACATGCAAGCGACACCTCCAGCACAGCCCCGTTGGCCAGCTGCCACTCGAAGAAGTCGTCAAATCCCGCCACGGTCAGCGCCCGGATCACCTTGGCCACCACGACGTGCGCCACCAACAACACCCGTTCCTGACGGCCGCTCTGCGCCAGTTCCGCCAGTCCCTGCCCGACCCGGGCAATGACTTCGTCCAGCGATTCGCCGCCAGGTGGCGCCTCGGCCCAGCGCCGGGTGATGTTGCGTGCCCACAGCGCAGGGTAACGCTCCCTCGCCTCTTGCTGGGTCAGCCCCTCGAACACCCCGACATGGCGCTCGCGAAAAGCGGGGGCGAGCGTCACCGGCAGCGCCAGCTCGTCCGCTACCAGGGCCGCGCTTTGCCGTGCCCGCAGCAAGGGGGAGCTCAGCAGCCGCTGAAACGGAGCCTGCGCCAAGGCCAGCGCCCTTGCCTGCGCGCTGATCTGGGCCACCCCGGTGTCGCTCAGACCGATATCCAGCGCCCCCTGATAGCGCCCCTCGGCATTGGCCGGGGTTTGCCCGTGGCGCATCACCACCAGTTGCATTGTCTGTTCCTTTGATTGCGGCCGATGCTCGCGCGGCCTCGCCCCGTTCTCACGGCTTGGGGGCAAACTGCTCGAACACCTGCTGACCGGTCAGAGTCGGTGTCTCGTTTTTCAGCTCGTAGAAATCGGGCTTTTCATCGATGAAGATCTGGCTCGCCAGCTGAAAGGATTCGCTCTGAAACAGGCCGGCCGGCACTATGTATTCATCCGTCGGCAAGAGGTGATAAAAAAGATGGGTACCGCAGGTGGGGCAAAATCCTCGCTCCGCCCATTCCGAGGAACGATAGGCCACCGGAGTGAGCCCGCGAAAGCGCACCTCCTTGCCACAGTGCACCGCAAACAGGGGGCCGCCCGACCAGCGCCGACAGGTGCTGCAGTGGCACAACCCCACCTCCTTATGATCGCCGGCCGAGACCTCAATCCCGCCGCACAGACAATGTCCTTTCATCACGCCTCCTTGCGTCTTGTTGTCGCTTGTCGTCGTTGACGTGACCGCGCCATTGCGGCCACTGCCGGATCAGATGAGTACCATGTTGCGCCCTCGTCGGCCACCGCCCCCAACACAAAACCGGCTGTGGGATGGCTCACAAAGCCGGCAGCCAGCACTCCTGCAATGCAATCCGGTTGCCTTCCGGGTCCTGAATCTCGGCCACCTTGATGCCCTCCCCGACCTGAGTCACCGGGTAGAGCAGCCGGGCCCCGGCCGCCTGGGCCGTCGCCATCACCCGCTCAATCTCGCTGACCGCGAGATAGATCCTCGTGCCGTCGATACTGGGCACATAGCTCTCCCCTTTGGCCAAGGCGCCGGAGCACCCCTCCACCCCTTCTGTCAGCGGGAACAGCGCCATCTCGTTGCCATCAATCTGCATCAACTCGAACTCGATGCCAAACACACGGCGGTAAAACGCAGTGGCACGCGCCATATCCATCACCGGGATTTCAAAATGCATGGCAATATTGAACATGAAGTTTCCTCTGATTTGAACTCATCGGCACAGTGATACCTCATTGCGGGGTGACGGCCAATGCTTTTTAACCGCTGGATATGCCTGCTTAGATAAAGATGAATATTCTGGCGATGGGTGCCTGACGAAAGAAGGAGGTAACGTAATAACGGAACGCTGTCACCAAGACCGGCCATAACTAATACTGTTTAATGGCACACGCCCCAGATTAAAAACAGGACCAGCGCGATATTTCTGGCGGACCATGCTCATCCTTATTCATTGTTTTCGGATATCTTTATCACCGGACACGCTTATACACTGATAAACATCCAGTACCGTATCCCCCATAATTAGACACTGACTTTATTTTCCCAAGCCGGATATCGAAAAGGGGGACAATATGTCCCCCGACTTGGCAGAGAGGTGTTATCCATTGCCGAGTTTATTAATTAAGCCGCTTTACGCTATTTCGCCGGCACCAGCACCCAGGGATCACCCTTGCCCGGTTCATTGCCCTGGGTCCACCACTTGGCCTGATAGATGGCGCCCTTGTAGCTCACCTTGTTGCCCGCCGTATAGACCTTGCTGGCGCTCCAGGCGGCCACATCGCCCACGGGGGGATCGGTCGGATCAACCGGCGCAGGATCCAGCTTGGCCACTACCCGCACCTTGGGCCAGTTGGCGTGGGAGCCGTAGAAGTTGGTCACGCACTTCTCGTAATCCCCCGGCACCAGTGCCGAGTAGGCTGTCTGGAACCCCACCAGCTCACATTCGAACGAGTAGCCGCCGGGCCGATCCGGATAGTATTTCCAGTTGCCGTCCCAGTTGGTGTAGAGCACGTCGGTGGCGCCGTTAAGGTTGAGGCTGCCATAAGGGGTCTGCTGCCAGCAGGTGTTCTTCTCGTCAGCCTTGACGGGGATCTGATAGTGCTCGGCGAGCCCTTCCCAGTAGCGGATGCGGTTGACCGGCTGGCCCTTGTTCTTGTTCTGCTCGCCGCACTCGATGCCGCCATTGATGACGTTGATGGTGGTACCAAAGCCGTAGCCGATGCCGGCGGCGATCTCGCGCTGGGAGGGCACCCAGGTGCGGTCAATCACGTGCAGCATGGCGGGTTTGGGTGCCTGCGGGGTCAGGAAGAACCAGATGGCGGAGGCGAGGTTGAGCCAGGAGTCGGCCACCAGCCCGGGGTTGTTGAGCAGCACGGACGCATCGCCGTCAAACATCGCCTCGGAGAAGGCACCGTAGTTGAAGTGATAGGAGAGCTGCTTGGCGCCGCGGCCGAAATAACCCTGGCCTGTGCTGCAGGGCCACTTCTTGTTCTGCCAGTCGTTCTGGCCGCAGCCGGTGGTGTAGCCGGTCTGCCCCTCCGACCAGCCCATCTCGCGCACGTGCACCAGCGCCTGCTGCCACTCCTCCAGCGCCAGCGGGTTGTCGGAGACATTCTCCTTGGCGATGTGACCGCCGGTTTCCTGGGCGAAATGGGCGAAGGCGGTGATGATGGATTTTTTGCAGATGGCATCGGCATCGCGGCCATCGGTATATTCGCCGCAAAAAGCCGGGAATTTCCCGACCGCCCGCAAGAAGCGCTCATAGGTATATTCCGGTGCCGCCATCTGGGTTAAATAATCCCAATCCGATTCGGTGAATACCCGCTCGACCCGTTTGACGTTATCCGGATTGTTGGCCGCCCTTGGCTTTATGGCATCGACAATGGTATTGGAACGTGTCGCCAACGCCTTTGCCCAAATCCCGTACATGGGATTGGCCGTCTTGGTTTTTTCAACCGCCGCCAGATCCGGGGCGGCAATGACATATCCACCGGCATTTTGCGGGTCGGGTTGAATATTCATGGCATAACTTGGCAATGCGCAGGCAGCCGCAACCAGCCAGGCACAATGTGTAGGCTTGAACATAACAGACAGTCCTTATGTCAGAATAACGTCGGGATAAGAGTCGCCTCGAGAATAATCCTACAGGCCACTAAATTCACGATGAAAATTAAGAATATTACCGGAACTGTGAGCCAATTCACTTTGCCGGTTGGCGAGCATAAAATGCATTGTGCAGCGATGTGATGATGAGCCTTTCGGCTATATGAAAATAAACCGAATAAAAATGAGAAAAGAGCGGTCACGCCACTCTTTCAACGACACAATCGCCTCAACGGGAAGTACCAAAGGGCAAACCGCACAGCACTGCAACAGGCCCCGCCGCGACGAGGCCCGCCGCTTATCCGTGCCGTGCTCGCACCGCGCGGATCAGGATATTGCGGGGGGTCATGGGCTTGTCGCAAAACTCGCCCACCTCCACCTGGTAACCCTGCTCTTGCAGGAAGAGGGCGCGATCCAGCACCAGCCAGAGCTCCAGCGGGCGACGAAACAGGTGACGCACCAGCTCCATGCGGGCGACATCGCCATAGCGCGCCTCCCCCTTTGCCAGAAACCCGGCGTAGTCGAGGCCGGCCGGCAACACCAGCCCCTTTCGCTCGGCAGCCCAGTCACAGAAATCCTCGAAGGTGCCAGTCAGCAGACTCTTTTGCATGTTGGGCACCGGCAGATACTCGTCCACCCCGCGCACCTGGCGCTGCAGGCAATCAAAGGCCAGCCGCCAGGCCACTTCCTGCTCGCGCAGGCGGGCGATGCGGGCGCCGCCGGTGACCGTCTCCTGCAGCGGCAACTTCAGATCGCTCTTGGCAAGCTGCAGCACACTGGCCTTGGCCGGGCCGGAGAGCGGGCGGTAGTGGCTGGTGCGGATCAGGTGATAACAGCAGGGGGAGAGGGTCACCCCCTCGGCACCGCGCGCCGCCACCTGTTCAATCAGATGGGTATGCAGCTCGCCGCAGGCGTGCAGCGCCATGGCGTGATGGGCCGGGGCGATCAGCTGGGCGGTCTCATCGGCGAAAGCATCGGCACAGACAAATGCCATCCGGGCACCGTCGCGAGCGGCCAGCTGGCGCCCCTCTTCGCACAGTGGCGCCTGCAGCTCCAGGCTCAGCACCTCGGCTTGACGGTGCAGGGAGACCAGCCGCCCTAGGTGGCCCTTGCCCGCACACCACTCCAGATAGGGACCGCGGTGCGCGGGCAGACAAGCGGTGAAGGCTTCAATCTGGGCCTGCTTGCGCCCCGGCATGTACATCGCCACGGTCCGCTCGCACGGGATGGGCTCGGCTGTCAGGGTCGGCAGCGCACTCAGGGTATGTAGCGCTGACCCCTGCGGGATCCAGGGGGCCAGCAGCTCGCACAGGGCAGGCATGTCGCCATCGAGCCGCTCAATCTCGGCCAGCGACAGGGCATTGAGGCGCTCAGCCAGTGCAGGCGCTGCCTTGGCAAAGGCCAGGTCCAGGTGGTGGTAGGGTTGGTATTGCCACCAGTGCCGGGCTTCGCTCAGCAGTCGATCCAGTTGTTGAAAACGTTGAGCCAGCACGCGCGCCCCTGTTCTGCCGTCAAAATGGAGGCTCATTCTAGCGATCCCGCGTCAAAAAGCACTCTCATCTATGCTGCGCTATCACAGCTGTTCTGCCATCCTCCTACGCCAACAGGTCCCGATGATGCCCCCACTGGCCGGCTGCGGGCCTGCGACCGGGCTTAGCCTGACAAAGAGCGGGGTTTTGTGGTATATTCCGCCCCTTCATTATCTTGGCCTGCCCATCGCGGGCCATTTTACCAACGTGAATGGAACCAAAACATGACCATCAATGCCATCCTGCAAGCGCGCGCGGGCGCCAAGTGTGAACTGTGCGGTGCCGAACAGGCGCTGACTGCCTTCGCGGTCCCCCACTCTCCGGCCAGCGATGATGATCACAGCGTTGCCCTGTGCGACACCTGCCGTGGCCAGCTGGAGCAGCCGGCAACCACAGTGGTCAACCACTGGCGTTGCCTGGGCGACAGCATGTGGAGCCAGGTACCTGCGGTACAGGTCATGGCGTGGCGCCAGTTGAAGAACCTATCCACTCAAGGCGAGGTCTGGGCCCAGGACATGCTGGACATGATGTACATGGAAGACGAGACCAAGGCCTGGGCCGAAGCGGGCATGGCCAGCGACGATGACGACAGTGTGCCCACCGTCGACTCCAACGGCGCCGTATTGGTCGAAGGTGACTCGGTTACCCTGATCAAGGATCTGGACGTCAAGGGCGCAGGCTTCACCGCCAAGCGCGGCACCCTGGTGAAGGGCATCCGCCTCACCAACAACCCGCTGCACATCGAAGGCAAGGTCAACGGTGTGCAGATCGTGCTGGTCGCCGCCTACCTGAAAAAGGCCTGATCGCCCTCAGCCCTGCCAGCAAGAGCGCCCCGCGGGGCGCTTTTTTTGTGCCTGCCGATTGCCCGCCATCCCCCTCTTCTTGCTGCGGACCGTCGCGACACAAGGCCCTACACCGGCATGCTTTCTGCCGTTATTTTGAGCGAAAAGTTGGTGTCATCAGCAACCCTGTGGCACTCTGGTGTTTCATGGACTGACCTACCCCCGACACCGCAAGTGTCATCACTGCAAAAGGAGCACGCCAGATGGCCAAAGTCAGCAAGAAAGAGATCAAGCAGAAGATTGCCGCCCGCCTTGAGAAAATTGCCAAGCACGAGAGCAAGATCAAGAAGCTGAAGAAAGCCCTGAAATAAGGGCTGGTAGCATAAAAAAACCGCCTGATGGCGGTTTTTTTATGGCGATATCAGTCGCAAGCCACGTTCAATGGCCATGCTTGCCATCCCCTGGCCAGTACCAATACCTCCTGCTCCAGCCACCGACCCTGTCCAATCAGATGCATAAGCGCCTCTGCCAGCGGATTGCCCTGCCCGCCGGGCAGCGTACTAGGTAGCCTTCTCGCCAAGAACCGCCGGCGCGTTACTGGCAAACTTAGGGTAAACGGCGCAAGCTGGTTGTCATGCATGCCGCCCGCTGCCGGGCGGGAGCCGGCCGGCGATACCTTCACAGGGGCTTTTCATGACGCAACCAACAGCACCGCAACCCGCCTCCTCCTGGCATCTTGCGGATATTCGCGAGCTGACCCGACTGTTCATTCAGGCCCTGCCTGCGACGATACAGCTCACCGAAGCCGTCCATCAGGCGGTATTGAGCGGCATGGACTTCAAGGGGCGGGAGGAAGGAAAGATGGCGGGGATCACCGGGCTGGTTTACAAAGGAGTACATGGCGCCGCCAGCGCACTGGGCAGCGGTATCCATGCCCTGCTTGCCCGTCTGCCGCCAGCCCCGCCTTTGCAGCAAATTCCCGACACGCCCAGCCGCGCCGCCCTGCTCGCCGCCCTCAATAGCGTGATGGGGGACAAGCTGGTCGAGAGTCACAATGCCTTGGCCACTCCCATGACCCTGCGTTATCTCGGCAAGCCCCTGAGCTGGCCGACCCTGCCGGCGCAACTGCCCCCTCGCGGGCGGGTGCTGCTGATGGTGCACGGGCTGTGCATGAACGATCTGCAGTGGCAGACCCGGCATCAGGATGCGCCGGTCAATCACGGGGAGATGCTGGCCAAGGCGCTGGGTTACGTCCCCATCTATGTGCGCTACAACTCGGGCCTCTCCATCGTGCAGAACGGTCAAGCACTGGCCCGTCAGCTGGAACAACTGGCGACCCACTGGCCCGGCGGCCTTGGCGAGATCAGCGTGCTGGCCTACAGCATGGGCGGGCTGGTGATCCACAGCGCCTGTCACAGCGCCGACCTGGCCGCCCAGGCCTGGCCGACTCATCTTAAAAACCTGCTGTTTCTCGGCACGCCCCATCATGGCGCACCGCTCGAATCCGCCGGCCACTGGCTGGAGCAACTGCTGCCGGCGACTGCCTACAGCGAGCCGTTCGTCAGGCTGGCACAGCTGCGCAGCGTCGGCATCAAGGATCTGCGCCACGGCAAGGTGATGGACTCCCTCCCAATCCGGAATCCCCCTTCTTCCCCCTTGGCCGATCCTCGTGCCCCCTTGCCCCTGCCCGGCGGAGTCCGCTGTTTTGCGATTGCGGCCACCACGGCGGCCAAACGCAGCGTGCTGGCAGATCGGTTGATTGGTGACGGTCTGGTGCCCCTGCGCAGTGCCCTTGGCCTGCATGACGAGGCACGCCACCAGCTGGCCTTTCTCCCCGCCCATACCATGATTGCCTATCGCACCAGCCACATGGCGCTGCTCGGCAGCCCGCAGGTGGCTCGCCAGCTGCTGCACTGGCTACAGAGCGATCACCAGGAGCAGATCCCATCTGAGGAGCACGACCCGCAATAGGCCAAAGCGGCCGGTTTGCCCCGACATAAAGTAAAAAACCGCCAGCTGGCGGTTTTTTCATTGTCTGGCGCTCACATCAGGCGGGCGCAGCCAAATACCCGGATTGAGCTGCCGGGCTCGGGGGGGATCTCGGTATGCAGGTGCGACGCCATCCCCATATCTTCCCCTTGAAAGAGATCGATGATGCCGCCGTGGGGCCAGTGCAGATCCCGCAGGTAACCGGCAAAGGCCGCGGTGGCGGCTCCGGTAGCGGGATCCTCATACACGCCACCATAGGCAAAGGGGTTGCGGGTATGAAACAGCTGCTCGCGGGCGGCATACGCCAACAAAATGGTCACCAGCCCCTCTTGCTGCATCAGGGTCCGTCCCTCGGCCATCTGGTAGTGCATGGCCGCCAGGGCGGCGCGACTGTTGAGCGCCAGCACCAGATGATCGGCACCGCCATGAATGAGGGCCGGTGGAATGCGGGGATCCAGATCTGCCTGGGTATAACCAAACAGCGCCAGCGCGGCGCTCACCAGTTCGGCAGGGGCTGGCTTGCTGCGAGTGGGAGGCGATTGCAGCGCCGCCTGCCACTCCCCTTCCCCGTCCAGCCAGCTCGAGACCGAGATGGTGGCCTGATTGAGTTGCAACTGATACTCGCCGGCGCCAACCCGGCGTGCCAGCGCCACCCCGAGGGCAATGGTGGCGTGCCCACAAAACGGCACTTCGGCGGCAGGAGAGAAGTAACGAACCCGCCACTGCCGTGGGCCAGCCTGCTCATCCAGCGGCGTTGCGGGCGTGGGCAAGGGCGCGGCGAACGCGGTCTCCGAAAAGCCCACCTCGGCGGCGATGCGCTGCATCTCCTCGACACCGGGCAGCTGCGGCCCCAGCCAGACCCCGGCCGGATTGCCGCCCTTGGCACCGGTGGAGAAGGCGGCAATGCGCACCAACTCGGGTTCCCATTCACGCTCTGTCATCGCTCGCTCCTGACTGTCGCCGACATGATTGGCCTGCACTTGCCGCGGGCCGCTTTCCATAAGATAGCGAGCCCGCCGCGGCCGGTAAATTAAATGGTGCGCGGGTGCCGCTTGGGCGCCGCAGATCCGGGCCACAGCAGCTACGTTTGATGCGTGTCTGTATAAGGTCCTGTTGTGGAGCACCCTATGTATTCTTACACCCTCACCTTCAAGGAGGAGGTCGACAAGCTGACCGCCCCCGAACATGAAATCAGCCTGCACACTCCCGCCCAGGCCGGTGATTTCATCATCCTCTCCGATGGCAGCCGTCATCAGGTGATGTTTGTCACCCACCGCGCCCACTACAGCAGCCTCTACCTCGACAAGGGAGTTCGAGTACCGCAGGGCTAGCGAAACCGTCAGCTGTTGCAAACAACAAAAGCGCGGCCCTTGACCGCGCGTTGAACGTTCGGGCAGATCAAGGGATATCAGAGCACCTTGATCACCGGCTGGTGCATGATGGCAACGTCGTTCTGATAGACCACCAACTCGCCCGGCGGCATGCCCCGCTCACCCAACACGCTCACGGCGCACTCGTAGCGGTAAGGGCCGCTGGTGAATAGATAGGTGTGGTTGCCTCCCGTGCCCTCCACCCTGACGGTGCCATTTTTCAGCACCAGGTCCGGCTTGTCGCTGAGCGCCTTGCCCTTGGCCCAGGAGGCATAGCGATAACGGCCGTCACCCAGCTCGTCGATGCGGATGGTAAATTTCTCGGTCTGCCACATCAGCTCGGGGCGCTGGTACTCCCGCAGACCGGGATAAAGATCGCTTTTCTGTTTGGCGACAAGCTCGGCCTTGCGTTTTGCAGCCTGCGCCGTCTGATGATTGATGCCGATCACCTTGCCATCAAAATCCAGCCACACCTCGCCACTGCCCAGCATGATGCCGCGCCAGCCCATGGCCTGCCAATCCTGCCCGACCCGGGAGCTGGCGATGCTGTTTAAAAGGGCGTCATCAAACACCTCGTCGAAACGGGCCACCATCTCGGACGAATTCTTGATGACCGGGATGGGATACTCCTGCTTGAAGGGGTATTTGAACTGATGGGCAAGAGCCTGTGGATCCCGCGCCTTGGCGGCATCGATCACCCTCTGTACCAGAGGGCGATACTCGGCGCCGAGCTGCGGCTCCTCGGCATGAGCTGGCGCCATGGTCAGCAGCGACACCAGCACAAGCGACGCCCCGCTGCGCGCACTCCTTGACGACCGAGCGACGTTCAAGGAAACCTGCCACTGCATCTTGCTCATGCCACCTCCTCAATCAGCTTGGCCATCATATATTCATCGACATATGCACCATCGACCCTCATCGTATTGCGTTTGACCCCTTCCACCTCGAATCCGCAGGCGCGGTATAGCGCACAAGCCAGGGCATTGTGACACATGACGCTCAACTCCATACGGGTAAAGCCGTGCGTCCTGGCCCACGCCTCCAGCGCAGACATCATCTTTTTGCCAAAGCCCTGTCCAGTTGCAGAGAGTTGAATACCGATAACGCAATACAGTACATGTTTGTTGCGATTTGCCGGTTGACCGATACCGACAATAAAACCAGCAATCTCGTCATGCTCCGACAGTACCAGCATGATTTTGTTGTCTGCACTGACAAACGAGGCCAATATTTGAGCTTGCTCGATCTCAGTCGTGGTGCGCTCACCCGGCTCATAGAGCATAAAAGTTGTTTCATTGTCGAGTCTGTTCATCAAGGCCAGTAGGTTATCTGCATCCGATACCCGGACCTGTCTCACTTCCATGTATTTTCCCCTCCATGGGACTTTGTTTTCCCGTTCAAATACGGCTACTGATCACGCCGGATCCTGCAACCAATATTCATAGAAATCTGTCTCGGCATGCTTGGGGTTTGGCCCCCGATATCGCCACCCACTGCGCCGATAGAAACGCAGCGCCCGCGGGTTGAGACGGCTGACCGACAACACCACTCGCCGGCAGCCTGCCTGCCACAAGGTGCGACCGATATATTGCAGCAGCAGATCGGCCATGCCTTGACCACGCGCCTGTGGCGTCAAATAGATCAGGTATATGTAGCCGGTTTCCGGTTCGGCTGAGACAGTGCAAAACTCCAGCTGCCCCACTATCTCGTCCCCCTGCCAGACATGCAGATAATGCCACTCCTGGTTGGTCAGCCTCGTCGCCATCCGCTCCCGATAGCCCGCCAGAAACTCGTCAAATCCCTCGTCACGATGGAAGCTGCAAACATAGGCGTCCCGGCGGGCTGCCACACAAAACTCATAGTCACGCGCCAGGTTTATTTTTTTGAACTCGAGATTCATCGCCATCCTTGTCACTTTGCGGTGGCCGAACGACAGGTGCTCAAGGCTGTGTCGATATGTCAAAACACGTTATTCAACGCATTGGCAAACAGGCCTATCACATATGGCGTCAGCACGCTGCAAACCAGCTCTCAACCGACAGAAAATAGGTGGTGAACATCCGCCCGGAGAGAAACGTCTGCTCTACCCGGCTTGCCTTGCGGGCCAGTGCCGCATAAGCGGGACGACTATCCAGCAGATGAAAGCGGACTTCGGTATGCCCCATCTCCCGTGCCCAGCACATCATCTCCCTGAAGATGGCGATGCCGGCCCCCCAGTGGGCCTGACCGATGACGATGGCCAGCTCGACGCCATTCTCATCCGGCTGTATCCCGCACCACCCTGCCAGCTGCCCATGGATCAACACGGCTCGAACACGACACCCCGGCAGCTGGTTGATCCGCATTTTGTCGTCCATCCAGCGCCCAACCCCTTGCAGATCGAAACGTGGGTGATCAATCAGGTGTTTTCTGATCGTTGCGTCGCTGAGCAGCGGCAGAAAATCCGGAGCCAGCACATCGTCAAAATGCTTGAATTGCACTGTCATATATCAGCCTCAGCCTTGATTACTCTCGAGAAACAGGATTCATCGCAGGCCTTTTCGACATCACATAGACCATGACCATCCACATCACTGCCCTCGCTGTTTTTTAACCTTCTTCAACGCCATCTTGCGCTTTAGCGGCGAGAGATAATCGATAAACACCTTGCCCTGCAGGTGATCGATCTCATGCTGCATCACGATGGCCAGGAAATCGCTGCTCTTTACCGTGATAGGCACGCCATGGCGATCCAGTGCCGACACCACCACCGAGCCGTAACGCTCAACATCGGCATAATAATCCGGCACGGAGAGACACCCCTCTTGCCCAAACGCCGGTTCGGTGCCGCTTGTCACTTGCGGATTGATCAACACCAGCGGCTGATCCCGTTTTTCCGACAAGTCGATGATGACGATGGCCTCCTTGCGCCCCACTTGTGTGGCCGCCAGACCAATACCATTGTCGGTGGCATAGAGGGTCTCCAGCATGTCATCGATCAGGCCTTGCACGGCCGCCATATCCTCAACCGGCTCGGCCTTGATGCCCAATCGCGGGTCGGGAACCGTTAAAATATCCAGCCTTGCCATGAGGGCTCTCCGTCATTAGTACCTACAACTCTTCTCTCGTCACCGGCCGGGACAAGGAGACGAACGCCGGCTCTTCCGCTACCACCTGATAACCGAGGCGCCGATAAAATTCTATCGCCCTCTGATTGGCGCTAAAGCTCGACAAGGTCACCCGGAGTCTCCCCTCAGATTCCGCTTCGCGATGCAGCCGCGCCATGACGGCCGAACCAAGTTGCCGGCCCTGATGGCGAGGGAAGATGATCAGCAGATGGACGTGCAGCGCATCGTCGTATGCCTTGCAGCAGAGCAGGCCGACTCGCTCGCTCCCTGCCAGGATCCACGAGAACCAGTGCGGCTCATATTCGCTGGTCAACCGCTCACGCTGCATCTCGTCATCCCAGCCAAACACCGCCTCGACATAGGGAAAGATCCCCTCTTTGACGGCCGCAAAACGCTGTTCAAACTCACTTGGCGCTATCCCCGCCAGTTCGATCTCCATCCCGCCTCCTCGGCTCAACCATCTTGGCGGCCTGATGACTACCCTGGTCAGAGCGCCCACCCACCATGGCGGTCATGTCGCTTGGCCCAATGCTGATTTTCATTTGGGTATCTTACCGGACAATCTGGAGATGAAAAGACGGCAGGCATAAACAGGCGGGACAAGAGCAATAAGCCCCCGTTCAACCTCTCGGTAGAGGATACAGAGACGCAGACCAGGGGGGCCATGATGGGATAACAGTGCCTAGGGCAACATAGAAGCATAAGTGTCGGAGCATGAACAGAAATCGGGCCAACCTTGGGCCCGATGGGTTTAAGGGAGGCTCACCTCCTCCATAAAAATCAGCCGCAGCGGCTCTGCCAGCAGCGCCTCCGCCTCGGCGGCAAAGGCCTGGAAATAGTCCGTCTGGCAGTGACTGTCCAGCGCAGCCTGATTGACGAACGCCTCGCGCATGTAAAAGGTGCCCGGCTCCTCCTGCAATTCAAACAGCACGTAATCCAAGTTGCCCGGCTCGCGCCGCGTCGGCGCAATGAGCTTTAGCAGCTCGCGGCGCAGCGCCTCTCTCATACCGGCGCGGGCTTTCAGCACGGCGATGGACACCCGTTTCTGTTCACTCATCTTGGTCTGCTCCATTTTCTTGAGGGTAGGCAAAGGGGTCCCAATCCGGGCGCCACCTTCGCGTCGAGCAGCAGTGTAAGAGGAGCGGCCTGGCGGGATATAGCCGGGCAGGATGGACACTCTGTTCAAGCCACTGAAGGAATCAGCGCCTAGAGCGCCTCTATCTTCACCTTGATAAGCCCGGCGCGAGGATTGCCGATGGCGCTGAAGGCCGCTTTGGAGAGATCGATGATGCGCCCGCGCGGGAAATTACCCCTGTCGTTGACCATGACCACCACGCTCTTGCCGTTGGCGAGGTTGGTGACCCGCACCATGGCGCCGAAGGGCAACTCCATGTGGGCGGCGGTGTTGGCGTGGCGCTGATAAGGCTCGCCACTGGCGGTGCGCTTGTTGTGGTAGCGATCAGCGTAGTAGGAGGCAAGCCCCGTCTCGCTATAGCCGCGCCAGCTGCCGCCGTGGCTCTCGTCATAGCGGCTGCTGCAGGCGGCCAGCAGCACGGTGAGCGACAGCAGCAGCCCCTTTCGCAAAAATTGCCCCTTTTCAACCATGTGCCTTGTCCTTGCTCCCCTGCGGGGTTGTCGATGCCAATGAAGCGGTAGCGGGCGTGAGCGAACCGGCGTGGTGCCGGCCAGCCATGGCCGCGCCGCTACTTTGCCACAGTTTCCAAACAAAACGGGAGGCCAAGCCTCCCGTTTTCATACCTCGTCCGTCAGCCTCTGTCAGGCGATGAGCTTGTCGTCGGCGAAGCCGAAGCCGCGCAGACCCACCACATGCACATGCTCGTGCTTGCCCTGCACCTTGCGGATGAGCTTGTAGGTGGTGCCCTTCTCGGGGCTGATGTTCTCCGGCGCGGCGATAAGCAGCTGCATATCCTGCCGCTCGCACAGCTCGAACAGGGTGGCGATGGATTTGCCATCCAGACGGGCCGCTTCGTCGAGGAACAGCAGGCGGCAGGGGGCGATGTCCTTGCCACGCAGACGGCGGGACTCTTCCTCCCAGCTGATCAGCACCATCAGCAGGATGGCCTGACCGGTACCGATCGCCTCGCCGGTAGAGAGCGCGCCGCTCTCGGCCCGCAGCCAGCCATCGGCCCCGCGCTGCACCTCGATCTCCAGCTCCAGATAGTTGCGATAGTCGAGCAGCACATCGCCCATCACCTGATAGCTGCGATCCCCCTGCTCCACTTGCGGGTTGAGGCGCTGGAACAGCTTGGCCATCGCCTCGGAGAAGCTGAGCTCCTTGTCGGCGAACAGATCGTTGTGCATGGCGGTCTGGTCGGCCAGCGCTGTCAGCAGACGGGTATGGGCCTCGCGGATATTGACGTTGAGGCGCACCCCGCGCACCAGACCGAAGGCGATGTTCTGCAAGCCCTGGTTGAGCACCCGGATACGGTTCTGCTCGCGGCGGATGATGTTGGTGATCTTGGCCGCGACCTCGTGGGAGGAGAGCGACAGATGGGTTTCCCGCTGCTTCAGCTCGTCAGCGAGACGGGCCAGCTCGATCTCCATCTCCTCGATGGCCTCCACCGGATCATCGGAACGGATGATGTCGTTGCGGATGCGATCTTTCAGGTAGCGGTAAACCTGCACGTAGAAGGCGACCTTCTGCTCGGTGCTGCGGTTGCCCTCCGACAGTCGCAGCGCATCGCGCAGGGCCTCGTCGTGGGCCACCGCCACCCGCAGGGCGCCGAGGGCCTTGTCCGACATGGAGCGCAGCTCATCGCTGTCAAGGTAGGCCAGCTCGCGCTTATTTAAACGCTTCTCGACGTCGGTCTCCCGCGCCAGCCGCACCACCCGCGACCAGCTCGCCTTGTGGCCCACCAGAGATTTACGGGCGCCGTAGTAATCCTTGCCTTCCAGCTTGAGACGACCGCCAAGGGATTCGATCTCGCGCTTGGTGACCTGCAGCTGAGCCTCGGCGCTGGTGCGACGGGAACGGGTGCGGATCAGCAGCTCTTCGATCTCTTTCTTGTGGGCGCGCGCCTTCTCTTCCATATCGTCAGAGAGGGTCAGGCCCATGGCCGCCAGCTCCTGCTCGAACTCGGTCAGGGTCTGGCGCTTGGCCTCGACGCTGGAGTTGAGGGCGGTGCGCAGCTGCAACGCCTCGGTGTGGCGCTGGGCAATCTGTTTGTGCTGCTCGCCAGCGGTGCGGGCAGCCAGCTCGGCGGCTTTGAGCTTCTCTTTGAGTCGCTCGCTCATCTCGGAGGCTTTGCCAAGCAGGTCTTGTGCATCCTGATAGGCAAAGTGCGGCAGACGGGCCACCAGCTGATCGAGGGCGTAACAACGGCGTTTCTGCTCGGCCAGCAGATCGCTCACCTCATCGTAAGCTGCCTGCAGTGCCGCAAGATCCTGCGGATCCTGACGCAGCACCTGCACCATGGTTTCCAGTTTATCCAGCGACTTGCCGTGCTTGGCGATAAAGGCTTCGGCCTGTTTCAGCGCTTCCACATCGGCGTGAGCCGCCTCGAGGCGGGCCGCCAAATCGGCTTCGGCAAACAGGTGGGCAAAGGGCAGCATCCCCTGCACCAGCTGGATATGGCGGGTCAACTGGGCGGCCGCAGCTTTGGCTTCAGCCAGCTGCTTGTCGCACTCACCGATGGCCCCTTGCAGCGCGCGCAGTTCGGCCTGCTTGGCCTGCACTTCGGCTTCGGGGTCGGGGCGGAAGGCGATATCCAGATGCTGGCCGATAAAGTCGCGGAAGTGACCGTAGAGACGGTGGTACTTCTGTTGCTCGAAGGCGGCCTTGGCGTAACCCTCGATCAGCCCTTCGCGCTCAAGGTCGAGCTGCTCGATCCGTTTTTCCCGGGCGGCGCGACCAAACAGCGGCAGCTCGGGGTAGCGGGAGAAGCGCACCTGACGCTTGCTGGAGCGCACCAGCACGGCGTCCCCCAGCTCGTCGGCTTCCACCAGATCCTCGTCAAAGGAGTCGGGGTTGCCCTGAATGAGGTAGATATCTTCCGGGCAATCTTCCAGCTTTTTCAGCCGCTCGATGGCGCCCTCAAGGTCGAGCACCACCAAAGCGCTGCGAGCCGGGCCGTAGAGCGCCGAGTAGTAAGGGGCATCGTCGATGGAGATGTCGTCATAGACATCGGAGAGCAGCACGCCCCCCACCTGCTCGGCAATGCGGGCAAGACGCGGATCCGCCTCGCCAGCCCCCAGCTGCAGGTTGCGAATTTGCAGCTCCAGCGCCTGTTTCTGCGCCGCGATGCGGTTGCTCTCCTGTTCGAACTCGCGCTCCTTGTCGAGCACTGTCTGCATACCGGCCGAAAGCTCTTCGGCAGTGGCGAGTGGCAAACCGCTCTGCTCGCGCAGCTGCTCGAGCTTCTCGAACGATTTCAGCCAGCGCGGCGCCAGCTTGGTCAGCTCCGCAATATCACGGCCCAGCTGGGTGCCCTGATGCTCGAGGCTGGCGCGGCGCTGGTTCACCTCTGCCTGCAGCTCGGAGAGCTCCTCCTGACGGGTGCGCTGGGCTTCGAGGAAGATCTCCAGCTCATCGCTGCTGGCAATCAGCTGGCCAGAGGCCTGCTGCAGCTCGTCACGCAGCTTGAAGAGACTCTTCTGGCTTTCGCTCTCTTTCTCGAGGCGAGCCAGCGCGGCGCGCAGCCCCTGCCCCTGGGCAATACGGGCCTTGTCTTCGATGTGACGCTTGAGCAGCGCCTGCGCGGTGGGCCAGGCAGCCTCACGTACTGTCTCGGGGGCGATGCTCAAAAGCAGCGCCAGCGCCGCTTCGTGCTCGGCCACTGCCGCCTTGGCCAGCGCCAATTGCTGTTCTGCCCCCAGCACCCGGCTGGTGAGGCTCTGCTCGGCTGCGCGGAACTGGTGCAGGGTGTCGCTCGCCTGTTCGGCAGTCAGCCCCGGCAGCTCGCACTGCTCGCGGGCAGCATCGAGAGCCTGCACCGCCTGACGGTACTGGATAGCGCGGGTCTGCTGAATATCGAGCGCCTGCTGGTAGTCGGCCAGCTGGGTCTTGAGGCTGTCGACTTCTGCCTGTGCCAGCTCCTTGCGCTCTTCCACTTCCAGCAGCTGGCCGTGGATCTCCTCCACCACCGCTTGCTGCTGCTCGAGTTTGTCAGAGAGATCCGCCAGATCGGCGCGGTACATCTCGATCTTCTTCTGCAAGGAAACCGCTGCCATCACCTTGGCCAGATGCTCTGAGGCAGACTCCAGCTCGTCGGTCAGCAATTTTTCGCGGTTGGTGAGCTGCTCCACTTCATCGGCCAGATAGATGGCGCGCTGCTTCTCTTCGGCCAGAATACGGCGCTTGTCGGCCAGCTCCTGGCGCGCCTTGAGGGCCAGCTCGGAGAGGCGGCTCTTCTCGGCGGCGTTGCGCACATAGTCCGCCGCCACATAGTGGGTGGTCTCGGTGATCAGGTTCTTGAACAGATCCCGCTGACCCTGGGTTTCCTTGATCGCTTCCAGCGTGCGGCGGTTTTCATAGATGGCCGCCTCCATGTCTGCAAACGCCTTGCGCACCCCGGAGTTCTCCGGCAGCAGGTATTCGCGCAGGGAACGGCTGATGGACGAGGAGATGCCGCCGTAGAGGGAGGCTTCGATCAGGCGATAGAACTTGCCGCGATCTTTTTGATCACGCAGCTTCTTCGGGGTGATGCCGAACTCGAACATGAAGTTGTGATAGTCGGTCACCGTATTGAATTTGGCGACTTTCAGCGCCCCCAGCTCGGCGGCCGCCCCTTTCAGATCGGTAAAGGCGCGTACCCGCCCCTTGCCGCCATCAAGCTTCTCCAGCAGCAGATCGGTCGGCGCCAGAGTCTCCGGCACATCCACCAGCGCGAACGGGGTGATGTTGACCTTGTTGTCACGGTTGGCCACCTGCTCGAGGTGCACGCCGACCCAGATCCGCTGTTCGCGGCTGTTCATCACTTCCAGCAGGGAATAGCAGTGGCCGCGCTGCAGCTTGCCGTAGAGCCCCTTGTCACGGGAGGCGCTGCTCGATCCCGCTTCCGTGGTATTGCGGAAGTGAAGCAGTGACTGGTCGGGGATGAGCGCCGCGATAAAGGCCGCCATGGTGGTGGACTTGCCCGCGCCATTGCCGCCGGAAAGGGTAGTGACCAGCTGGTCGAGATCGAAGGTCCGGGCAAAGAAGCCGTTCCAGTTGACCATGGTCAGGGATTTGAACTTGCCTCGCACCGGTTATACCTCCAGATCCAGTTGTTCTTCATCGAGATCCGCCTCGATGTCATCAAAGAGCGAGTCGCTGCTCGGCATTTCGTCGTCGTGGAAGATGGCTTCACCCTCCTGGATCATCCGCAGCTGAACGGCACGCGGATCTTCATCGGAGCGCACGTCGGCGGCGAAACGGAATACCGATTCGTTGACCCGGAATTTATCCCCGTTGCCAAGGGCGGTGATCATGCCAAGGCGGCGCAGGCGGCGCATGGAGGTACGGATCTTTTCGAGCAGCTTCTTCTTGTCGAGATCGGTACCGCCGGAGCGGCTGTTGACCATCCGCAGCAGCTGCTTCTCGTCGGCGAGGCTCAGCACCTCTTCCTGCAGCTCAGCCATGGCGAATACCCCTTCCGAGGCCAGACGATCCGGGCTCAGGTAGAGGTAGCAGAGCACCTTGCCCACCAGCATATCGAGCTCGGAAAGCACAGTGGTGCCGATGTCGGAGCTCGGGCGCGGGCGCAGGTAGAAGAAGCCTTCCGGCGCCTTGATCAGCTCCACCTGATAGCGGCCGTAGAAG
The DNA here is from genome assembly GCF_027706125.1 of Aeromonas sp. Y318-1. Lineage (NCBI taxonomy): Bacteria > Pseudomonadati > Pseudomonadota > Gammaproteobacteria > Aeromonadales > Aeromonadaceae > Aeromonas > Aeromonas sp. Y318-1. The sequence goes on from NZ_JAPDCM010000001.1 coordinate 418,018, forward strand.
ATCTCCAGCTCGCTGTGATATTCGACCAGCGCCGAATGCTGCTCGAACTCGTCGGCACTGATGTGGCGACCGGAGCGCAAGGCGGTGTCGATGCGCGGAAACAAGGGGTTGGCAATCGCCTCTGCGAGGCGCAGCGGCAAGGGAAACTCAGAATTGATCAATGACATAGGCCTGAACCTTGGATCCAGCTTGGTTAATGGGTTTCCATGCGGGTTGGCGATGCTGTTCGCGCTCGCCGCTGGCATGGCCCAGGCGCACGGCCTGGTCGATCAGAAGACGCGCCACATCGAAGTGGGCATGGGCCGGGTAATCCAGCAGGTATTCCCGCAGCACATCGGCCAAGTCCAGCTGCTGGCCCTGCTCGGGGTAGCGGGCCAGATAGCGCTCGATCCGCTCTGCCAGCTCCTGGTTGATATCCACCATCTCGACGTACTCCATCTCGAGGGGCACCTCACCGGTCACCTCCTCGTCGTGGATGGCGATGGTTTCGTCGCGCAGCTCCAGCAGGCGGGGCTCTTCGGCCACCCGCAGCTGCCAGTTGTGTTGCTCGAAATTGCGGATGGACTCGCGCAGCCGCTGGCTGAAGGCGCGGTTCTTGTCCATGTCGATGGCGTTGCGGATAAATTTGTGGACGTGCCTGTCGTAGCGGGACCAGAGCTCGATGCACTGCTGACCCCAGCTGGTGATGACGTCAAGGCGCCCTTGCAAGGCGTGAGTCAGCTCCTCGACGTGGAACAGATCGTCGCGCCCCTGCGCTGCTTCCTGAATATTGAGCAGCCCTGCCTGCAGGCGGTGGCCGGCAGCGTCCAAAGTATCTTGCAGCTCGCGCAGGGTCTGGCCGGTCTCGTGCAGCAGCTTTTCGCAGCTGTGAATGGCATCGACCCAGTTCTGGGTCAGCAGGGCCGCGATCTCGCTTTTGACCTGATTCTGCTGCTCATCCATGGCACGCTGGGTGAGATCGATGCGCCCCAGGGTCTCTTCCAGCGAGAAGGTGAGGCGCGGCAGCACCTCGGCATCCCACTGCTCGCGGGTGTTGGTCTCGAGCGCCGCCTTGCGGGCGGTGTCGAGCTCGGAAGCCAGGTGCTCGAGTAGAATGGAAAGCTTGATGGAGTCAACCTGACGCTGATCCATAAAGAAGTCGACGATGCTCACACCCAGGCGCGACAGGCGGTAGAGGCTCTCCCCCGCCACCATGTCGGTGTTGAAACGCGACAGCAGCTGCTGGCGAATGAGATCGTTGATGGCGTTGTTGGCACGACCGGTGAGGGTCTCGTCCATCTGGCCGAAAGCGCTGCTGACATAGCCAAAGGCATCGTGCAGCGCAGCTTCCGACAGGTCCGACTCATCTTCGGACAGGGTCTTGATTGCAATCAGAAAGGCCAGCCGGTCGGTTGGCAGGCTCAGCGCCAACCCCTCCTGCCTGACCCATCCCACCATCTCTGGCAGGGTACGGGATGTACTCATCATGATGTTGTCATCTCGTTGTTGTATTGGGCGCAAAATCGTGCGCGCGGCTACATCCGGTAGCATCGAAAACATGGTTCACATCGACGTGAACAACGAGCAATCAGCTGGCCGGCTTCTGGGCCATCACATGGATATAGCGACCGAGGGAGACAAAAGGCTCCTGACGGCAATATTGCTGCTCCATGGCCAGCAGATCGTCGAACTTCTCCACCTGATCCTGCTTGTGGCGCATATAGTCGTGGATCACCCGCACCCCGGTCTTGCCGATGATGCGCAGCCCCCCGCGACCAATCCAGTCATAGACTTGCTCGGGCAGCTGGGGATTGGTGGGCGTGAGCGCAGTCTGGCGCTTCTTGCGAAGGCCAAGGCGCACATAGTCAAAATTGCCCACCACCAGGCTCTGGAACAGCAGGCCATGACGGTTGTAGAAAAGCAGCGACAGTATGCCCCCGGCATTGACGAAAGGGAACAGACCCAGCAAGGTCTGGCGCGGCTCGGCGAGCCACTCCAGCACCGCATGGCAGAGCACCAGATCAAAGGTACCGGTCACGTGTGCTTTAAGATCCTGAATGGGGCAATGGATGAGACGAATTTTGTCTTCCAGCCCCTTCTCGGCGATCTGGCTGCGGGCCAGTTCCAGCATTTCTGCAGACAGATCGCACAGCTCCACCTGATGACCCATGGCCGCGAGCTTCTGGGCGAAATAGCCAAAACCGCCCCCCGCATCGAGGATGCGAAGCGGTCGGTTGCCAAGGCGGGCCAGGCAGGCTTCGATGTCGCTCCAGACAATGGTGGTGCGGATGCGCCCCTTGGTGGAGTCATAAATGTTGCGGGCGAACTTGTCGGCGCGCCCGTCAAAACTCTGATCTTGCTTCAAGACGAACTCAACTCTGTGGCCACGGGAAACGGGCCTGACGAAAAAGAGGGTATTCTGTCACATCCCGAATTTGCTGAAAACTCAAGGCGCAGCTCCCTCCCCCAGGTGATGGAAAAAACATCGTTTGGCGCCCACTTTGCCCTCGTTTCGCGCTTTTCGAGGTTGTGCGGGCAGGCACTGCACAACCTGTGTGCCTTGATGGCGCCATGCAGCCTTGGGAAGAGGCGCCTATACAAGGGCACCAAAATCCTTAATAATTTTTTAATTCATTGTTATATAAGGAATAACAAGTGGACGCCCTGTTTGACCTCAAAAAGTGGCTGGGCCAGCTGCTGATGCCGCTCCCCTTCTCCCTCAGCCTGCTGCTGCTGGCGCTTTTGCTGCTCTGGTTCACCCGTTTCCAAAAGACCGGCAAGCTGCTGGCGACCCTCTCGCTGCTGCTGGTCACCCTGATAGGGATGCGCCCGGTAAGCTACGAGCTGGCCCGCGGCCTGGAGCAGACCTTCCCGCCCTTCGAAGTGAGCCAACATCCGGACATCGAGGCCATCGTGGTGCTCGGCAACGGCCATGTCAGCGACCCGGCGGTGCCCGAGCGGTCCTGGCAGAACAATATTGCGCTGGCCCGCACCCTGGAGGGGGTACGGCTGGCCCAGGCTTATCCGCAGGCGGAGCTGATTTTTTCAGGCTATGTATCGGGAGATCCCCTGTCGAACGCCGAGGTCAACGCCCGCATGGCGGTGAGCCTCGGCATTCCCCGCTCGCGGATGACGTTGTTTGAAAACAACAAAGACACCCACGACGAGGCGGTCAGCATCAGCCGTCATCTCAAGGGCAAGCAGGTGGCGCTGGTGAGCTCGGCAACCCATTTGCCACGAGCCATGGCGCTCTATCAGGGTCAGGGACTGAACGCCGTGCCCGCCCCCACCGACTACACCGCCAAGCAGAGTCAGGTGGCCCAGCCCCTCTACAGCTACCTGCCAAAAGGGCGCTATCTGATGTACTCCGAGGCTGCCATTCACGAATGGATTGGGGTATGGTGGGCCCGTTTGCGAGGGCAGGTTAACGATTGAGCAATCGAGCCTTTCATTCCTGATTTGGATCAGGAAAGCGAAAAAAAATTACGTCATTTGCCGCCGGGTCAGCTATCTTGGGCTCGGTTCAATTCATATAATGTCGCGCAATCAAATGCCTAGGAGATATACAAGATGAGACAGCACCTGGTAATGGGTAACTGGAAACTGAACGGCACCAAAGCTTCCGTCGAAGCTCTGATCAAAGGACTGACCCCGGCTGCTGCCGCTCATCCTTCTGTGCAAGTCGCCGTCTGCCCGCCGGTTATCTTTTTGGGTCTGGTTGAGCAACTGACCGCCGGCAGCAAGATTGCCTACGGTGCCCAGAACGCCGACGTTCACGAGTCCGGCGCCTTCACCGGCGAGAACGCTCCGTCCATGCTCAAAGCCTTCGGTTGCACCTACTCCCTGGTCGGCCACAGCGAGCGTCGTACCCTGCACGCAGAGACCGACGACGTGGTTGCTGCCAAGTACGAAGCCATCCAGAAAGGCGGCCTGATCCCCGTGCTGTGCATCGGTGAGACTCTGGCTCAGTTCGAAGCCGGCACCACCAACTCCGTGGTCGAAACCCAGCTCAAAGCCGTGATCGACCGTTGCGGTATCGCCTCCTTCAACAACGCCGTCGTGGCTTACGAGCCGGTATGGGCCATCGGTACCGGCAAGACTGCCACCCCGGAAATCGCTCAGGCCGTTCACGCTCACATCCGTCAGTACCTGGCCGGCTTCGACGCCGCCGTGGCCGCCAAGGTACAGATCCTGTACGGTGGTTCCGTCACCGGTGCTACCGCTGCCGACCTGTTCGGTCAGCCGGACATCGACGGCGGCCTGGTGGGTGGTGCATCCCTGAAAGTGGACGACTTCTCCCAGATCATCGCTGGCGCGGCCAAGTAATCGGCTGCCATGGAGGGGGCGCTTGCCCCCTCCTGCATATCGCTTTTCCTATGGCAGCCGCATCCCATAGGAAAGCCGATATAGTAAAAGTGGCTTGTCTCATTCAACCATTTCGTATTCGACAACTCAGATCCAGAGGCACTCATGACCAAACAAATCAAACGTATTGGTGTTTTGACCAGTGGTGGTGACGCACCGGGTATGAACGCAGCCATCCGCGCCGTGGTGCGCGCCGGTCTGCATCATGGCCTGGAAGTCTACGGCATCTATGATGGCTACCTCGGTCTGCACCAGGACCGTATCGTCAAGCTGGAGCGTCACAGCGTCTCCGACGTGGTCAACCGTGGTGGTACCTTCCTCGGCTCCGCCCGTTTCCCCGCCTTCAAAGATCCGAAAGTGCGCGCCGAAGCGATCGAAAATCTGAAAAAGCACGGCATCGACGCCCTGGTGGTGATCGGTGGTGACGGTTCCTACATGGGTGCCAAGAAGCTGACCGAAGAGGGTTTCCCCTGCATCGGCCTGCCGGGCACCATCGACAACGACATCGCCGGTACCGACTTCACCATCGGCTTTGATACCGCGCTGAACGTGGTGGTAGACGCCATCGACCGTCTGCGCGATACCTGCAGCTCCCACCATCGCATCTCCGTGGTCGAGATCATGGGCCGTCACTGTGGTGATCTGGCCATGTCCGCCGCCGTTGCCGGTGGTGCCGAGTACGTGATCGTGCCGGAAGTAGCGTTCGACAAGGACAAGCTGCTGCAACAGATCAAGGAAGGCGAAGCCAAGGGCAAGAAGCACGCCATCATCACCATCTGTGAACACGTCACCGACGTGAACGCCCTGGCCAAGGACATCGAAGCCCTGACCGGCCGCGAAACCCGCGCCACCATCCTGGGCCACATCCAGCGTGGCGGTACCCCCACCGCACGTGACCGCATCATGTCCAGCCGCATGGGCGCCTACGCCGTCGAGCAGCTGCTGGCCGGTCACGGTGGCCGCTGCGTCGGCATCCAGCGCAACGAGATGGTGCATCACGACATCATCGACTGCATCGAGAACCTCAAGCGCCCGTTCGATCAGGAGCTCTACGATCTCTCCACCACCCTGTTCTAAGCCCCGCTTTCAGGTTGCTGTGACAAAAGCCCTCCACTGGAGGGCTTTTTCATTGGGCCCTGCTCACCACGCCGAGGCCATGACACTACCTCGTTGCAACCATCCCTGCCCCCTCGCAGCGCTTCCTCTGTTTATTGCCTGCCCACCATCCCCCTTCTTCGGAGCCCCTTGCACCGTTAACCAGCTCAACCGACATTACTTCGGTTCAGGAGCGCAACAACGCGGTACACGGCCCTCTGCAACCTGGCTTTTGCCGAGAGCAGCACCACCTCTCTGCACACTCTTCTTGCTCTGTCCCTTGGCGTTGCCGACCGCAGGTGCCCCATAGGGCCGCCAATATGCCGAAAAAGGTCCGAACAGAGACGAAAAGTGGGCCGACAGGGCACCATCAGCAGAGGGAATTTTGCAATAAAGACGGGAAGAGACATGTCAGAAGGTGGCGTCACGACAGGGAAAAACCGTTCGACTGCGACAAAAACATGTTGGAGACGGAAAATGGCGCTGACAGCAGCCCAAACCATGGCGGGGTCATCACTTTCCCCTAAAAATCGTCTTTTTTTGCCGACATAATTTTAAAAAAACAAAAAAGCCTCATATAAAACCCATCGCCAGCATCATAATGAAATTACTTAATGTACTGTTTTAATTGAAATAACTTAAGAATCCACTTCTCTTCACCGCATGACATGACCATCAAGACGATAAAATGAGCTTAAAAATGCAAAAATGAAGCTTTAGATACGCACCAGCCACATTCACACCTATAAATGCAATTTACTATTGTTTTACCGCACAATTGTGGTATCTTGGTTCCATCAACAGTCAGCCAAGGGAGACAAAATATGAAAGAGTTTGTGGTTACTGCAGTTTTTACTGTGTTTTTCACTCTGGTTGCCGTCTCTCTGCCGTCACTGTCACAGCTTTGAGGCGGTTAGTTGCCCACCCAGTGATCCTGATGGGCAACGACAGGCATCGCCACGCTGGTTAATTCACCGCTTAATGTCATTTTTTGGTGGTTCATCGAAAACAGCGACCAATACGGCCATTAGTACGACCAAGCGAACATAATTACAGCTGCCTGCCAGAGGTAGCCTGTCAACAGGGGGAGCCAGTGGCTCCCTCTGTTCATTTGCGTCTGCGGGATTTACTCTTGCCCCCCTGCCCGTCACAATGTCCGCTGGATTCGCCATGCAGGAATTACCATGACACAAGATGCGCTAAGCCATTGGCGTCGTGATCTTCATCGTCTGCCCGAAGCGGCCTGGTGTGAATTTCGTACCAGCTCCCTCATCGCCCACCACCTCAGTGAACTCGGTTTCTCCATCATGCTGGGCGACAAGCTGCTTGCCAGCAACCTCATCATGGGCCGCAACATCGACGTGCAGGCCCAGAAGGAGCGAGCCCTGCGCCAGGGAGCCCATCCGGACTGGCTGGGCAGGATCGAAGAGATAACGGGCGTGATGGGGCTGTGGGACAGCGGCCGTCCCGGCCCGACCCTGGCCTTTCGCTTCGACATCGATGCGGTGGAGGTCGAAGAGAGCCAGGGTGAGCTGCATCCCCCCAGCCAGGAGGGGTGGCACTCGCGCAACGCCGGCTGGATGCACGCCTGCGCCCATGACGGCCATACCGCCATCGGGCTGGTGCTGGCCGAGCGGATCGCCGCCCTCGCTGATCGGTTGAACGGCCGCATCAAGCTGTTCTTCCAGCCCGCCGAAGAGGGCTGTCGCGGCGGCAAGGCGCTGGCCGCCGGCGGTCAACTCGACGACGTGGATGCCCTGCTGGCGCTGCACATCGGCATTCATGCCAACAGCGGCGAGCTGGTGGTCAATCCCACCGAGTTTCTCTGCTCCACCAAGTTCGACGTGGAGTTCATGGGGCGTGCCGCCCACGCGGGACTTGAGCCCAACGCCGGCAGCAATGCGCTGGCGGCGGCCTGCATGGCCACCACCGCCATGCTCGGCATCGCTCGCCACCGCGATGGCATGACCCGCATCAACGTGGGCCAGCTCCATGGCGGCAGCGGCCGCAACGTGATCCCGGGTCACGCCCTGTTGCAGGGGGAGACCCGGGGCGCCACGCCGGCCCTCAACGACTACATGTTCAGCCAGGTGCAGCAGATGGTGGAAGGGGCAGCCATGATGCAGGGCGCCACCTACCTCATTCGCAAGCAGGGTGAAGCCATCGGTATCGACAACAGTCCGAGCCTACTTGAAGAGATCATTCCGCTCGCCCAGGCGCTCAAGCTCGAGACCATCCATACCCGCCGTTTCGGCGCCAGCGAGGACGCGGGCTTTCTCATCGAGCGGGTGCAGCGAAGCGGTGGCGAGGCGGCCTACCTGATCCTGGGGGCCAATCTGGCGGCGCCCCATCATCACCCGGAGTTCGACTTCGACGAGGCCGTGCTGGCCCCCGGCGTGGCACTGCTGGAGTCCTGGCTGCTGGCTCGCCTCGGCCGCTAGCAAACAGCCGGAAACAAACAAGGCAGCCCGCGGGCTGCCTTGTTTGTTTCACCCCTTGTCTGGCAAGGGGCTCGGTTGCACCTACTGCCCCAGCACGATGGCCGAGAGGTGGGCGAAGTGGTGGATCTCGTGGGTCGCCTCGCACGGACCATCCTGGCGAGCCGGGTTGTACCAGCAGGTTGCCAGCCCCTGCGCCGCAGCGCCGGCGATATCGGTCTTGGGGTTGTCCCCGACCATTAGCACCCGCGCCGGATCCGGGCGCTGCATCAGCTCGAGGGCATGCTGGAAAATGGCCGCCGCCGGCTTGGTCACCTGTACCTCGTCCGAGATCACCAACGGCTCGAACCACTCGTTCCAGCCCAGCTTGTCGAGGCGGCCGCGCTGCGGCAGGCTGAAACCGTTGGTGATGATCCCCATCTTCACCTTGCTCTTCAACGCCTGCAGGGTCTCCACCACCCCCTCCAGCGGCATGCTCAGGGCGATGATCTGCTGCAGGAAGGTATCGTTCATCGCCATCGGCGCCACGTCCACCTGTTCGGCAAACAGGGAGAAGCGGGTCTGCTGCAGGTGGGCGGCATCGATCTCGCCGGAGTTGTACTGCTGCCAGAGCCGGTGGTTGAGGGCATGGTACTCCGCCATCTTGGGCGGGGTCGGCGTCACGCCGTAAATGTGCAGCGTCTGTTCCAGCGCCTGGGCGACCGGGAAATCGAGCAGTGTTTCGTCCAGATCGAACAACACCCAGTCATAACTTGGTACTTTCACGGGATCCCTTACTGTTCTGGTTGATCAAATTCATTGCGCCGCCCCAGCGGGCCGGCCAGCAGATCCAGTGTCAATCTGACCCCGAATCCGGTCACCTCGCTGCTGACCACGCCATTGCCGCCCTTGTTGCGAAAACCGCTCAAGTCGAGGTGCAGCCAGGGGGTCTGGGCGGGGACGAAGCGGCTGAGGAAGCGGGCCGCATCGATGTGATCCGGCGACGAGCCCGGCGCACACTGTAACAGATCGGCCCACTCGCTATCGAGGTTGTCGTCGTAGTCCTCATCCAGCGGGAAGGGCCAGATCCGCTCGCCGCTGCGCTGGCCAAGATTGATAAGCTCCCCCAGCCACTGGGGGCGGTTGGTGAAGGCGCCGCTGTAGCGGCTGCCAAGTGCCCGCTTGCAGGCCCCGGTCAGGGTCGCGTAGTCGATCAGCAGATCCGGGTTGTCCTGCACCGCCATGCAGAGGGTATCCGCCAGCACCATGCGCCCCTCGGCATCGGTGTCCACCACCTCGATGGTGGTGCCGTTGAGGGCGGTCACCACCTCCCCCGGCCGGTAGGCGAGCGGGCCTATGTGGTTCTCGGCGATGGCGAGCCAGCAGTGCACCTCATAGGGCAACCTGGCCCGACTGATGGCGTGGAGCGTCCCCAGTGCCACCGCACTGCCCCCCATGTCCAGGTGCATGCCATACATGCTGCCGGAGATCTTGAGGTTGTAGCCGCCCGAGTCGTGGCAGATCCCCTTGCCCACCAGCGCCAGCCGCCGCACCGCATTGGGCGGGCAGTAGCTCAGCTTGACCATGGCGGCCTGGTTGTCTTCCGAGCCGCGCGCCACCGCGATGAAGGCACCGGCCCCCCGCTCGGCGAGCTGGGCCTGATCGTATTCATGCCACTGCCACCCCTCGCTCTGGGCGAGTTGACGCACCCACTCCCGGTAGCTGCGGGCGGTCAGATCGGAGGCCGGCGACACCGCCAGATGGCGCGCCAGACCGTTGCCTTCGGCTTCAGCATAGATCCGCGCCAGATCCAGCACGCAATTGGGGGACACCGCAATCTGCTGGTAGCGCCAGGGATCTTCGCTGCGATGCTTGTGACTGGGCAGCGGCACGTTGGCGGCCAGCAAGGTGGCCAGCACCAGTTCTGCCAACAGCGTAGTATCGGCCTCGTCAAAGCCTTCCAGGTGCAGCCCCAACCGCTCGATCTTGAGCCCGGCCAGCGGCGCAACCCAGCCGCGCACCTGCTTGTAGAGGGAGTGATCGCGCGCTGGGTGTGCCGGCAGGAAGATCAGCAGTTGCAGGGTATTGTGCAGCACCAGGCTGTAGGGCGCTTTCTGCCCCAGCGCGATCTGGGCGCCGACGGCGGCAAACTCGGGCAGGGCCAGCAGGCTTTCGCGGCGATCTTCGGCGCAGATCAGCAGGTTGGCGGCCAGGCCGTTGGTGAGGACGGCAGCAAGGCTAGCGTCGTGAATGTCGATCTGTGGCGGCAGATAGGTAAATGGTTGCATCATTGGGCAAGACCCTCGTCCATGAAGAGATACCAGTGATGATACCCAACAAAGCGGGGTCACAGCCAGATTTGCACTTGAAAATCAATATCAAGCGTGAAGGCGACACAAAGCAGAAAGACCGCGAAGGCGGCTGGATGAAAAACGGTGAGATTGAGGTAATAGAGAAAGGAAGTTGGTTGCGGGGGCCGGATTTGAACCGACGACCTTCGGGTTATGAGCCCGACGAGCTACCGAGCTGCTCCACCCCGCGTCCGAATTGTACTGCCACCACAAGAGACAGAGCAGTTGCCCCTTGCTGTCTTCGTCTCCACCGCAGCGCTATGCGTTTGCCATGGGCACAAATAGTTGGTTGCGGGGGCCGGATTTGAACCGACGACCTTCGGGTTATGAGCCCGACGAGCTACCGAGCTGCTCCACCCCGCGTCCGAATTGTACTGCCACCACAAGAGACAGAGCAGTTGCCCCTTGCTGTCTTCGTCTCCACCGCAGCGCTATGCGTTTGCCATGGGCACAAATAGTTGGTTGCGGGGGCCGGATTTGAAC